>JBBDSW010000040.1:0-1861 GCA_040904745.1 Nitriliruptoraceae bacterium
GAGTTGTCGGTCACGCCTACTCGGAGGCGACGGGGTCGCGACCGGTCTCAGCGATGGCAAAGGCGAGTAATGCCAGCGCCGCCAGCGTTCCGACGACCGGGCCCAACGCAGCACCTGCCAGTGTGACCTGACCCTCGGCGGTGAAGGTCACGACGTGGAGGAGCGCCACCAGGCCACCCGTCGAGGCAGCGACGAACGCCCAGATCTGCGCAACGGCAGCTTGCAGGTAACCGCGCATCCGCAAGCTGCCGCCCAGTGCACCGGCAAGCCCTGCCCCGAGCACCGTCCACCCAGCTCCCTGCCCCAGCCCGATCCCTGAAGGACCCCACGGCAGGACGGCAGACGCCGCCATCGCCAGGCCCGCCAGCACCCCCAGAGACGCCAGATTCATGCTGCTCGGCGGGTCACCGCTCAGCACACGGGCGGGACCGACCTGCGCCGCGTGCAACACCTGCCATCCGGCCGGCACCAGCGATGCGGCCAGCAGGAGTTTGGCCGCATCTCCCGGAATGAAGGGGAACAGGCCCCATTGCAGGGTGAGGTTCCAGGTCATCGTCGTCTGAATGAGTTCCGGGTGATGCGAACCCCACAGGTAGAGCAGCGGGAGGCCGCATGCGTAGATGACGACCTCACCGATGAGCATCGCCGCACCGAGTGTCCATGGACGGCGATCCCATCCGAGCTGTGACAGCCAGCCGACCACGAAGGCGGCCAGCGGTGCCCCAAGCAGGTAGCCACCCGTCGACCCGGTCATCACCGCCCAGCCCGAGGCACCGGCAGCAAAGACAGGCAGGCCGACGATGCCCCACGCCAGGTAGGTTACGGCCGCCGTCGCGCCGAGCCACGGTCCGAGCAGCGCACCCACCAGCAAGATCCCGAACGTGAGCCCGGAGATCGGGACTGGTCCGATCGGCAGGCTGATGCTCATCTGGGCGACGAGCGAGATGAACAGCGAGGCGGCGAGTACGAGCGCCGCGTGGCGTACGAGCGTCTGTTGTGGGAAGAGCGCATGACTCAGCGTGGCGGGCTGGCCCGGCTCCCCGAAATTCTGGGTGCTCAACATGTGGACCTCCTAGTCTTTCTCGCGTTTATCAGGGCTCACAGCTGGGGCACGTGTAGCGTGCCGTGTCGTCTCAGGCGCATGAGGAGCACCCCGAGCGACAGCACCACCAGGGATCCGGTGCCCAGGCCGACCGCGGCCCAGCATGGATAGCGCTGCGGGCGTCGCCGATGGATCGGTCGGCCCGGAGTGGCGGCTGCCCGCTCCTCCAGCGCTCGTCGCAGGTCTGCGATGAACCCGTCGCGGGGCGGTTCGGGCGCGAGCCGGCGACGGAGCAGCCGCACGGCCCCAGCAAGCGATGGTTCCCGCACCTCCGGCGTCTCGCCGGCATCAAGGGCGGTCCAGTAGGAGTCCAGCGCGGTCGCCTGTTCCTCTGCATCTTCAACCATGGTGGCAGTCCTTCTCCCAGCCCATCTCTGTCAGGGCCTCGCGCAGGCTCTTCATCGCCCGGTACCGGAGCATCTTCACGGCGTCCGGCGACCGATCGGTGGCGGATCCGATCTGCGGTCCGGTCCACCCGGCGAGCTGCAACTCGATGACCGTGCGTTGGTCGTCGGTGAGCTGGGCGATCGCCCCTCGCAGGGCATCGCGTTCGGCGCACGCGACGGCCCAATCTTCGGGCGTGCGGGCACCCGCCTCCGGTTCCGGGACGAGCTCCAGTCCCAGTGGTTGACGCTGTCGGTACGTGTCGATGACCACGTTCCTCGTAATCGCGAACAACCAGGCGGCAAAGGATCCACCTCGGTAGCCGGCGATCCGCTCCATCGCCCGCAGGAACACCTCGCTGGTGGCATCCTCGGC
>JBBDSW010000041.1:0-1844 GCA_040904745.1 Nitriliruptoraceae bacterium
GCATGAACCGGGCCGACGCCGAGACGACCGAGCTGGCACGGCGGATCCTGGACCGCAGTAGCACCTTCGCTGTCGTGGGCGCCTCGCCGCGATCGGGCCGTCCGAGTCATGGTGTCATGCGTCTGCTGCTCGACCACGGCTACCGGGTCATCCCGGTAACGCCTCGTGCCGATCAGGTGCAGGGGCTGGCGACCTACCCGGACCTGGCCTCCATCCCGGACGACATCCACATCGACGTGGTCGACATCTTCCGCCGTTCCGAGTTCGCAGGTGCCCATGTGGACGCGGCGATCGCGATCGGCGCCTCCGCGGTCTGGATGCAGCTCGGGGTCATTGATCACGCAGCCGCGGAGCGCGCGCGGCAAGCGGGGATCGACGTGGTCATGGACCGGTGTCCGGCCATCGAACTCCGCCGTCCCGCCTGAGGTGAGCCCGGTGACGGCGACGAGCCGTCACGTGGCACCGGTACCTCTGCGCTGGCCTATCAGCGGCCAGCAGCTCGCTGCTCTTTCTGCCAGTCCTGGTCGATTTTGCCAGCGTAGAAGCGGTCCGGTTCGCTCAGCGCCCAGCGTTGCTTGCGGATCAGCCAGTTGTCCGGATCGAGCTCGAACCCACGGGCCAGCGCTGCCCCGGCGTCGTCGAGCCGCTCCTCCTCGATTGCCAGCCGGGCGACCGTCAACCAGGCGGACGCCAACTCGGTGGCTTGTGACTTGTGCCGTTCGGGCATGGCCGTGAGCTCGATGCGAGCCGCCGCGCCGAGGGCCCAGTGGCGCACGGCTTCCGCCTGATGGTCCTCCAACACGTTGATCGAGGTCACCGGTCGGACGAGCCGGCGATTCTCGAAGGTGAGGACGAACGGGACGGCGGTCACGCCCAGGCGACCCGCGAGTTGCGCTTCGCTGTCCACCAGGGTCGTGAAGCTGGCCGCCGCGGCCTCCGTCCAGGGGCGCACGACCTCTGGTCCCTGGACGTCGATGGACACGGACACGAGATCGAGCCCGGTGTCATCCACCAGCTGTTGCCACACGGGCAACTGGTAGCGGCAGCGTCACCACGACGCCCACGCGAACACGGCGGCACGACCGTGGCGAGGGATCACCGGGCGGTCGTGCCCGTCGAGGTCGGGCAGGGTCAGGTCGAGCCGGTCACCCACCTGCAGGTGCGCGCGACCCATGGCCTGCAGGGCGGCGGGGGCAGGACGCACGACCGCGTGGTGGCCATCATCGGCGACCACGACCTCGAGTGCCTCGGCCAGCGCACCGAGGTTCACGGTGTCGGCGTCTCTGGCGTGCTCGGGTACCGGGATGCAACGCTCCGGCGACGGGCACAGCCCGATGGTGCCGTCTCCGAGGTCCTTCACCTCGACCCCGAGCCCGTCGAGGAAGGGGAGGTCGATCCAGGTCCCCGTCTGGTCACCGCTGGGTCGTGGGACGCTGCGACGGTCCGGGAGGTGGAGCGTCATCGCGGAGGACCTCCGAATACGGGTTCTCGGGCACGTCTGCGGACAGCCGCGGGCGGCTGGCCACGGCGACCGTTGGCCCACGGCCGTGCCACCATACCGTTGGTCGGTGTGTCGGTGCTGGCGACACACGAGCCACCGAAGGGGACGGTCGGACCCCTCAGGCGTGCCGCGCGGCCGACGCGCCGAATGCGGACCGCCTGCCAGTGCAACGGCGAGCTGTGGATCAGCGGTCATCCAGCAGACGACCATCGACTTCGGTGCGGCAGCGTTCGTGGTGGACGGCGTAGCGGCCCGCAATGGGATCGATGGCGGCCGCTCGTCAGCGATGCCCGTGGCTGACCCGGTGGAGGAGGCCGATGGCGAGTCCGACCGCCGTGCCCAC
>JBBDSW010000042.1:0-11121 GCA_040904745.1 Nitriliruptoraceae bacterium
TGATCGAAGCCGCCAGCCCGCTGACACTCATCGCAGGACTGTGCACGACAGGCATCGTGCTCTTCGCCATCGGAGCCACTCCATGGGAGATCGCCGCCATCCCCACGTCAACGATCGGCGTAGCTGCGCTGGGCGTGGCCGGGTGGAACCGACGCACAGGCGTGACATCCGGCGACCTCATCGGTGCGCTGGGGCTCTTGGCCGAGATCTCCGCACTTGCCGTTCTGTCATGACCTTCACCGCTCAGCACTCCGGAAGCACTGGGGCGTGTGACGGCTCGCCTCGAGGTGACCGACCGATCCAGCTCTGTCCGCTTCGTCCGCAGGCACATGCGATCGGTCCATCCACACCCTCGTCGGTGCCCCCTCAAGCGACGACGACCACAGGCTACGGTCCGCGGTGGCAGGGGAGGGAGCGATGGCGAGCCGGCGAGAAGTACGCAAAAGTACGCACGCGGCTGCCTCTGCCTGCCTGCACGGCCGTTCGGTCGCAATCGCCTCGCTAACCCCGGATTCTCGCTCGTGCGGGCCCGAGTCGGGCATCTACGGCCAGTCGCTCTGTTAATCATGGGGCCTTGCTTCGCGACGAAGGGGCCGTCGGTTCAGATCCGATAGACACGCACGAGGGCATACCAGCGTGTCACGTGGATGCTCGGCCGGAACGGCACGCAGATCCCCGGTCGAGCACGATGTCGAACGTTCGGGGGTAGGGGTCCGGCGGGCTCGGCGTGGGCCGGTTCGACCTGCGTTGATGCGACAGCTCAGCCGACGTGCCACGACGGTGGAACGTTCGTCGGCAGGTCGTTGCCGATAGGTGAGGCCAAGGCGGTGAGGAGGCCAGGGGTTGGATCCCGACAGCCCCGTAGCCGCGCTCGGTTCCGAACTCGGTCGGGACTCCGCGCACGCACAGGCAGTGGTCGGTTGCCGGTGTGGGCGGAGTCGGGCCGGGTAGTCGTCACGACGGGGTTGGGCGGACGGCCCGTGGCATGTCGGCCGGTGAGGCAGGGATGAATCGGCCGTTGGCCAGCTCGCGGTTGGCCAGTTCTGCAACCTGGGCGGCGCACCAGATCGATACGTCCCGCTCACCGGTGAGCACCTCGTCACGGAGCAAACTCCATCTCACCCACTCCACGGCCGCCACCTCGGACAGGTCTGGGGTGGCGTCGGAGGTGGCGATCGCCGTGAAGACAGGGCACAGCTCGTTCTCGCGCACGCCGTTGGCTCCGGTCGCCTCGTAGCGAAACGCCGGCAAGATGACGGTGAGCGTCCCGAGCGTCAGCCCGAGCTCCTGCTGGGCCCGGCGCTCCACGGCCTCGAACATGTCCTCACCCGGTGACGGGTGGCCGCAGAAGCTGTTGGTCCACACGCCCGGGAACGTCGGCTTCCCGTGGGCCCGCTGAGTCATCAACAGCCGTCCGGCACGGTCGAAGACGTAGCAGGAGAAGGCCAGGTGCAACGGTGTGTGCGCGTCGTGCGTCGTGGCCTTGGGGGCCGAACCGATGGCGTTCCCGGCTTCGTCGACGAGGATGACGAGCTCCGTGGTCACGCCGGCCTCGCCAGGGAGTTGACCGCGGCCGAGAACACACCCGGGAGCCGCGCGGCAGTTGGGACCAGCGCCCGCCGGATCGGCCTCAACCGAGTGGCGCCGAGTAGGGAGGAGGTCAGCATGCGGTACCGCCGTGTGATGGTGTGCCAGTCGTGCTCGTAGCGCATCGGGTCATCATCCAGGATCGCGGCAACGGCCGCACGAGCCTGCGTTACGGCCATCGCCACGCCTTCGCCGGTGAGCGCGTCGACGTACCCGCCGGCGTCCCCGACGAGCAGCACGCGCCCAACTACCCGAGACCGGGCCCGCTGCCGGAGTGGCCCAGCTCCGAGGACGTCGCCGAGAGGCGCGGCGTCACGCAGCCGCGCCCGCAACGACTGGAACTGGGCCAGATTGTCGGCGAACGAGCCGCGGGCTGACGTCAGCAGGGTGACGCCTACGACGTCGCCGGCGACGGGGGTGACGTAGGCCTCGGCCGACTCGCCCCAGTGCACCTCCACGAACGACGTCCAAGGGGCGAGCCGGTAGTGGCGCCGCATGCCATAGCGCCGCCGAGGCGACGGTCGCCCGTCGAGCCCGAGCAGGCGCCGGACGGGAGAGTGGAGCCCATCGGCGGCGAGGACGTGCCGGAAGCGCTGACCGTCCACGACGACGCCGTCAGGGTCGGGGCGGATCTCCCGTGCGCACTGGTGCTCGAGCGGGATCCCGGCGGCCTCGGCCGCGGATCGCATCTCAGTGTGCAAGGTCGTGCGGCGGACACCTCGGCCGAGCCCGCTGCGGAAGGTTGCCTCGACCGCACGGTCCCCGGCGAGGTAGCGGATCCCGACGAGGTCCTCGCCACGCGGAGCGACCCCGATGTCCGCGAGCGCGGTGACCGCACCAGGCATCAGCCCCTCGCCGCACGCCTTGTCGATGATGCCGGCGCGCTTGTCCCACACCGTCACGTCCAGGCCCGCACGCGCGGCGTACAGCGCGCCGGCAAGTCCGGCGGGTCCGCCACCGATCACGAGGAGGTCCCTCATAGCGTCACCTCCGCCGATGGCGGTGTGACGGGCGCGGTCACGGGCATCGAGGTCAGCGCCCGGTTCTCGACCCGGATCCGCAGCGACAGCAACACGGCGTTGCAGAGCGTGAAGACGAGCGCGGTGATCCAGGCGGAGTGGGCGAGCGGCAGTGCGAATCCCTCGATGACGACGGCGACGTAGTTGGGGTGGGACATGAAGCGATACGGGCCGCCGGTGACCCGGGACATGCCCGGTACGACGATCACCCGGGTGTTCCACTGGTGGCCGAGCGTGATGATGCACCACCACCGAAGCACCTGGGCGGCCAGCACCAGCGCGAGCATCGTCCATCCGAGGGCAGGCAGGAACGCCGGTCGGCGCAGCCACACCTCGACCAGCGAGCCGACCAGCAGGCCGGTGTGCAGCACCACCATCACTGAGTAGTGCCGTCGCCCCGACTCCACACCGCCCCGCGCGAAGCTCCATGCTGCGTTGCGCTTGGACACCACCAGCTCGGCGAGCCGCTCGAGACCGACGGCGGCGATCAGCAGGGTGAACCACATCATGCGGCCCGCTCCGGCGCCCGGAGCAGGACGAGCTCGGAACAGAAGCCGGGACCCATCGCGAGCATCAGGCCGTAGGAACCCGGTCGCGGCGGTCGCTCGGCGAGGGTGTCGGCCAGCACGTGCAGTACCGATGCCGAGGACAGGTTGCCGATCCGGGCCAGGGAGTCCCAGGTCACCTGCAATGCCTCCCGGTCGAGGCCGAGGGTCTCCTGCAAGGCCTCGAGTACCTTCGGGCCCCCCGGATGCGCGACGTACCACTCGATGTCGTCCTGCGTCAGGCCGCTGTCGGTGAGGAACGCCCGGACGTCCTCGCCGACGTAACGGTTCACGAGCGCTGGCACGGTGCTGTCCAGCACGATCTTCAGCCCAGTCGTGCCGACATCCCAGCCCATCGCTCGTTCGGAGTCGGGGTAGAGCCGGCTTCGTGCACCGAGTACGTCAGGCTGGGGGACGGCCGGCGGGTCGTCGAGCTCTCGAGCCCGGTTGGCACCGACCGCAACCACGGCTGCTGCGCCGTCGCCGAACAGCCCGCCGGCGACGAGGTTCGGCATCGAGGCGTCGTCGCGCTGCAGGGTCAGCGAGCACAGCTCGACGGCCATCAGCACTGCCACGCTGTCGGGATGTCCGCGGAGGTAGTCGTGCAGTCGTGCCACTCCGGAGGCGCCGGCGACGCAGCCCAGCCCGACCAGCGGCACGCGGACCACGTCGGGGCGCATCCCGATCAGGGCGGCGACGCGTGCGTCGAGGGAGGGAACCGCGAGGCCGGTGACCGTCGCGGAGACGATGAGATCGACGTCGGGCGGGGTGAGACCGACGGCCTCCAGCGAGTCGGTGACGGCCCGGGCGCCCAGCTCGACAGCGACTTCGATGTACGCGTTGTTGGCCTCGGTGAAGTCGGCCAGTTCGCCGTACCGCTCCAGCGATAGTGCCAGGTGGCGCGTCTGCACACAGGCGTTCGCATGCAGACGCTGCACGAGCTCCTCGTCGACGTCGACGCGCAGCAGCGCGTGCGTGAAGGCACGGGTGATCTCCGACTGCGTGTACCGGTGCTCGGGGAGGACCCCCTGGACGTTCAGGATCCGCATGCTGGTCTCTCCTCGATGTCGTTCCGGCGTCGTGGGACGCGCCGGCTCCGGGTGTCGCTTGCCAGTACGGGGACGATGCCACGGAACCTGGCGGTCGTGTCGCGGCCTCGCGCCAGCCGAAGTTCGACCAGGTGGGTGAAGAGGTTCCGGGGGATCGCCCAGGTCGGTCGCGCCATCTTCCGTTCGACGCGCGGGGTTCCGATCGCAGTGGCCGGTCCAGCCGGTTCGGAGCCCACGACTGCCAGGTCCCAGGCCGTCATGCGGCAACCGCCGCGAGCAGCCCGACGTCGACCAGCGCGATCGTGATCGCGGCGTAGAACGGCACCTTGCCGTTGCCCAACAGCGCGAGGCCGGCGAGCGCGACCACTACGGCGAGAGCCGTCCAGGTCCAGGTGGCCGGTGCGCCGGCGGGGCCGAGAACCGCGACCGCCGAAGCGAGGACCAGTAGCGCCGTGGCGATGAGCCGACTCGGGAAAGCGCCTAGCCGGTGCGGGAGCCCCCTCACGCCGGTGTCCGCATCGTCGTCGAGGTCGGGCAACGTGTTGAGGAAGTGCGCTGCGATCCCGAGCATGGCCGCGGTGCCGACCATCCAGGTCGGCGGCCACTGGGACGGGCTGTTCGCAAGGCTGACGACGGCGGGCAGTGAGCCGAACGCCACGGCGTAGGGAAGCCAAGACCACGGCGTCGTTTTGAAGTAGACGTTGTAGAGGTGCCCGAAGGCGAGGAGCGCCAGGTGGGTTGCCCCGCTACGCCAGCCTGCGAGCAACGACAGTGCCACACAGGCGGCCGCCGCGACGATGAGCCAGCGCAGTACGAAGGACGGCGTCACGTCGCCACTGGCCAGCGGCTTGTCAGGTCGGCCGACCTCGCGGTCCCGATCGACGTCGAGCAGGTCGTTGCCCCAGCCGATGGTCAACTGGCCGGTGAACACGGCGACCGTGACCACGACGCCCTTGTACAGGGGTAGCCCCAGGGCGAGGGCCAGCAGCGCCACGATGGTCGTGACCGCGACCGACGGTCCGAAGTGCGCGGCGCGGAGGAGCAGGAGCACGACGGAGGGGCGGGCCGCTTCCGCGCGCGTGGTCACCGTGCGGTACTCGCTGCGGCCCCAGGGGCGGTTCCGTTGGCCGCCTGGGCCGCGGGTGACGACGTCCCGCATGGCGCCGGTGACGCGACGGCTTCGGAGCACGGCCGTCGCTTCCCAGTCGCGTCCGATGCGACGCGACCCTTCTTGGTCCGGGTCGTTCCCGCACAGCCGGTCCTGCTCGAAGACCAGGCCGTGACGTGGTCGACGATCGATCCCTGGCACGTCACATGCACGCTCCTGTATCGCGCTCGACCACCTATGTACCAGGCCAGCCGCGGTCGAGTGCGCCTCACCTCTCAACGGAACGCGATCCGCGCGTCACGAACACCCCTGCTTGCCAGTCGAACCGATGTCGCAGCTTTGAGTGCCCGAGGGGGATCCCCTCGACAGCAGGCTCTCGCTGTGGAGGGAGCCGGGTCATGACGCGGGCGCAGCTGCTGGGGGCGAGTGGATTCGCCGCGCCTCTGGAAGCGGCTCACGCATCGGTGCGCGGACGACGCCGATGCGATGATGCAATGTTGGGTGTCGTCGCCAAACCACCCGCTATGGGGGAGCGCGTGTTCACGGCGCTCATCGACCGTGAGCGATGGTCCGTTCCCTCTTACCGCAGTCGTCGAAGCTGCTGAGCGGGACTACCTCAGGACGTTCCCATCGACGTCTCAATGTCGAACCACTACCCGAACGAGTTCAAGCCTGACGTTGGGCCTGTGCCCGCACGAGCGCGGTGGATCATCGCGGTCCGCCGAGCACCTGCCACCGGCCATCGCCACGCCGACGTCGTCGACGTCAGCAAGTCAGAAGTCGACCGCCACTTGCAACGCGAAACGATGCCCGTAGGGCGAGATCCGCCAACCACGGAACCATGTCGTACGAGTGCAGCGATAGCCTCAGGCGGATGCAGACACCTCTCGATGGCCGAACGCTCCTCGCACTGGTTCGGCATGGTCGAACCGACTGGAACGCCCAGAACCTCATGCAGGGCCGCACGGACCGACCCCTCGACGAAGAGGGATGGGCGGATGCAGATCGGGTCGCGACCGTCCTGGCAGGTGTGAGGCCCGATTGGGGCGGGGTAGTGACCTCGCCGCTGCGTCGGGCGGTCCAGACGGGAGAGCGGATCGCCGCTTCGCTTGGGGTGCCGTCATTTCCGCCCGTGGAGGACCTCGCGGAACGCGCTTTCGGGCAGGTAGAGGGGATGGATATGGGTGCGGTGAAAGCCCGCTACCCGGACGGTGTCTACCCGGGGGCGGAGCCTCGCGACGAGGCCACGGCACGCGGGCTGCGTGGGTTGACCGAGGTGGCCGACCGGTACGCGGGGGACGATGGGGCCCTCGTCGTGGTGTCTCATGGCGTGTTGCCCATGCCGGCGATCGTGTTGGCCTGAGCCCGACGGGCGGTCACCGAGCTGACGACCGGCATCAGATAGGTGATCGCGAGCGTGACCAGTCCCAGCCCACTCACCGAGGCGATGGCGGTCAGGATCTCCCACGGCTGACCCTGAGGGATGTAGTCCCCGACCCCCAGGGTGAAGACCGTGAACCCGGTGAAGTACACGCGTGACCAGCCGGACGCGGGCGCGCGCGTCGCAGTCGAGATGACCGCTTCAGGATCCGCGGCGAACACGAGGGTCCAGCCTGCCCACAGCAGGCCCAGCCACACACCGATCGTCAGCAGCAGCACGACCGGCCCGGCGGAGACGATGACGGGCGAGTCCGGCCGCCCGGCGAGTCGGCGCGCGAAACGCCACCAGCCCCGGGCGAGTCGGGAGGTCAGCGGCCCCGCCGCCGCGCCCACGCTCAGGGTGGTGGCCAACGCGTCGTACGCGACCATGGCGAGCAGGACGAGACCGGCGAGGAGGAGTAGGACCGTCACAGCAGACTCGCACGGGCGTGGGCCCAGGGGGCTGCCGATCGAGCCAGCGCAGCAGCTGGGCGCTGCGGGCCGCTACGACCACCGATGCGGTCAGCAGCAGCACGACGGCGGCCGGGAGCAGCACGAACCCGACGCTGGTGAGCATCGGCAAGCAGCACCACGTCGAGCGCACGCCTTCGTTCGAACTCCAGCCGGCCCGTCACCTCAGGCCCGCCATGCGCGCGCGGCCCCATCGGTGCGTCCCCTCTTCGGGTCCTCGATCGAGCGCACCGGGGTCACGGGCGAGCTACCAACGAGGTTAGGGCGCGTTGCCGTAGGTCGGGCTGTCCGTTCGCACGGTGGGCTGCACCTGATGCACCCGCCGCCGTGCCTCGACGCCGCGCCGACCCAGAGTATGAGGTACCGCGCCATGCTCGTGGGCCGGGTGGATGCTGGCGCAGGTGGTGGTGCTGCCCTGGGCGGATGTAGCGTTCACTGCATGGTCATGCCTGGCAGGAAGTTGCCTGTAGCCCGGGGCCTGGACGCGTGCACCGGCCACGGGGTCCGGCGCCGTCACCTCGGGTCCCCCATCTGCGCCGACCGCTGTGACGGGCGCGGCATCGGGGTCGTCCCGTTGCTGGATGCGCTCAGGTGCGACCGGCATGTCGTGGCGGGTACGGCATGAGCGATGGGTACCGGGCGGGCAGCCTGAGTCTCGCCGGCACGGTCGCGATGGGTACCGGTGTGATGATCGGTGCCGGCATCTTCGCGTTGACCGGCCAGATCGCGGAACTCGCCGGGCCGTGGTTCCCGGTCGCGTTCGTCATCGCGGCGGTGATCAGTGGGCTGAGTGCGTACAGCTACATCCAGGTGTCGAGCGATTCCCCGTCGGCCGGGGGGATCGCCATGATCCTGTCGCGTGCGTACGGCCGGTCGACGGTGACGGCGGCCGGCGCGATGCTGATGGTGTTCTCGATGGTCATCAACGAGAGCCTGGTCGCCCGTACCTTCGGGACGTACACGCTGCGCCTCTTCGACGTCGAGGACACCAGCGTCCTGGTCCCCGTGCTCGCCCTGGGGATCATCATCGCCGGGTTCCTGGTCAACATCGCCGGGAACGAGGCCATCGGTACGGTCTCCAAGGTCGCCGCCGTGCTCAAGGTCGGTGGGATCCTGGTCTTCGCCGGTGTCACCCTGTGGGCTGCGGGCTTCAGTTTCCGGTCGGCGAGTAGTGGGGCTGCCGATGCCGGCGTGGGTGGGATGCTGGCTGCGGTCGCACTCGGGATCCTGGCCTACAAGGGGTTCACGACCATCACCAGCAGCGGGGACGAGGTCGAGGATCCGCAGCGCAACGTCGGCCGGGCCATCGTGATCTCGCTGGCGATCTGTGTCGTGGTCTACCTGCTGGTGTCCTGGGCCGTCGGCTCGACGCTGACCATCTCCGAGATCGTCGCCGCGCGCGATTACTCGCTGGCGGAGGCCTCGCGACCGGCCTTCGGCGACGCGGGGGTCATCTTCACGGTCGTCGTCGCCGTCATCGCCACCGGGTCCGGGCTACTTGCCAGCATGTTCGCCGTGTCACGGATGCTGGCGATGTTGACCGACATGGCCCTGATCCCGCACCGGCACTTCGGCATGCCCGGCGGGATCCGACAGCACACCCTGGTCTACACGGTGGTGGTCGCTGGCAGCCTGGCCGTGTTCTTCGACCTCAGCCGCATCGCCGCGATCGGTGCGATCTTCTACCTGGTGATGGACATCGCGATCCAATGGGGGGTGTTCCGCCACCTCCGTGGCGACGTCCAGGTGTGCGCCTGGGTGCCCCTCGCGGCGATCGCTGCCGACACCGTGGCCCTGGTCGCCTTCGCGATCGTCAAGGGCGGACAGGACTGGTTGATCGTCGCCATCGCTGTCGGAGGGATCGCCATCATCTTCGTGTTCGAGGCCCTCTACCTGCGTGTCCGCGGACCCGTCGAACACGACCGTTCGGAAGATCAGCCGTAGGGGTGGAGTCGCGGGCTACCGGACCCACCGGCCGCCCCCGGACGTACCGGTCCCGGGGTCGCTGGTCCGCACGTCGTGGGGCCGATGGCCTCGCGACACCCCATCACGAACCTCGGTGACCGGTGGGAGTGGTGTCGGGGGAGCTGTCCGTGGTTCCCCCGGCTGGCGAGTCTCGTGCCTGGTTGTAGGTGAACACCTCGTCCCAGCGCGCGTCGAGGCGCTCGAGGGCGACGTCCGCCGGAACGGCCGTCAGGTGCTCATCGCCACCGGTGATCAGTTCCAGCCGCCGCAACTTCTCGACCCCGTCCGTGACGTCGAAGTCCAGGACGCAATCCAAGCGTTCGGCGAACCATCCTTCGACCACCCGGTCGAGTTCCACCATGGACAGCGGGTGGTCGGCGGCCCGTAGGAAGTACCACCCGAGGATGGCTTCCTTGGTCTCCTCCTCCTCGGCGGCGTCCAACAGGTTGTGGAAGACCCCGGCATCGTTGTCGAGGTTGCGGAAGTACAGGTTGTCGGCCAGCGTCTTGAGGAACTCCATGCGGCGGGCCTTGAACTTCGTGAACTGCCGGGTCAGGTAGCCGCCGAACGACCCGACGCCGGCGCCGAGCGTGACGAGCGTCGCCTGGTCCAGTTCGACCGGCTGGTCGCGGATGCCCAGGTAGAAGCCTGCCAGGAGGATGAGCAGCCCGATGGTGGTGAGCAGCTTGGTCGACGCGATGATGATGCCGCTGATGATCGCGGGGATCCCGATCAGCAACCGGTCGGCCCACCGCATCTTCACCTGCGTGTTCGGGAAGAGGCTCTCGATGTCGGCTTTGGGAACGTCCTGGAACAGCTTCAGCACGGTCGAGCCGGGCGTGAAGGGGAGTTCTTCGACGTCGATGTCGCGGCTGGCGAAGTACTCGGTGTCCTTGAAGGTCACGAACACCAACACCTTCTCGTAGTTGGTGAACGAGACCACCTTGCGGCGCA
Organism: Nitriliruptoraceae bacterium; assembly: GCA_040904745.1. GTDB lineage: Bacteria > Actinomycetota > Nitriliruptoria > Nitriliruptorales > Nitriliruptoraceae > T1Sed10-7. The sequence goes on from JBBDSW010000042.1 coordinate 10,118, forward strand.
GTCCCTTCCAGGTGGAGACCTCCCGCGTGCGGTCGGTCTCGCCCCGCCGGAAGAACAGGAGGTGTTCGAAGTCGTCGAGGTCGACCTCGACGCGGACCTTCAGCAGCGACTCCTCCTCGAAGGCCCGATGGATCTCCTCTACGTCGACGCGTTGGAAGTTGGCATGTTCGAGCAGCTCCTCCAAGCCGTGGAGCAGGTCCTGCTGTGCCTGGGCGCGCTCCGCCGTGTCGTAGGTTCGCACGGTCCGCGTGTCGGGATCATGAGCGAACGGGGCGTAGGCCTCCTTCAGCTTCTCGAGACGCTCGCGGAACTCGACGTGGAACGTCGCGTTGAGCAGGCGTGTCAACGCGCGGAAGTGGCCAGCGTCGTCGACGGGCAAGCGGTCATCGCTCTCGAGCAGGGCGACGAGATCGGCCCGGCTGAAGGGGATGAACCGGCCGGATCGCACAGCATCGCTCGAACTGGGGGCAGCTGCCGTCGACACGGGAAGCCTTCGTGCTGCGGATGTGACCAGCTGACCGTAGCGACCGTTGGTGGAGGGCGGGTGTTCGCCGGACCCTCGCCTCGCGACGCCAACCGCTGCTCACCGACGAGTCGGAACTGGCCTCTCAGGCGCTACGGCTCCCCGCGCCGCCGGTCCGCTGGCGGTCGCGGGCGTGGTCGAGCCGGGTGAACCGTTCGAAGACCGCAAGTCGTTGGTCGGCGGGGATACCAGGACCGTCGTCGTCCACGGTGAGAACCGTGGCGCCATCCTCCCGTCGAAGGGCGATCTCGACGCGGCTCGCTGCGTGGGCCGTGGCGTTGTCGATCAGGTTGTGGGCGACCCGCTCGAGCAGGATGGGCTCGCCGGCGATCTGCAGCGGCTCGATCTGAAGGACCCGGACCTCGACGTCTGGATCCGGCTCGTGGCGAGCGAGAGCCTGTGTGACGATGTCATCCAGGTCGGTGGTCTGCGTGTGTTCGGTGAGTCGGCCACCGTCGACGCGGGCGAGTATCAGTAGTTG
>JBBDSW010000043.1:0-1818 GCA_040904745.1 Nitriliruptoraceae bacterium
CGGGTTCGCCGGGCCCGTGAAGGTGCCCGGCGCTGGTGACCGTGGGCGTTCGTGGGGAGCGCCCACGGCCGGTGGATGTCTCCGTGATTCGGACGGGCTGCTCGTCAGCCTGCGGGCCACTGCAGGCGGGAGCCGATCGCGAACCGGGTGATCTCCTCCCACAGTCCCACGGTCGCCAGGATCTCGGTCAGCCCGGCGTCGTCGACGCCGTGCTGACGCAGCCCGCCGGCGTGGGCGTTGATGCAGAAGTCGCAGCCGTTCACTGCCGCGACGACGTAGGCGATGATCTCCTTGGTCCTGGCGTCGATCTGGCGGGGTTCCATGACGCTGCCCATGTGCGCCACGATCGAGCGGAGGTAGTCGGGATCGTTGCCGAAGAGCTTGTAGAGGTCGGGTAGGAAGCCGCCGTAGTTGGCCTTGACCTGCTCGTAGATCTCCTGGACCTCGGGGCTCGCGTCGTGCTCTTCGACCAGTTTCAGGATCGGCATCGGGTGGGTCCTCGTCGCATGATGGGCTCCGGCACCGTGTCGTGCGGAGCGGGTACTCCCTGCTGAACCCGGCGCGCCCACGAGGTATTCACTTTCCGGGCGGGACAACCGTGCAAGGTCGTGCCGGGCCACGGCCACCGCAGCCTGACCACGGGCGGTCACGGTCGTGGCCGGGGTGGGAGCAGCTGGATCAGCTGCTGGTTCTCGGCCGGGTCGAGCACGCTGTGCTGCACGCACGCCGGCACGACCCGGTCTTGCTCGGGATGCGCCATGCCGTAGGCACAGGCGCGCAGGCGTTGCTGGGTCGCCTGGATGTCGGGTTCCTCGGACTCGACCCCGCGCTCCATCAGCTCCCAGGCGCGCCGGACGTCGCCGGCGTCCATGAACCGGTGCATGACGTAGGTCGTCGCCAAGACGCGGGCGCGCCCGTGCCGCGCCGGACGAGCCGAGATGCCGGCAAGGACCCGAGTGGCGAACCGTGCAGCCCAACGGCTCAGCAGCATCGCCTGCATCGGGTGACGCGCGAGCGATCGTGCGGTGCGGGTGAGCTTGACCGGCCAGGTGTCGGAACGCAGGTTGGCCGGGACCGCTTCGAGGTAGGCGTCACGCGCCGCCAGGTCACGGTCGTCGCGGTCGTCGAACACCGGGACGTAGCGGGCGCCGGCCCAGACCCCCCAGGTCGTACGGTTGCAGCGCTCGTCACCGACCTGCAGGGCCCGAAACGGCAGGCGCCGGCCGACGCCCCGTTCGACCTCGCGCCACACGACCTCGTCGGTGAGCGCGCGGTAGCCCTCCGCCCACCGGCGCTCGTTGCCGACGTAGGCCGCTGGCTGGAACGAGCACATCCGGTACCCGAGCTCGCGGCAGACCCGAACGACCTCGGCGATCTCGTGCACGTTGGCTGGCGTGACCGTCATGTTGTGCGCCAGATAGCTGCGGATCCCGTGACGCTCGCACAGGCGGGAGAACATGGCGGCGATCCGGGCCCGCTCGCCGTGCAGTTCGGCCTCGCTGGTGGGCCGCTTGACGGCGCGGCGACCGCGCATGGTGGAATCGATGTGGACCGCGAACGAGATCGAGTCGAAGCGGGGCTTGCCGTCGGGACCCAGCACGAGCGCTTCGAGGTAGTCGTCGTCGAAATCACCGTGGCTGAAGCTCATCGGGATGCGCCCGTGTCGGCGCATGACGGCCAGGGCCTCGGCGTGCGCGTCGGGTGGCAGCAGCGACACCTCGCCGCCGATCAACTGCGCGTACTGTCCGCGCCCCCGACGACGGCGCAGGTAGGCCATCTGCCGCTCGACCTCAGCCACCGTGTGCGTCCCGTCGACCG
>JBBDSW010000044.1:0-1789 GCA_040904745.1 Nitriliruptoraceae bacterium
CGTGGCCGGCCGCGTCCCCAGCGTGAAGCAACTCACCGGCATCCTCGCAGGCTGACACCCGCCACCCGTACCACCCCGAGGAGCCACACAACCCTGTGGCTCCTCGCCGCACGTCCGGTTCGTGGCACGCAAGAGAGCCTTGCGGTCCGGCTCCCGATCGAGACTGGCACGCATGCGACGGCCCGCAGCGCTGCTCGGCATCTTCGTGACCGGCGGGTCTCCCCCAGGACTATTGCGGTCTCTTCCGAGAACGCATCCTGGCCGGTTGCGAGCGTGACGACGACCACCGGGCTGGGGGTCGACCTCGCGTGCTCGAACAAGGTCTGTCGGAACGCGCGGATCTAGCGTGCCATCCGTCAGACGTCCTCGTCGCCCGACTGCGGGTAGATGCGCAAGCACCCGACGATCTCATCGGTCACCGACGTCAACGTCTCACGGCCGGTGGGGTGCGGGTCTCATCTGAACGGCGCATCTACTGCCACACGTCGTCACCGAGCCGCGCTTCGAGGGTGTCGCGGGTGATCCTGTAGACGTCCACGAGGACCCGCCGATCGGTCGATCCGATGAGTGGCATCGTCGGCCTCCCGGTTCAGGCGACGGCGCGGCCAAGCCGTTCCGCGGCCGCGGGGTGTCGGTTGCGGGGGTGCGCAGGTCTGCGCGGTCGGTAAACAGGTCGCGGACGGCCTACCGGTAGGCAGCACGGCTGTTGGGATCGTCGAGGAGTACCCCGAGTGGCAGCCGGTCGTCGTCGACGCCGCGAGCGTCCCCCGGACGCTTCAACCCGGACCAACCTCAACGTCTTAGCCGCTCCGGACCGTGGTGCGGTGGGCGCTCGGCCTGTCCCTCGTGACGGCAGGCACAGGGGCACTTGCTGGCCCCGGAGGAGTTCTTCGTCCAGGTACCGCCGTGGCTGTCGGCCCGCATGTTGATCGTGTCCGTGTCGGGAGTCATCGAGCTGGCGCTGGGAGCTGGACGGCGCGTCCTCCGGAGACAGCGGGTGCTGGTCGGGTCGACCGTCGCCGCATTCTTGGTCGTGATCCTGCCCGTTGACCTCTCGCAGGCCATGACCGGCACGCCCGCCTTCGGGCTGGAGACCGACGCGGCACGGTGGGCTCCTCCGGCGTTCCAGCCGGTGCTCATCGCCTGGGCGCTGTGGAGTACGGACGCCTGGAGGGCGTGGCGCTGTGGCCGTTCGCCCCTGGTCTGGCAGCTGCATGGGGATGACGCTGAGGGCGGTGCAACCTCTGACTAGGAGACTCGGATGGCTCGGCATGATCGCGTCGTCGTCGGTGTGGATGGATCCGATTGCTCGGTCGAGGCGCTGCGCTGGGCAGCTGAGGAGGCTCGGCTGCGCGGGGCACAGGTCGAGGTGTTGTACGTCTGGCACCTGCCCTACGTCGGCGCCCAGGTCGGGGCGCTGCCGTACCCCAACGAGGAGTTCGAGGCCGTCGGCGCACAGGTGCTCGAGTACACCATCAACGAAGCAGGTGAGCTCGGCGTAGCTGTCGAACGGCGTGTCGAGCACGGCCACGCCGCCAACGAGCTGATCGAAGCGTCTCGGCGCGCCGATCTGGTCGTGGTCGGTAGCCGTGGCCACGGCGGTGTCGCTGGCACGTTGCTGGGCTCGGTGAGCCAACGGGTCGCGGCCCACGCTGCGTGCCCCGTCGTCGTGGTCCGACGAACGGACGGATGAGCCGCCGCGTCCCGCTCGAAATGACCGCTCCGCGGCCCTGCTCACGCGGTGATGCGGATCGTGCCGATCCATGCCGGTGGGTCTCCCAGGACTAGT
>JBBDSW010000045.1:0-1760 GCA_040904745.1 Nitriliruptoraceae bacterium
GAGCGACGGTTCCATGCCCTCGGGGTAGTCGTGCGCGGCGAACACGGCCAGGGCGGTGTCCTGGATCGTCTTCGCGGCGTCCGGTGACCCGCGGACCGCGAACCGGCCGTCCTCGAACTCGAGGTCGTCCTCGCTGGCCTCGAGCAGGTGGGCGGCGACCCGTTTCGCCTTCGCGATCACCTTGTCGCAGGCGACCTGGACCGCGTAGCCGCCGACCACCAGCGAGCGCGAGCCGTAGGTGTCCATGCCCTTGTGGGCGATGGCCGTGTCGCCGTGGCGGACCTCGACGTCCTCGTAGGACACGCCCAGCGCCTGGGCCGCGATCTGCGACCAGGCGGTGACGTGCCCCTGCCCGTGCGGCGAGGTGCCCGTGACGACCTCGACCTTGCCGGTGGCCAGCATCCGCACGCTGGCGTGCTCCCAGCCGCCGGCGCCGTAGGCCAACGACCCGAGGACCCGTGACGGCGCCAGTCCGCACATCTCGGTGAAGGTCGAGATCCCGATCCCGAGTTGGACCGGGTCCCCGGACTCGCGGCGGCGCGCCTGCTCGGCGCGCATGTCCTCATAGCCGAAGGTCTCCCTCGCCTTGGCGGTCGCGGCCTCGTAGTTGCCCGAGTCGTAGGTGATCCCGGCGATCGTGTCGTAGGGGAACTCCTCGTGCTTGATCCAGTTGCGCTCGCGCAGTTCGAACGGCTCCATGCCGAGTTCGTTGGCAGCCTCGTCGATCAGCCGCTCGATGGCGTAGGTGGCCTCGGGCCGGCCCGCACCGCGGTAGGCGTCGGTGGGGGTCTTGTTGGTGAACACGCCGGTGCATTCGAACGACAGCGCGTCCATCTTGTAGATCGCGTTGAACATGAACGCGCCCAGCAGCGGCACGCCGGGCGTGACCAACTGCAGGTAGGCGCCCATGTCGGCCAGCAGCTTGACCTTCAGCCCGCGGATGCGGCCGTCCTCGTCCAGGGCGAGCGAGACGTCCTGGATCTGGTCGCGGCCGTGGATCGTGGCCTGGTAGCCCTCGGTGCGCGACTCGGTCCACTTCACCGGCTGGTCGAGCAGCTTCGCCAGCACGAGGCAGATCGCCTCCTCGGCGTAGACGTTGAGCTTGGAGCCGAACCCGCCGCCGACGTCCGGCGCGACCACCCGCAGTTCGTGCTCGGGCACACCGCAGGTCAGTGCCAGCATCAGTCGCAGGATGTGGGGCACCTGGGTCGCCGACCACATCGTGTACTCGCGCTGGTCGCGCGGCGGGGCGCAGACCACGGCGCGCGGTTCGATCGCGGTCGGGATCAGGCGCTGGTTGACGAAACGGCGCGTCACGACATGCTCCGCCCCGTCGAAGGCGGCGTCGATGTCGCCGTTGACCATCGGCCAGGTGAAGCACTCGTTGGAGTCGAGGCTGGTGTCGGCCAGATCGGCACCGTCGGCCAGCGCCGCCTCCATGTCGGTCACGACCGGTAGCGGCTCGTAGTCGACGACCACGAACTCGGTCGCGTCGGCGGCCTGGTAGCGCGTGCGGGCGACGACGACCGCGACGGCGTCGCCGGCGTAGCGGACCTCGTCGGTCGCGATCGGCAGGTGGACCGGCGTCCGCATCTCCTCGGTCACCGGCCACGCGCACGGCAGCCCGCCGGCCCAGTGCTCGGCCAGGTCGGCGCCGGTGTAGGCGGCGACCACGCCGGGCTGATCGAATGCCGCCGACACGTCGACGCCGGTGACCCGGGCGTGCGCCATCGGCGAGCGGACGACGGCGACGTGCAACA
>JBBDSW010000046.1:0-1726 GCA_040904745.1 Nitriliruptoraceae bacterium
CTCGAACGGATCCCGCTGTTCGGTGAGGTGGCCATTTCTCCGCATGGGATCGGTACCGCGGCCGGGTTTCTGCTCGGCGGCTGGATGATGATTCGCCGGGCTCGCCGCTGGGGGATCGGCGTCGAGGTGGACGACATCGGTGACGAGGTCACCCGGTTGTTGACCTGGGTAGGGGTGGGCGCGGTCCTCGGAGCCCGTAGCTTCTACGTCCTCAACCACCTCGACGCATACGCGGGTGATCCGCTCGCGGCCCTGGCGGTCTGGCGCGGGGGCCTCACACTGCTCGGCGGGATCGTCGGCGGTGCGGTCGTCGGGATCGTGTTGATCCACCGTCGGGGGTGGCGGGCCGGCCTGCTGCTCGACGCGGCGGCGCCGGGGCTGGCGGCGGGGATCGCCGTCGGCCGCGTCGGCGATCTCGCCATCGGCGACCACATCGGGTCGCCGGCGCCCGACTTCCCGTTGGCGTGGCGCTGCACCGGGAACCTGTGGGAGCGCGCCTCCAACTCGTTCGGCTTCGTGGCTCCGCGGCCGTACCCGGCGGCATCGAGTCCAGTGCAGGGGTGCTTCGACGTCCCCGTGATCCAGACGGCCCTGTTCGACGTGCTCGTGGCGAGCGCCACCCTGGTGCTGATCCTGGCCGTGGAGCGGTGGGCCCGTCACCGGACGGTCGGCACCCTGGCGGCGACCTTCGCCGCCGCCTACGGCACCGGCCGCCTGCTCCTCGACGTGTTCCGCGAGGATCTGCGGTATGCCGGCCTCACCGGGTCCCAGTGGACGGCGTTGGTGGCCGTGGCCATCGCCGTGACCTGGTTGATCTGGGCACGACGCAGGCGGCCGAGAGATGTCCCTGACGCCGTGGACGAGGCTGCCACGACCACGGGCGACCGGGGGCCCTAGCGGACGCTCCCGAGGAGGACCCGAAGCTTCACGTGCGTCGCGAGCCGACCGGACGAGTGGAGGTGGAACCGTTGTTAGAGCGCGCTGGCAAGCGGGCGATGAGCGTGGTCGCGGCGGTTGCGCTGTCGTTGACGGGCTGCGGCCGCGGGGAACCGACGGGCATCGACGCCGAGCGCGCTCGGGGTGCCGAGCTCTATCAGCTGCATTGTGTGGCCTGCCACGGCGGTCCCGAGGGCGGCGAGATCTCGGACATCCCCCCACGCCACAACGCGCAGGGCCACACGTGGCACCACGCCGACTGTGAGCTCATCGACATCGTCCGTGACGGCCTGCCACGCCGGCCGGGCCAACCGGAAATGCCGGCGTTCGGTGAGCAACTGAGCGACGAGGAGATCCGCTCGATCCTCAGCCATCTCGAGACGTGGTGGGAGCCCGATCAGCGCGCCCATCAGGAGCAGGTGACCGACGACTTGTGCCGCTGAACCGGCTCGGTGTGCGTGTCCGGTGATGCGGAATGGCCCCGGGACGAGCCGGGTTTCCTCGGTATGCGCCGGCTTCCTGCCCTCGTCGTTCTCGTGGTGGCCGCGGCCACCATCCTCGGGATCGCCCTGCACCGCGACGCCCCACCGGCGCAGACCTCGGGGACGGGGATGTTCACGAGCCTGAACGACGAGCGTCTCGGCTATCCCGACGCCAGCACGCGGCAGCTGCACCGGCAGGCGACCGAGTCGCGGCCGGTGGAACGCTCGGCGTTGCCGCCTCGCCACCTCGACGCCGAGTTGCATCCGGTCACGCTGGTCGACCGCGAGCTGATCGTGTCCGGCGGGCC
>JBBDSW010000047.1:0-1608 GCA_040904745.1 Nitriliruptoraceae bacterium
TGCTCGTGATCGACCCCCCCGGGCGCATGGACCGCTTCGAGCCGAACAGCCAGCACCTCGAGTTCCTCCGCGAGCGCCACGAGCGAGAGGCGGTCGACCGCGTCCTGTGCGTTCCACCGGATCTGGTGCTCCTACCGCTCGGGAGCGACCTCGCGAGCAGTCTCCAGCTCCTGGAGCGCCTGCGGCGAACCTCCCGGATCGGGATCGTGACCCTGGGGGCGACGAATGAGCTCGCGGAAGGGGTCCGGGCCCTCGAGGCCGGCGCGGACGACCACCTGACGACCCCGTTCCATGACGTCGATCTGATCGCGCGACTCCGAGCGGTCCGGCGTCGTACGGCGGCCCCTGCGGTCCCGCTGCTGATAGCGACGGGTGAGGGGCGGCTGATAATCGATCTGGCACGCCACGAGGTCACTCGCGACGGTGAACGGCTCCACCTCACAGGAACGGAGCTCCGCCTCCTCGAACTCCTCGTGACGAACCCCGGTGTACTGCTGACCCATCGGGAGCTACTGGAACGGATATGGGGAGCGCAGTACGGCACGGAATCCAACTACCTCCGGGTCTACGTCGCCCGGCTCCGTAAGCGTCTGCAAGACCCCGCGGACCAGCCCGAGCTGATAGAGACCGCCACCGGCATCGGCTACCGCTGGATCGCCGCCGCGCGGCCCCTGTCGTCACGGACGGTCGCGCCAAGCGACGACATGCCTGAACTGGCGTCGGGGTCCGCACGGCGGTGATGCATCGAGGCGCGTCCGTCCCTGTCACACGGCCTCGGACACGCTCATCCCCTCTCGAGAGGGACGCGCTCGCCCATCGCTGCAGTAGCGTGCTCGCCAACGTCGCCCAGTGGACCGACCGGCCAACCCTCCGCAGCGACCTCGCATCGACGGGAGTCTGAGGTGGAACAGCGCCGGATCATCCGGGTGCTGGAAGCCATCGCCTCACAGCCTGACGGCTCGCTGCCGCAGCGACTGTGCGGCGGCGCGGCCCTGCTCCTCGACGCTGCCGGCATCGGCGTGGCGTTGGCGGTCGGAGACGATCTGCTCGAGACCGTCCACACCACCGATGCTGGCGATCTCGGCGAACGGCTGCAGACAGACCTCGGCGAAGGACCGTCCTACGCCGCACACCGGTCCGGCCGGCCGGTCCTCGTCGAGGACCTGGCCCTCGATAGCACCTGGCCAGCGTTCACACCCACCGCTTCCGCGCACGGGCTCGGTGCCGTCTTCGCGTTCCCGCTGCGGAGCGGCTCCGTACGGTCCGGAGCCTTCACGGTCTACCGGTGGGACGCCAGCGAACTCGATGACGACCAGCACGCCGACGCTCTCGTGATCGCTCGGTTGGCACTCGACCTGTTCCTCGCGCTCCAGGCCGGCCGCCCTGCCGACGAGTTGGACCAGCTGTTCCTCGACGGTACGGCCAACACGGTCGAGATCCACCAGGCGGCAGGCATGGTCTCGGTGCAGCTCGGCATCGCGGTCGGCGCCGCCCTGGCACTTCTGCGGGCGCGGGCGTTCTCCGACGGTCGCAGCCTGCGGGCCATCGCCAAGGACATCATCGCTCGCCGGCTGCGGCTCGGCCACGATGGATGACACGTTGGTCGAC
>JBBDSW010000048.1:0-1596 GCA_040904745.1 Nitriliruptoraceae bacterium
CCCAGCTGTGGAAGCTCGACCTCGGCCACGGTATGCACTCCTACTCGTCGTCCGGACCTCTCGGTCCGTTTCTCTGTTCCTGGTCAGCCGTGCAGCGCGCGGCCGGCCAGTGCGAGGTGGGCCTCGCCGATCGCCTCGGCGAGCGAGGGATGGGCATGGATGAAGCTCGCGACGTCGGTCGGCAGGGCCTCCCAGTTGTAGATCAGCTGTCCCTCGGCGATCAGGTCGGTCGCCTTCGGCCCCACGATGTGGATCCCGAGCACCCGTCCTGCGCCGCCTTCGGCGTCCGGATCCACCTCCGCGATCAACTTGACCAGCCCGGTCGCCTTCATCATCGCTGCTCGGCCCAGCGACTGGAAGCGGAACGTCTCCACGACGACCTCGTAGCCCGCCTCCTCCGCCTGCGCCTCGGTGAAGCCGACGGAGGCGACCTCGGGGTGGCAGTAGGTGACCCGGGGGACGCCGCGGTAGTCGATCGGAAGGACGTCGAGCCCACCGAGTTGGTCGGCGACGAGGAACCCCTCCTGGAACGATGCGTGTGCCAGTCCCAGCGTCTCGATCACGTCGCCGAGCGCCCAGATGCCGTCGACGTTGGTACGGCAGTACTCGTCGACCTCGACGAAACCGCGGTCGTTCAGCGCGACGCCTGCGGCGTCCAACCCGGCGCCCTCGGTGACCGGTCCGCGTCCGACCGCTACGAGGAGCAGGTCGGCCTCGATGCGCTCCTCGCCGTCGCCCGTCTCGATCGTGCAGACGACGCCGTCATCGTTGGTCTCGACCTCGGAGACCTTGACGCCGGTCATGGACGTGATGCCAGCCTTGCGGAAGGAGCGTCCGATCTCCTTGGAGACGTCCGCGTCCTCCAGGGGGAGCAGCCGGTCCTCGAGTTCGACGACCGTCACCTCGACACCGAACGCGGACCAGGCGCTGGCGAACTCCATCCCGACCGCGCCGGCGCCGAGGACGATCGCGGAGCCCGGCAGTTCCTCGAGGTGCAGCGCATGGTCGGAGGAGATGACGCGCTCGCCGTCGAAGGGGGCGAAGGGCAGCTCCCGTGGCTTCGAGCCGGTGGCGACGACGATGGCCGGGGCGGACACCTTGCGGTCACCGTCGTCGGTGGCGATCTCCACGGTGTTCGCATCGACGAGGTGGCCGTCACCGAGGACCGTCTCGACGCCACGCGACTTGAGTGCGCCCTGCAGCCCCTTCCACATCTTGTCGACGACGTCGTCCTTGTGGGCGTTGACCGCAGCCACCTCGATCCCGTGGTAGTCGACGGACACCCCGAACTCGCCGGCGTGCTGGGCGTTCTCGGCCACCTCGGCGCTCTGCAGGATCGCCTTGGTCGGGATGCAGCCCCAGTGCAGACAGGTGCCGCCCACCTTGTCGCGTTCGACGAGGATCACGTCGAGACCGAGCTGCGCGGCACGGAGTGCGACCGAGTAGCCACCGGTCCCGGCACCGAGCACGATCACGTCCGCGTCGTGCTCTTCGCCTCGGCTGACACGGTCCTTGGCCGGCGCTCGGGTGTCGGGGGGCGTCTCGGCGGTGTCGCTGGGGGCTTCGGCCGAGTCGTCGTCGCTGGGCTCCTCGCCG
>JBBDSW010000049.1:0-6052 GCA_040904745.1 Nitriliruptoraceae bacterium
ATCGGCAACATGTCCCCGGAGTACGGCTCCACCGCAGCGATCTTCCCGATCGACGAGGAGACGCTGACCTACCTGCGCTTCACCGGGCGTTCGGACGAGCAGGTCGCCCTCGTGGAGGCCTACACCAAGGAGCAGGGACTCTGGCACGACCCGCATCGTGAGGTGGTGTACTCCGAATCGCTGTGCTTGGACCTCTCCACGGTCGTCCCCTCGCTCGCCGGGCCGAAGCGGCCGCAGGACCGGGTCGACCTCTCCAAGGCCAAGGACTCGTTCCGCGTCGCGCTGAACGACTACACACAGGACGAGTATGCGGGCGGGCTCGACAACGGGCTCAAGGGCACCTTCCCGGCCAGCGACCCGATCAGCGGCGAAGGACACGAGACCGAGGGCGAGGACCCCGCTCCCGAGGGCCAGCCCCCGAGCATCCCGGCAGGCCGTCCCAGCCGGCCCACCCCGGTCACCCTGGCTGACGGATCGTCGTTCGAGCTCGACCACGGCGCGGTCACGATCGCCGCGATCACCTCGTGCACCAACACCTCGAACCCGTCGGTGATGATCGCAGCCGCGCTGCTCGCCAAGAACGCGGTGGATCGGGGTCTGGAGCGCAAACCCTGGGTGAAGACCACCCTGGCACCCGGTTCGAAGGTCGTCATGGACTACTACGACCGTGCCGGGCTCACCCCCTACCTCGACAAGCTCGGTTTCAACCTGGTGGGCTACGGCTGCACCACCTGCATCGGGAACTCCGGCCCGCTGATCCCCGAGGTCAGCGAGGCCGTCCAGCACTCGGACCTCGCGGTCGTCTCCGTGCTGTCGGGCAACCGCAACTTCGAGGGCCGGATCAACCCGGACGTCAAGATGAACTACCTCGCGTCACCACCGCTGGTGGTCGCCTACGCCCTGGCCGGCACGATGGATCTGGACCTCGCGACCGAACCGCTCGGCACCGACGCCGAGGGACAGCCGGTGACGCTCGCCGACATCTGGCCGAGCCCGCAGGAGATCCAGGAGGTCGTGAACCAGGCGCTGCAGACCGAGATGTTCGGGCACGAGTACGCCTCGGTCTTCGACGGCGACGAGGCGTGGCACGCGTTGCCGACCCCTGAGGGGGAGATCTTCGACTGGGACCCGGAGTCGACCTACATCCGCAGGCCGACGTTCTTCGACGGCATGCCGGCCGAACCCGAACCCGTGACCGATGTGACGGGCGCCAGGGTGCTGGCCAAGCTCGGCGACTCGGTGACGACCGACCACATCTCCCCGGCCGGTGCCATCAAGTCCGACAGCCCGGCGGGGGAGTACCTCACCTCGCACGGGGTCGAGCGCGGGGACTTCAACTCGTACGGGTCCCGCCGCGGGAACCACGAGGTCATGATCCGCGGGACGTTCGGCAACATCCGGCTGCGCAACGAACTGGCCCCGGGGACCGAAGGCGGTGTCACCCGGGACTTCACCGCCGGCGGCGAGGTGACCTCGATCTACGAGGCTGCCGAGCACTACCAGGCCCAAGGCACCCCGTTGGTCGTCCTGGCGGGCGCGGAGTACGGGTCCGGGTCGTCGCGCGACTGGGCCGCGAAGGGCACGCTGCTGCTCGGTGTCTCCGCGGTGATCGCGACCTCGTTCGAACGGATCCACCGCTCCAACCTGATCGGGATGGGTGTCCTGCCGCTCGAGTTCACGGGCGGGGACGACGCCGCGTCCCTCGGGCTGACGGGCGAGGAGACCTTCGACGTCACCGGTGTCGAGGCGATGAACGACGGTCCGGTCCCGGAGACGGTCACGGTCACCGCGCGTGGCCCCGACGCTGCGACCACCAGCTTCGAAGCGCGGGTCCGCATCGACACACCCGGCGAAGCGACCTACTACCGCCACGGCGGGATCCTGCACTACGTCCTGCGCTCGCTCAGGAGCGCCTGAACCGGTTCTACGGCACACCTCGGCGGCTCCGCGCACCAGCGAGTGGCGTCGCCGAGCCTCGTGTGCCACGGGGCCACCAGGGAAGCCATATGGACCGGTCGCTCGACCCGCCTCCGCCGGCTGCGGCCGACGGTGCCATCGTCTGCGTCCGTGACCTCGTGCACACCTTCGGGGATGTCCGCGCGCTCGACGGGGTCAGCCTGGCCTTCGAGCCCGGGATCATCTACGGCCTGCTCGGGCCGAACGGGGCCGGCAAGACCACCCTGATCCGGGTGCTCGCCACCTTGCTGCGTCCCCGCTCCGGCCAGGTGGTCGTCGCCGGGGCTGATGTCCTCGCCGATCCCACCGCCGCCCGTGCCCGTATCGGCCTCGCCGGGCAGTTCGCAGCCGTCGACGAGTACCTCACCGGGCGGGAGAACGTGGAGATGGTCGGGCGGCTCTACGGGCTCCCGCGCAAGGAGGCCCGGCGACGGGCGAACGAGGTGCTCGAGCGGATCGGACTCACCGGCTCCGCGGACCGCAGGGTCGGTACCTACTCCGGCGGGATGCGACGCCGACTCGACCTGGCCGCCTCCCTGGTCGGCCGGCCCCAGGTGATGTTCCTGGACGAGCCGACCTCCGGGATCGACCCCCGCAACCGGCTCGAACTGTGGCACCTGATCGAGGATCTGGTCGGCACGGGGACGACCGTCCTCCTGACCACCCAGTACCTGGAGGAGGCGGACCGTCTCGCTGACCGGATCGGGGTCATCGACGAGGGCCGCATCGTCGAGGAAGGGACCGCGGACGAGTTGAAGGACGCCGTCGGCGGTGCGGTCCTCGAGCTGATCGTCACCGATGACGACCGCCCGGCGGCGGTCAGGGCGATGGCGGAGGCGACCGGCGAGGAGGTCACCTCCTTCGACGGTGCTCGGCGCCTCCGGGTACCGGCCCGGGAAGGCTCGCGGACGCTGACGGCGGTGATCCGGGCCCTGGACGACGTCGGCATCGAGGCCGATGACATCGGTCTGCACAAGCCTTCCCTGGACGACGTGTTCCTCGCCCTCACCGGACAGCCAGCGGCGCCATCCGAGGATGGCACGGATCGCGCCGATGGGGACCCCGTCGTGGCCACCGACCTCGGGAGCGATGCTCGATGACCACCCTCGATGGGTACGCGGCGCCCTCACCCCTTCGTGGTCGAGCAACCTTCGCCTCGACGGTGGCCGACACCTGGGTCATCACCCGACGGAACCTGCTGCGCAACGTCCGGCTCCCGCAGCTGCTCCTGTTCTCCACCGTGCAACCGATCATGTTCCTGCTGCTGTTCACCTACGTGTTCGGCGGTGCCTTGGGCGAGTCGCTCCCGGCGGTGGCCGGCGGCGAGTACATCAACTGGTTGATGCCCGGCCTCCTCGTCCAGATCTCGGTGTTCGGGTCGGGCCAGACGGCCATCGGGCTCACCGAGGACCTCTCCAAGGGCGTGATCGATCGGTTCCGATCCCTGCCGATGGCACGCTCCGCCGTCCTGGCGGGTCGCACGTTCGCCGATCTCGCGCGCAACGCCGCGGTCGTGACGCTGATGCTGCTGGTCGGCTTCTCCATCGGCTTCCGGTACCAGACCAGTCTGCTCGGCTTCCTGGCTGGTGTCGCCCTGGGGCTGGCGTTCGCGTACTCACTCTCGTGGGTGATGGCCGTCATCGGGCTGTACGTACGCAACCCGGAAGCCACCCAGTCGGCGGTGTTCCTGCCCGTCTTCCCCCTGGTGTTCGCCTCCTCGGTGTTCCTCCCGACCGAGACCATGCCGGATTGGCTCAGGGTCTTCGCTGACAACCAGCCGATCACGACCGTGACAAACGCGCTCCGGGCGCTCATGCTCGGCGACGGCGCCTTGCTCGACGGGCAGGTGCTCGCCACGCAACTGTCGGTGTCCGTGGCGTGGATCGCCGGCATCACCCTGGTCTTCAGCCTGCTGGCG
This sequence comes from Nitriliruptoraceae bacterium, assembly GCA_040904745.1. GTDB lineage: Bacteria > Actinomycetota > Nitriliruptoria > Nitriliruptorales > Nitriliruptoraceae > T1Sed10-7. Next base: position 3,875 of record JBBDSW010000049.1, read on the forward strand.
ATCCGTGCCTACCGACGGGTCCTCGACTGAGTCCGGGCCGTCGTCGCCGCGGGGCCGCAGCTGCGTACCCTGGCGGTCCGCCCCCGCACGGAGGACACCGCGTGCTCTTCTCCCGTCGTGCCACCGAACCCGTCAGTGCAGACGAGGCCCTGCCGGGCCGTCAGACGCCACTGGAGGTGCCGTCGGCCCACCACGTCCACGGCCGCCCGATCACCCCTCCGTGGCCGGCCGACCATGAGCTCCTGGTGCTCGGGATGGGCTGCTTCTGGGGCGCGGAACGGCTGTTCTGGTCCGAACCCGGGGTCTGGACGACCTTCGTCGGCTACGCGGGTGGCCACACCCCGAACCCGACCTACGAGGAGGTCTGTTCCGCCCGGACCGGGCATGCCGAGGTGGCCGGGGTGGTCTACGACCCGGAGACGGCCGAGCTGGACCGGTTGTTCGGGTCGTTCTGGGAGAACCACGACCCGACCCAGGTGATGCGGCAGGGCAACGACGTCGGGTCGCAGTACCGCTCGATCATCCTGACGAGCACCGAGGAGCAGGCCGAGGCGGCGGCCGCCTCACGCGATCGCTACCAGGAGAAGCTGACCACCGGTGGCTTCGGCCCGATCGCCACCGCGATCGATCCGCTCGGTGACCTGTACTGGGCGGAGGGCTACCACCAGCAGTACCTGTCGAAGAACCCCGGCGGCTACTGCGATCATGGCTTCTGCCAGGTCGCCTACTGAGGCGCCAGCGCCACCGCGCCCCAGCTGCAGCGCTAGCGTTGGCGGTGGTCCCGCGGCGCTCGATGGCACCTCGCGCCCCCTCCACCCCCGGCCACGAGGTCACCTCGATGATCCCCCGCGAGCTGCGCCTGCCTCCTGAGCATCTGTTCCCCCCGGATGAGTGGCGACTGGTCGAGCGCGACTACTCCGACCGGTGGATGGGCAACGCGGAGACGATCTTCTCGCTGGGCAACGGCTTCCTCGGGATGCGCGGCACGCTGGAGGAGGGACGACCGGCCATCGAGCCCGGCACCTTCGTCAACGGGTTCCACGAGACCTGGCCGATCGTGCACGCGGAGGAGGCCTACGGCTTCGCACGCACCGGCCAGACGATCGTCAACTGTCCCGATGCGACGTTGCTCAAGCTCTACGTCGACGACGAGCCCCTGTTCCTGCCGACGGCCCGTCTGGTCGACTACGAACGCAGCCTCGATTTCCGCGAAGGTGTCCTGCGTCGCACGCTCACGTGGTCCACACCGAGCGGGAAGCGGGTCCGGCTCAAGACCTCCCGGCTGGTCTCGTTCGTCCACCGCCACCTGGCCGCCATCTCCTACGAGATCGAGATCGACAACGATGCGCCGGTCGTGGTCTCCTCACAGCTGCTCAACCGCCAGGACTCCCGTGCCACTGACGAGCCCGGCAACGGTTTCAACGGTGACCCCCGCCGTGCCCGTGGCTTCGGACAGCGTGTCCTGAACGCCCGCGCGCACTCCGGGGAGGGCCACCGCGTCATCACCGGCTACCGCACCACCAACTCGCGGATGACGCTCGGCGTCGGCGTCGATCACGTGATGGAGACCGACAACCCGTGGCGGGCACACCGCAGCACCACCGACGATCTCGGCAAGGTCGTCTTCACGGTCGATGCGCGGGCCGGTGTGCCGATCCGCATCACCAAGTTCATGACCTACCACACCTCCCGAACGGTGCCCCCGGCAGAGCTCGTGGACCGCTGCTCGCGCACCTTGGACCGGGCCATGCACGAGGGCTACGGCGCGCTCGAGGCCGGGCAGCGGGACTTCCTCGCCGACTTCTGGCAGAACGCGGATGTCGAGGTGGAGGGCCCGCCGCGCGTCCAACAGGCGATCCGCTGGAACGTCTTCCAACTGGCGCAGGCCGCCGCGCGAGCGGAGACCACGGGCATCCCGGCCAAAGGCCTGACCGGTCAAGCCTACGAAGGCCACTACTTCTGGGACACCGAGATCTACGTCGCGCCGTTCCTGACCTACACCCAGCCCCGCGTGACCCGGAACCTGTTGCGGTTCCGCCACTCCATGCTGCCCCTGGCTCGTGAGCGTGCACGGGAGCTGAGCGAGGACGGCGCCCTGTTCCCCTGGCGGACGATCAACGGCGAGGAGGCGTCCTCCTACTACGCCGCCGGCACCGCCCAGTACCACATCGACGCCGA
>JBBDSW010000049.1:6152-28789 GCA_040904745.1 Nitriliruptoraceae bacterium
TGGATGACGCTGACCTACGGGTTCGGTGGTCTCCGCGACTTCCACGGGGACCTGTCGTTCGACCCCCGCCTGCCGCGGCCGTGGACGCGGCTGCGGTTCCCGCTGCGGTTCCACGACCGTCGGCTCAGCATCGACCTGACACACGACCACTTCACCTTCGAGGTGATCGAAGGCGAACCGCTGACCATCGACGTGCGGGGCACCGCGATCCACCTCGAGCCGGGCGAGCCGATACAGGTGCCCGCCTCGATCGGGACGACGCCTGCACCGTTGTCCACCGATGACGCCGGCTGACCGCCGCCACGTCCCTGCCAGGTTCCCCGAGCACCCGCGTGCCGTGATCAGGAGGTCTCTCATGCGTGTCCGTCTGCGCAACCCCGACCGCGACGTCGAGGTCGAGGGCCCGCTGACCGTGGCAGCTCTCCTGGACCATCTCGACGTCCTGCCGCACACGGTCCTGGTCCTGCACGAGCGCTCCCTCGTGACCGCCGAGCGCGAACTGCCCGCCGACGCCGAGGTGGAGGTGCGCCCGGTGATCTCCGGTGGTGCCGACTCCTCGCCACGCTGCGTGGTGTGCCGTGCACCGGCCGTGCTCGAGGAGCGCCGACACCGGGCGGCCTGGTGCCCTGAGCACCTCGGCGACCACGTCCAGAGCCAGATCCGCCGAGCCATCGACCACGTGCCGGGCCTCCCGCCGGGGGAGCGCATGTTCTCCTACGGCGACCGTCTCCTGGTCGCGGTCTCCGGCGGCAAGGACTCCCTCGCCCTGTGGGATGCGCTCCACCGGATGGGTTACCAGGTCGACGGGCTCTACCTGGGACTCGGCATCGGGGGCTACTCGGCGCGCAGCCGCGAGGTCTGTGAGCGGTTCGCCACCGCACGGGGACTCGACCTGCACGTGGTCGATCTCGCGGAGCGCTACGGGTACACGATCCCCCATGGGGCCGGTGCGACCGGACGCGCGACCTGCGGGGTGTGCGGCCTCTCGAAGCGTTACGAGTTCAACCGTGTGGCGGTCGAGCACGGCTACGACGTCCTGGTGACGGGCCACAACCTCGACGACGAGGCGGCCACCCTGCTCGGCAACGTGCTGCGCTGGCACGACGGGTTCCTCGCCCGCCAGCATCCCGTCCTCCCCGCGACGGGCGCCAACCAGGTCCGCAAGGTCAAGCCCCTCTACCGGCTGTCGGAGCGCGAGACGGCCGCCTACTGCGTCGTGGAGGACATCGACTACATCGTCGAGGAGTGTCCGCTCGTCGACGGCAACACCGGCCACGAGCTCAAGGCCGCGTTCGACGTCCTGGAGGCGGCCTCACCCGGGCTCAAGGCACAGTTCCTGTTCGGGTTCCTGGAACGTGCGGACCGGTTCGTGACCGCCAGCGAGGAGGACGATGTGGAGCTCCGTGAGTGCCGCAACTGCGGCATGCCGACGACCGGTGAGGTGTGCGCGTTCTGCCGTCAGCGGGAGCTGATCAGCCAGGTGCTGCCCCTGGCCGGTGCACCGGCCCCCGTCGGTGTCGGCGGTGACGCGTGAGCGGCGAGGTGCAACAGACCCCGGCGGGCGAGCAGCCGGAGCGGCGAGGTGGTCCGGTGCTTCCGGGCACGGACGCGCCGCTGGCGGCGGGGGAGCTGGTGCTCCTGCTGGACCGCAAGGGCCGCCGCTACCTCATCGACCTGGAGCCCGGGGCGGAGTGGCACAGCCACGGTGGTCTCATCGCCCACGACGACCTGATCGGTGTCCCCGAGGGGACCGCGGTGCGGACCTCCAAGGCCATGGAGGTCGTGGTGCTGCGGCCGACACGGGAGGACGTGGTCCTCAAGATGAAGCGCGGGGCGCAGGTCGTCTACGCCAAGGACCAGGCCATGATCGTGGCCTCCGCCGACGTGCGTGCCGGGTGCACCGTCGTCGAAGCGGGCGCGGGTTCGGGAGCGCTCACCCTCGCGCTCCTCGCCGCGGTCGGCCGCGAGGGTCGTGTCATCTCCTTCGAGCGGCGCGAGGATCACGCGCGCATCGCCCGCCGCAACGTCGAGCGCTTCCACGGCGAGGTGCCGGACAACTGGGAGTTGGTCGTCGGCGACGTCGTCGAGGAGCTGCCCGGACGACGGCCCCACCGGATCGTGCTCGACCTGCTGGAGCCGTGGCTGGTGGTCCCTGCCGTCGCCGATGCGTTGGCCCCCGGGGGGATCGTCCTCGGGTACATGCCCGGGGTCCCCCAGGTCATGCGGTTCACCGACACCCTGTGGGCTGATGGCGGGTTCGCACAGCTGCGGACGACCGAGACGCTGGTGCGCCCGTGGGACGTCGACGGGCTCGCCGTGCGTCCGGCACATCGGATGGTCGCGCACACCGCCTTCCTCACCACCGCACGCCGCGTGCCCCGGCGAGACGAGGGCGGTCCCTCGCGCCGCCGCCGCAAGGCCGATACCGGTGGTCACGTCGACTGGCTGGCGAGCGACGCCACCCGTGCCGCCGAGGATCCCTCCTAGGACCGGGCGGCCGACGTCCGTGTCCGCTCAGTAGCCGCGACGCCGTCCGGCGGCGATCGTCACGACCGCGACCCCGAGGACGGCGGGTAGGGCCAGGATCAGGCTCGCGCCCAGGGTGACGACGGCTGCGAGGGCACCGGCCGCGCCAGCGGTGACGGTGGTGGCGAGTTCGAACGGCCGTGTCATGTCCCGGTCCCCATCGGTCTCGGTGGTGGACGCGGGCGGCGAGGTCCGACGTCGCCCGCTCACCGGAGCATGCCCCACGCCGCGTCGGGCGTCAGGGGACGACCCTGTCCCTTCGTCCCGTACGCGGATCCGGTTCGCGTCGTTCGTCCCCGACCGGCCACCGGCGAGGTGGCACGAAGGGCTGTGTCCGGGGCGAGCGACTCGTACACTGCTCTGGCGAGCGGCCGCATCGCCCGCGCGGCGGCCGTCGCTCAGCGTGAGGAGGCCACGTGGTGGGTCACGAGCACGACGCGAAGATGGAGGGGACGCCACCGCACGCGATGGGGTCCTCCGACCTCGAGGGATCGGCGTGGGAGGAACCGCCTCCGCCTCGCCCGGAGCCGGCGGACCCCGACGATCCGGACGCGGTGCTCGCGGAGCTCAAGGTGCTCCGCGAGGAAGCGGAGCTGCTCAGACGCCGGCTCGAGTCGGCTCCGACGCGCATCCGGGTGCTCGAGGAGCGCCTGCTGGAGACCTCCGGACAGCTCCGGTCCTCGTTGGCACAGAACGCCAAGCTCGCCGAGACCCTGCGGAGCGCCCGCGAGCAGTTGGCGTCGCTCAAGGAGGAGGTCGAGCGCCTCTCCGCGCCCCCCCAGAGCTACGGCACCTACCTCGGGCCGGGTGAGGAGGAGGGCACGGTCACCGTCATGCTGTCCGGGCGCAAGCTCGAGGTCGGCACGGACCCGGACGTGCCGCTCGGGTCCCTCCAGCCGGGCCAACAGCTCCGCCTCAACGAGGCGATGAACGTCGTCGCGATCGGCACCTTCGACGACCGCGGCGAGGTCGTGACGATCTCCGAGCTGCTCGGTGACGGCCGGGTGCTGGTCGTCGGACGCACCGACGACGAACGGGTGGTGGCCCTGGCCAGCCCCCTGCGGGAACTGCCGCTGAAGGCCGGCGACAGCCTGCTGCTCGACGCCCGGTCCAACACCGCGCTCGAGCGCATCCCCAAGGCCGAGGTCGAGCGGCTGATCCTCGAGGAGGTTCCGGACGTCACCTACGAGCAGATCGGCGGGTTGGGCGCCCAGGTCGAGGCGATCCGCGACGCGGTCGAGTTGCCCTACCTGCATGCGGACCTGTTCGTCGAGCATGAGCTCCGCGCACCCAAGGGGATCCTGCTCTACGGGCCGCCGGGCTGCGGGAAGACGATGATCGCCAAGGCCGTCGCCAACTCGTTGGCACAGCGGGTCCGCGACCGGACCGGTCGTGACGACGTGCGCAGCTACTTCCTGAACGTCAAGGGTCCGGAGCTGCTCAACAAGTACGTCGGTGAGACCGAGCGCCAGATCCGGCTGATCTTCCAGCGGGCACGGGAGAAGTCCGCGCAGGGGTTCCCGGTCATCGTGTTCTTCGACGAGATGGAATCGCTGTTCCGCACCCGCGGCTCGGGCGTGTCCTCCGACGTGGAGACCACGATCGTCCCGCAGCTCCTCGCGGAGATCGACGGGGTGGAGAGCCTCAAGGACGTGGTCGTGATCGGCGCGTCCAACCGCGAGGACATGATCGATCCCGCCATCCTGCGTCCGGGACGTCTCGACGTGAAGATCAAGGTCGACCGTCCCGGCGCGGAGGCGGCCCGGGAGATCTTCAAGATCTACCTGCACGAACGTCTGCCGCTGTCCCAGACCGAGGTCGCCACCGCTGGTGACGCCGCGAGCGCCGTCGCCTCCATGATCGATGCCACGGTCGAGAGGATGTACGCCGAGGACCCCGCCAACGAGTTCCTGGAGGTCACCTACGCCAACGGCGAGAAGGAGATCCTCTACTTCAAGGACTTCAACTCGGGCGCGATGATCGAGAACGTCGTGGCCCGCGCCAAGAAGCTGGCCATCAAGCGGTTGCTCGACCAGGGGGAGCGGGGGCTGCAGATCGGGGACCTCATCAGCGCGATCGGCGACGAGTTCCGCGAGAACGAGGATCTGCCCAACACCACCAACCCCGACGACTGGGCGCGCATCAGCGGGAAGAAGGGCGAGCGCATCGTCTACGTCCGCACCCTGCTGTCTGGCACGCAGACTCCGGGCCGCACGATCGAGAACGTCAACCCCGGCCAGTACCTGTGACGACCCCCAAGTTCGTCGGGGTCGAGACCGAGTACGGGATCGTCGTCGACGGCCCGACCGGGGTCAACCCGGTGCTCGCATCCTCGCTGGTGGTCGGGGCCTACCGCGCCGTCGGCGCCGAGGACGTCGGCTGGGACCACACCGACGAGTCACCGTTGCGCGATGCCCGCGGCGGTCCCGAACCGGCGCCCGACGATCCGGTCATGGGCGACGAGATCGGGCTGGCGAACACCGTGCTGACCAACGGCGCCCGGTTCTACGTCGACCATGCCCACCCGGAGTACGCGACCCCGGAGTGCTCCAACGCACGCGATCTGGTGATCTGGGACAAGGCGGGGGAGCGCATCCTCGCCGACGCGGCCAGCCGCGCGGCCACCAAGCTGCCGCCCGGCAGCCGGGTGCTGATCCACAAGAACAACACCGACGGCAAGGGAGCCGCCTACGGGACCCACGAGAACTACCTCGTCCCGCGCAGCGTCCCGTTCGGGCAGCTGACCCGTCAGCTGCTGCCGTTCTTCGTGAGCCGCCTGCTGTTCGTCGGCTCCGGACGGCTCGGGAGCGAGCTGGCTGCGGACGTCAGCTTCCAGCTCTCGCAGCGCGCCGACTTCTTCGAGGTCGAGGTCGGTCTCGAGACCACCCTGAAGCGCCCGCTGATGAACACACGCGACGAGCCGCACGCCGATCCGGAGCGCTACCGCCGCCTCCACGTCATCAACGGCGACGCGAACCTGTGCGAGGTGGCGACCTTCCTCAAGGTCGGCACGATGCTGCTGCTCCTCGACGTGATCGAGGACGGTGGACTCACCTCACCCCCCGAGCTCGCCCGCCCGGTCGAGGCCTTCCACACCGTCTCGCACGACCTCACCGGGAGGGTGGCCCTGCCGCTGGCCGAAGGCGGGGACATCACGCCGCTGCAGATCCAGCGCCACTACCTCGATGCGGCCCGACGCCACGTCAAGGATCGTGACGCGCCGCCCGATCCCCTCACCGAGGAGGTGCTCGCCCGGTGGGAGTCGGTCCTGGTCACCGCCGAGGACGATCCACGCCGTCTGGCCGGGCAGGTGGACTGGGCGACCAAGCTGGAGCTGCTCGAGAGCTATCGCGCGCGTCACGGCCTCGACTGGGACAGCGACCGGCTCAAGATGCTCGACCTGCAGTACCACGACGTCCGCCGCGACAAGGGCCTCTACCACCGGCTGGTCTCCCGCGGCCGGATCGAGCGGCTGGTCACCGACGCCGAGGTCGACGAGGCGGTCCACACGCCGCCGACCGACACCCGCGCGTGGTTCCGGGGGGAGTGCATCCGCCGGTTCCGCAGCCAGGTCGTGGCCGCGGGTTGGGACTCGCTGATCCTCGACGTCGGCCGGGAGTCGCTCCAACGCGTCCCGATGATGGAACCGGGCCGCGGCACGAAGGCACAGCTCGGCGCGCTGCTGGACGAGGTCGGCTCCGCGGCCGAACTGCTCGACCGTCTCACCGAGTAGCGCGGTCGGGCGGTAGTTTGGTCGTCCCCGGCAAGGAGCAGACGCGATGAGCGAGAGCGGTCAACGGCGCGAGCGCGGCCCCTCCGAGCGCGAGCCCGAGGAAGAGGTCGAGCACGAGGAGGCCGCCGGGAGCGAGACCGCCGCCGCAGCCCGTGACGTCATCGATGATGTCGACGAGCTCCTCGACGAGATCGACGACGTCCTCGAGGAGAACGCGGAGGAGTTCGTGCGGGGTTACGTGCAGAAGGGCGGGCAGTGATCCCGGAGTCGGTGCGGTCCACCTTCCCGACGGCGTTCGACGCGCAGCTCAGCTCGTTCGCGGCCACGCTCCGGGCCTACGCGCCCGAGGCGGTCCCGAGCATCCTGGCCGGTGGTCCGCTGCCCGACGAGCTGAGGACCCAGCTGGTCGACGGCACGACGGTGCTGGCGCTGGTGGCGCGCGGGGGCGTGGTGGTGGCCGGCGATCGTCGGGCCACCGCCGGCAACCACATCTCGCGGGGAGACATGCGCAAGGTCTTCCCGGCCGACGACCGCTCCGCCATCGCGATCTCCGGGACGGCGGGCCCGGCCATGGAGCTCGCGAAGGTCTTCGCCACCGAGCTGGAGCACTACGAGAAGGTGGAGGGCGAGCCCCTGTCCCTGGAGGGCAAGTCCAACAAGCTCGCGGGCCTGGTCCGAGCTCACCTGCCGCTGGCCATGCAGGGCCTCGTGATCGTCCCGCTGTTCGCCGGCGTGCATCCACGCACCGGCGACCCGCGCATCTTCGAGTACGACCCCGTCGGCGGCCGGTACGTCGCGACCGAGCAGGCGGCTGCGGGCAGCGGATCCGTCGCGGCGCGCGGCACACTGAAACGTCTCGTGGACGCGGAAGCCGACATCGACACCGCCGTCAGGACCGCCCTGGAGGCGCTCTCCGACGCCGCCGAGCAGGACACCGCCACCGGCGGGCCGGATCTGATCCGTCGCATCTTCCCGACCGTCGCCGTGATCGACGCGGATGGCTACCGCGAACTCGATGACGACACCCTCGCCCCGCACGTGGAGGCCGTCCTCGCCGAGCGTCGCCGCTAGGCGCGGCCCGAACGGTCGCTAGGCGCGGCCCGAACGGTCGCTAGGCGCGGCCCGAAGCGCGATAGGCACCGTCCTCCCCCGACCACCCCGATGAGGAGCCCCCGTGGCCGCGAACTTCTACGTCGCTCCCGAGCAGCTCATGAAGGACCGGGCGGACTACGCCCGGAAGGGCATCGCCCGGGGGCGCGCACTGGTGGCGGTCGCCTTCGCCGACGGGGTCGTCTTCGCGGGGGAGAACCCGTCCGCCTCCCTGCACAAGACCTCGGAGATCTACGACTCGATCGGCTTCGCCGCCGTCGGGCGGTACAACGAGTTCGAGTCGCTCAGGGTCGCCGGCATCCGGCTGGCCGACGTGAAGGGTTACCAGTACGCCCGGGAGGACGTGACGGCCAAGCCGCTGGCCAACGCCTACTCGCAGGCGCTGGGCGCCAGCTTCATGGGGGAGACCAAGCCCTTCGAGGTGGAGCTGTTGATCGCCCAGGTGGACGGGGCGGGCGAGGGGAACAGCGGTCTGGAGCTGTTCCACATCCTCTACGACGGCTCGATCGTCGACGAGCACGGGTTCGTCGCCATCGGCGGGGAGACCGAACCGCTGCGTGAACGGCTCGAACAGCGCTTCGAGGAGGGACTCGATCGGGATGCGGCCGTCCGTGTCGCGGTCGGCGCGCTCGCGGACGCGGCTGGCCGGGAGCTCACCCCCGACGTCCTCGAGGTGTCCGGCCTCGACGCTCGTCGGCCACGACGACGGTTCTTCCGCCTGCGAGGCGAGGAACTGGCCGCCGCACTGGAGGCCTGAGTGCGACGCAGGATCTTCGGGATCGAGAACGAGTACGGGGTCACGTGCACGATCGATGGCCAGCGGCGCCTCAGCCCCGACGAGGTGGCTCGCTACCTGTTCCGGCGCGTCGTGTCGTGGGGGCGTTCCTCCAACGTGTTCCTCGACAACGGTGCCCGTCTCTACCTCGACGTGGGTTCCCATCCGGAGTACGCCACCCCGGAGTGTGACTCGCCCCTGCAGGTCATCACCCATGACCGGGCCGGCGAGCGGATCGTCGAGGCGTTGGTGCGCGGCGCGGAGGAGCGCCTGGCGGAGGAAGGCATCCAGGGACGCATCTCGCTGTTCAAGAACAACACGGACTCGGCCGGCAACTCCTACGGCTGCCACGAGAACTACCTGGTCGCCCGCGTGGGGGAGTTCCAGCGCCTGGCCGAGGCGCTGATCCCGTTCCTCGTCAGCCGGCAGGTGTTCGCCGGCTCCGGCAAGGTCCTCCAGACCCCGCGCGGGACGATCTTCGCGTTGGCGCAGCGGGCCGAACACATCTGGGAGGGCGTGTCCTCGGCCACGACCCGGTCCCGACCGATCATCAACACCCGCGACGAGCCCCATGCGGACGCCGAGCGGTACCGCCGTCTCCACGTCATCGTCGGCGACTCCAACATGAGCGAGTACACGGCGTGGCTCAAGGTCGCCACCTGCGATCTGGTGCTCCGGCTGCTCGAGGAGCAGCCGGTCCTGCGCGATCTCACGCTGGACAACCCGATCCGGGCGATCCGCGAGGTCAGCCACGACATGACCGGCAGCCGTGGGATCCGGCTGGCCAACGGGCGCGAGATGAGCGCCCTGCAGATCCAGGAGGCCTACCTCGAACGGGTGGAACGGTTCGTCGCGGGCGACCCTGACGCCAGCGCGGAGGATCGCCGCGTCGTCGCGGCCTGGCGCGACGTCCTCGAGCGGCTCAGCAGCGACCCGATGTCGCTCGGACGCAAGCTCGACTGGGTCGCCAAGTACCAGCTGATCGAGGCCTACCGGGCCAAGCACGATCTGACGCTGGGCGACCCCCGGGTCCAGATGCTCGACCTGTCCTACCACGACGTCCTGCGCGACCGAGGCCTCTACCACCTGCTCGCACGCCAGGGACGGGTGGAGACGGTGCTCGAGGAGGCCGCCGTCGAGGCCGCCCGTACGGAGCCTCCGGCGACGACCCGGGCGGCGCTCAGGGGACGGTTCGTGCGCGAGGCCAAGGCCAAGCGGCGGGACTACACCGTGGACTGGGTCCACCTGAAGCTCAACGATCAGGCCCAACGCACCGTGCTGTGCAAGGACCCGTTCCGCTTCGAGGACGAACGGGTCGATCGGCTCATCGCCTCGCTGTGAACGAGCCCGCTCACCCAGGGTCGGCCCTACGCTCCGCCCTGGGACCTCGGCTGGCAGGCAGGAGGAGGTGACGTGGCGGACAAGGTCGAACGGCTCGTCAACCTGACGATCGCGCTGCTGGAAGCACCGGCTCCCGTGAGCCTCGCGGACATCCGACGGCGGACCCGCTACTACACCGATGGCGCCGCCGAGAGCGGACGTCGGATGTTCGAGCGGGACAAGGACGAGCTGCGCCACCTCGGCGTCCCGATCGAGACGGTCACCCTGCCGCACAGCGAGGAAGCCGGCTACACGATCCGCCGGCGTGCCTACGAGCTGCCGGACATCGCCTTGACCGGCGAGGAGGTCGCGGCACTGGCGCTGGCGGTCCGCCTCACCGGCGCCGAGGGCACGCCCCTGGCGCTGGCCAAGCTCGCGGCCCGTGCACCGGACCCGACGGGCCTGCCACTGGACGCCACCACCCGTGTCGAGGTGCAACCGGACCCGGTCGACGCGGTCGCGGACGCGGTGCTCGAGCGGGCCCCGCTGCGGTTCGAGTACCGCAGCGCCGACGGCACCAGCGCGACCCGGACGATCGATCCGTACGGCGTGGTCCAGCGGCGCTCGGCCTGGTACCTGGTCGGTCGCGATCACGACCGCGATGCGCTGCGCGCCTTCCGGCTGGACCGCATGAGCTCACGACCGGAGGTCGTCGGCGCGGCCGGGTCGTTCATCCCACCCGATGACCTCGATGTCACGGCGGCCGTCAGCGGACAGACGATCGAAGGCGTGGAGGTGACCCTGGCGGTGGCGCCGGAGGCCCGCTGGGCGGTCGAGCTCAGGGGTGGCCGGGACACGGGTCGCGAGCACCGGGGGTGGCCGGTGCTGATGCTGAGCGGCCTGCATCCGATCCGTGATCGTGCCTGGGTGCTGGGGCTCGGCGGAGCCGTCGAGGTGCTCGGGCCGCCGGAGCTGCGTGACGCGGTGCTCGCCGGGCTCCGGGCCGTGATGGCGGTGCACGACGAGGGGGGACCATGAGCGCAGCCGATGACGTGGCCCGCATGTTGACGCTGGTGCCCTGGCTCCTGGAACGGCCGGGAGCCAGCTTCGCGGAGGTGGCGGAGGCGTTCGGGGTCAGCGAAGGCACGATCCGCGCCGATCTCGGACACCTCGACTTCTGCGGGCTCCCCGGGCTCGGCGGCGGTGACCTGTTCGAGGTCAGCACGGTCGGCGACCGGGTCGTGCTCCGGATGGCCGACGAACTGCGCCGACCGTTGCGTCCGACCCCCCGCGAGGCGCTCCGGCTGGTCGTCACCGTCGATGCCGTGGCCGAAGCACTCGGCGAGGAACTGCCGGCGCTGCGCAGCGCGGTGGACCGCATCCGGGCCGCGCTCGATATCCCGGAGCGGTCCGCGGACGTCGTCGCACCCGACGGGGTCTCGGCCCTGCCGACGCTGCGTGCGGCGGTGCGTGAGCAGCGGCGGGTGCGGCTGCGCTACCAGGGCCGGGCGGACGATGCCCCGCGTGTCCGCGAGGTCGATCCGTGGGCGCTGCACGTGCGTGACGGGACCTGGTACCTGCAGGGGCACGACCATGGCGCAGGGGAGCGACGCGTCTTCCGGCTCGATCGCGTCGCGGCGGCGGAGATCCTGGACCAGGCCGTCCTGGCCGAAGCTCCCGACGAACTCGAACCGCCGGCCTACGTCCCCGGACCCGACGATCTCGAGATCGTCCTCGCGGTCAGCCCGCGGGGCCGATGGGTCGAGGACGCCGTCACGGTGGACGAGATCGAGGAACACCGCGACGGTGGCGCGACGCTGCGACTGCACACGGATGCTCCACGCTGGATGGCGAGCGTGGTCCTCATGGCGGCGGGCGAGGTCGTCGTTCGCTCTCCCGCCTCGCTCGTGGCCGAGGTCCTGGCCCAGGCCGAGGCCGGGGCTACACGCTACGCCTCCTGAGCAGGATCGGACACGCGAAGCTTCAGGTCCCCGGCGAGATGGCCGACAGGAAGGGTGCGAGCCGTCCGAGGAGGACCTGACCGTGACCCGCATCCGCGCGAGCTGCCCCGACTGCGGTGAGATCGAACTGCTGCCGGACGACGTGGTGCTCCGCATCGTCCGGACACCGGACGGCCTCGTCGGTGACGGCAGCGTCTACCGCTTCCTGTGCCCGTCCTGCACGGACATCGTCGCCAAGCCCGCTGACGAGCGTATCGCCCAGCTGCTGACCACCGGCGGTGTCGAGGTGCAGGACGGCGAGCCCGTCGTCGAGCTCCCGCCGCATCCGGAGTTCCCCGCGCCCGGGGCCCCCTTGAGCCACGACGATCTGCTCGACCTCCACCTGCTCCTCCAGCGCGACGACTGGTTCAGAGGACTCCTGGTCTCCACGCCGCGGTGACGAGCCGGAGCGGCAGCACGGCTCCCTATCGGAGCCCGCTCATCGGAACCCGTTAGGCTCGCGGACCACTCCGTCCCCGAGGTCCACCACCGTGAGCACCGTCGCCATCGTCGCCCTGGTCGTCGCGGCCCTCGGCACCCTCTTCCTGGTCGTCGGCGTGATCGCCCTCGTGGTCCAGCGGGTCAGCAGGGCACTCACGGAAGCGACGCGCGCGACCGAGCGCCTGACGTCGGCCTCGGCGGAGTTGAGCGACCACCAGCAGGTCACCCAGCGTGAGCTCGAACGGCTGTCCGCGGCCATCGACGAGCTCCGAGGCTCCCGTCGCCCGTGACCCGCTGACCACCACCGATCCGTGCCGAAGGTCCCCATGTCCGGGGACCAGGGACCAGGGGTCGGGTGATAGCCTTGGCGTAGCGCCGAGTCGGGAGTTGCGACATGGGCCTCGGGACGACCGAGCTCGTCATCATCCTGCTGATCGTCCTCGTGCTGTTCGGGGCGAAGCGCCTGCCCGGGCTCGCGAGCTCGATCGGGACCTCCATCAAGGAGTTCCGTTCCGCCACCAACGAGCCGGACGAGGATGGCGGCACCAGGGGCGATCCGGGTGCCGGCGAGGACCGTCCGCGGTCCGACCACGATCCCGACTCCGGGCGCTGACGAGCCCTTGAGCGAAGACACCCCCGCTCGGGGAACCGCGGGGGAGATGCCCCTCTTCGAGCATCTGCGTGAACTGCGTTCGCGGCTGTTCAAGTCGGTGGTCGCGGTCGCCATCGGGGCGGTCATCGGCTACGCCGTCTTCCCGTACCTCCTCGACCTGCTCATCGCTCCCTACTGCGAGGTCGTCGGCGACGGGCGCGAGAACTGCAACCTCATCGCGCTGCGTCCCCTGGAGCCGTTCTCGGTCCGGATCCGCGCGTCGATGGCGATCGGGGTCTTCCTCGGTGGGCCGGTGCTCTTCTACCAGCTGTGGCGGTTCATCACCCCGGGGCTCACCCAGCGCGAACGTCGGTACAGCCTCCCGTTCGTCGTCCTGAGCCAGATCATGCTGGCGATCGGGATCGCCTTCGCCTACCTGATCATCCCGCGGGCGCTGACCATCCTGCTGGGTCTCGGTGGTGACCGCATCGAAGCGATGCTCTCCGCCACCGAGTACCTGTCCTTCTTCCTCCGGATGAGCCTCGCGTTCGGGTTGGTGTTCGAGTTCCCCCTCGTGCTGATCTCCCTGGCCCTGGCAGGGGTCGTGACCGGTTCGGGGCTGCGCAAGGCCCGCCCCTACTCGATCGTGGCCATGGTGACCGCCTCCGCGATCATCACCCCGACGACCGATGCGCTGACCCTGCTGCTGTTCGCCGGCCCGATGTGGCTGTTCTACGAGATCTCGACGATCGTGGCCACCGTCGTCCAACGCCGACGGGAGCGTCGAACACGATGAGCGAAGGTGCCGGAGCGCCCGGAGGACCGGGC
Source organism: Nitriliruptoraceae bacterium (assembly GCA_040904745.1). Classification (GTDB taxonomy): domain Bacteria; phylum Actinomycetota; class Nitriliruptoria; order Nitriliruptorales; family Nitriliruptoraceae; genus T1Sed10-7. Next base: position 19,478 of record JBBDSW010000049.1, read on the forward strand.
GCCTCGAGAGCCCCCCGCACGTCCCTGCTGGCGCGGTGGTCCCTCCAGGTACGTCGCCACCACCTCGGTCGGCTCGCGACCGTCGCGATCGTCGCGATGCTCCTCGGCATCGGACTCGGTCGCGCGACCGCTCCGGGTCCGGAGGCGGATGCCCAGCAGGTGATCGTGTCCTCGGTGCTGCCGATCGCCTTCGACGCGGACGGGATCTGGACGTCATCGTCGGAGGACCGGGCTCCGGTCAGCGATGCGCTCGTGGCGTTGCGGCGTGACGGTGACCCCACGTTGGTGCGAGAGCACGGGGACGCGTGGGTGGCGGCCTACGACGCCGCCATCGTGCGACTCGCGGCGGTGGATGCCCCACCCACGGCGCGGTCGGTGCAGCGCCAGCTCATCTCGGCGGTGACCCTGTCACGCGACGCCGTGGAGGTGCTGGCACATGCGGCCGAGGTGGAGGACGAGCTCCTCCGGCGCGATCTGACGACCGAGGTGGGACGCCTGCGTGCCCGCTCCGAGCAGCTGACCGCCTCCGCGCGGGCATCGGCCAGCGACCTCGACGGCACCCGCACCGATGTCTCGCCACTGCCGCCGCTGCGCGGCTTCCTGGACGCTCGCTGACGTGCACGCCCGTTACCAGCCGGGCCGGGGCGGCGTGCGTCGTCCGTGGTCGTGACGCCGTAGCCTCGCGGGTGACGAGGTCAGAGGCCAGAGATCCCGAGGGACCGTGCACACACGTGAGGACGCCGCTGACGCGAGCGTGGACCGCTTCCTGGCCGAGCTCGGGTTCGCACCCGACCGGTTCCAGGAGCAGGCGATCGATGCCTTGCGGCGGGGGCGTTCGGTGCTGGTGGCCGCACCGACCGGGGCCGGGAAGACGGTGGTCGGGGAGTTCGCCTGCCACGACGCGATCGAGCGTGGGGGCAAAGCCTTCTACACCACGCCGATCAAGGCCCTGTCGAACCAGAAGTACCGCGACCTCCTCGAGCGCTACGGGGAGGAGCGGGTCGGCCTCTTGACCGGTGACCGGTCGGTCAACGGCAACGCACCGGTGGTCGTCATGACCACCGAGGTGCTGCGCAACATGATCTACGAGGCCTCCCCGACCCTGCGGGGGCTCCGCCACGTCGTCCTGGACGAGGTCCACTACCTCGCCGATCGGTCGCGGGGTGCGGTGTGGGAGGAGGTCATCGTCCAGTTGCCGACCTCGGTGCAGCTGGCGGCGCTGTCGGCGACGGTCTCCAACGCCGAGGACTTCGGGCGCTGGCTCGACCAGGTTCGCTCCGTCGGCGGGCCGGGCGGCGGTGGGGACGGCTGCGAGATCGTCATCGAGGAGTCGCGGCCGGTGCCGCTGCGTCACCACTACTTCGTCAACGACCGCATCTACGACACGTTCCGCGCCGGGAACAAGGGTGGTGCCGACCGGGAGCACCGCGAGCGGGCCTCGCAGGCGCTCGCCGGCGTCCCGAACCCCGACGTCGTGATGCTCGAACGCCGCTCCCGGCAGCGCAACCGCGTCTCCAACAAGGGCCGCCGCCAGGGACCCTCGGTGCGGCTTCGCTGGCCGAGCCGACCTCAGGTCGTCGAGGAGCTCGCGGCGCGATCGTGGCTGCCGGCGATCCTGTTCGTGTTCTCGCGCAAGGGGTGCGAGGACGCGGTCGATCAGCTCCATCGCGCCGGGGTCCGCCTGACCACCCCGGACGAGCGCACCGAGATCGCTGCGCTGGTCGACACGCTCCTGGCCGATCTCCCCGATGCGGACCTGCAGGTCCTCGGCTTCGCGGCGTTCCGCTCCCGCGCGGTGGACGGCATCGCCGCGCACCACGCCGGGATGGTGCCGGCGTTCAAGGAGTGCATCGAGGAGCTGTTCCAACGGGGGCTCCTCAAGGTCGTCGTGGCGACCGAGACCCTGGCGCTCGGCATCAACATGCCGGCACGCACGGTCGTCCTGGAGCGGCTCGAGAAGTGGAACGGCGAGTCGCACGTGGTGCTCACCCCGGGGGAGTACACGCAGCTGACGGGGCGGGCGGGCCGGCGTGGCATCGACCGGGTCGGCCACGCGGTGGTCCTCCACCAACGTGACCTCGACTTCCGGACCGTGGCTGGTCTCGTGGGCACCCGGACCTACCCACTGCGCAGCTCCTTCGAGCCGTCCTACAACATGGCCGTCAACCTCCTGCGGCGCCACAACCTCCCACAGGCCGAGGCGCTGCTCGGCGCATCGTTCGCCCAGTTCGAGGCGGACGAACGCGTCACCGCGAAGGCGGAGCGCCTCGCCGAGCTCGACGAGGGGCTGACCGGCTACGCCCGCCACCTCACCTGCGACCGGGGCGACTGGTCGGCGTACTGGGCCCTCAGACGGGCCCTCTCCGAGCGGGAGAAGTCGGAGGCCAGGGACCGACGGGACGCCGCCGAGCGCGCCGTGCGGGCGGCGATCGCCGGCCTCGATCCCGGCGACGTCCTGCATCTGCCGTGGGCCGGACGCCGTGGCCTGGTCGCCGTCGTCGGCATCCACATCACGCGCAAGGGCACCCCGATCGCCCAGGTGGTCACCGATGAACGCGCACTCACCAAGGTCGGCCCGCAGGAGCTGGACCGGGTCGTCGAACCGGTGGAGCGCATCCGGCTGCCCAACCACGGCAACCCGCGGCAGAAGGAGTACCGACGCGCGATCGCACAGAGCCTCCGTGAGCTGGATCCACCCGGTCTCGACGAGGTCGTGGACGGGGACGGGACCGGCGGCGAACCGGTGGAACGGGGACCGAGCGAAGCGGTCGTGGCGATGCGCGAGGAGCTGCGCGCCCACCCCTGTCATCACTGCCCGGACCGCACCGAGCACGAGCGGTGGCAGTACCGCGCGGATGAGCTGAGCGACGAGGCCACGCGACTGCGCGACGACATCGCACGGGCGACGGGCTCCCTGGTCCGTCAGCTCCATCGCATCCTGGACGTGCTCACCCAGCTCGGCTACGTCGACGAGCAGCCGGCACCCACCCCGGAGGGGCTCCGACTGGCGGGCATCTACTGCGAGGTGGACCTGCTCGTCGCCGAGTCGCTCAGACGGGGCCTGCTCGACGGGCTGGACGAGCACGAGATCGCCGGCATCGCGGCGCTGTTCCTCTACGAGCCACGGGGCGGCGATCCCACCGAACACGTCGTGGTACCGACCTTCGCCCTGGAGGAGGCGACGGAAGCGATCTTCGACCTCGCCGACGAGCTGCGGGCGACGGAGCGTGCCGCCGGTCTGCGCTCGACCCTGCGCGAGCTCGATGCCGGCTTCGTCGCGCCCGCCTACCGCTGGGCGGCGGGTGCCGACCTCGACCAGGCGCTCGGTTCCCTGGAGATCACCGGCGGCGACTTCGTCCGCAACGTCAAGCAGGTCGCCGACCTCGTCGGACAGCTCCGACACGTCGGCGGCGAGGACGTCTCCGAGCAGGCGCAACGGGCCGGGGATGCGCTGCGGCGCGGGATCGTGGAGGCGTGAGCGTGGTGACGAGCCAGCTCGGTGTCCCGCTGATCATCACCAACCCGTCGGCGGGACGCAGCAAGGGCGAGATCCTGCGACGACTGGTCACGGCCCTGCGCACCCACGGGGTCGCCCCCGACATCGTCATGACCACCGCCCGTGGCCATGCGAGCGAGCTCGCACGGGCCGCGGTCGAGGACGGCCGGCGCTACGTGATCGCGGTCGGTGGCGACGGCACCGTCCACGAGGTGGTCAACGGGCTCGTCGACGCGGAGACGGGCACCGTCCACGGTGACGATCCCGTCCTGGGCGTGGTCGGCGGGGGCAGCGGCTGCGACCTGCTGCGCACCTTCGGGCTGGACCGCTCGCCGGAGGTGCTCGCCGGCCACCTCGCCAGCGACGCCTGGACCCGCATCGATCTCGGGCGCGTGACGCTCGCCACCGCCCAGGGGGGGACCACGACCCGGGTGTTCGCCAACATCGCCGAGGTCGGGTTCGGTGGCGCGGTCGCCGGGCTCGCCAACCGGCTACCGCGGCGCCTCGGGCGGGCCCGGTACGGGCCGGCCATCATCGGATCCGTCCACCGGTTCCGGCGCGTGGAGATGACCGTCGAGGTGGACGGGGGAACCATCACCGAGCCGGTCTGCAACGTCCTCGTCGCCAACGGGCAGTTCTTCGGAGGCGGGCTCAAGGTCGCTCCCCGCGCACAGCCGGCGGACGGTCGCCTCAACGTGCAGTCCTGGGGCGGCAGCCCGATCGACGTGATCCGGGCGCAGGGGCAGCTGCGCACCGGAGCGCACCTGGCCCGCGCCGACGTACGCGAGTGGAACTCGACCGAGGTCCACGTCGAAGCGTCCTCCTCCGTCCTGGTCGAGGCCGACGGGGAGGCGATCGGACGCGCTCCGGCGACCTTCGACGTCCTCGGTCAGATCCTGCGCTTCAAGCTGTGATCGCCGCGGCCCGAGCGGCCCGTCCGGCGCGTTAGCATCGGTACGAGGAGGCCTCCATGGACGCAGCACGGCTCGCACGGGCGCAGACGGCGGTACGGGAAGCAGGGCTCGACGCCCTCCTGATCGGGCCGTCCGCGGACCTGCGCTACCTGGTCGGCTACGACGCGCTGGCGCTCGAGCGGCTGACCCTGCTCGTGATCCCGGCGGAGGGAGACGCCGAGCTGGTCGTACCGGCCCTGGAGGAGCCCGCAGCGGCCGCCAGCGGTGCTGGGGACCTCGTCGGGTTCCGTCCCTGGACCGAGGACGAGGACCCGATCGCGGCCGTGGCCCAGGTGCTCCGTCACCATGGGTCGCCGCAGGGGGTGGCGGTCTCCGATCAGCTGTTCACCGTGTTCACGCTCCGTCTCCAGGAGGCGCTCTCCGGGGTGGGTTTCCGACCCTCCGGTGAGGTGATGCGCGAGCTCAGGATGGTGAAGGAACCCTCCGAGATCGCTGCGCTGCACGCCGTCGGCGCCGCGATCGACGGCGTTCACGCCCAGGTCCCGACGTTGCTGGCCGCGGGACGGAGCGAGGCCGAGGTCGCCCGCGACATCCACGACCTCATCCTGGCCGAGCACGACGAGGTCGCCTTCATCATCGTGGCCTCCGGACCCAACGGCGCCTCGCCCCACCACGCGGTCGGTGACCGGGTGCTCCAGCCCGGCGACGCGGTCGTCGTGGACATCGGGGGGATCAAGGACGGGTACTACTCGGACATGACGCGCGACTACGCCGTCGAGATGCTGCCCGACGGCTACGCCGAGCTCCATGCGGTGCTCGAGGACGCCCAGGAACGCGCCGTCGCCGCCGTCGCCCCCGGTGTCCCCGCCGCGGACATCGACGCGGCCGCACGTCGGGTGATCGAGGCGGCCGGCCACGGCGACCGGTTCATCCACCGCACGGGCCACGGCATCGGGATCGAGGTGCACGAGGAGCCCTACATCGTGCGCTCGAACGCCACGCCGGTCGCCGCGGGGATGGCGTTCTCCATCGAGCCCGGCATCTACGTCCCGGGTCGCTACGGGGCTCGGATCGAGGACATCGTGATCGTCACCGACGACGGGGTGGCCCGCGTCAACCACCGCCCACGCGAGGTGCTCGTCGCGGGCTGACCACCCGCCGCGATCGCAGAGGAGGAGCCATGGCCAGCGACGAGGAAGCCGGCGGGTTGCAGGTCGCGGTCCGGCGCGCCCGGATCGAGGAGATCCGTCCGTTGGCGGTCGAGTACCGGGCCGCCCAGGAGCAGGACCCCGACGCGCTCCCGGATCCACCGCTGCCGCAGGGCGGCATCTTCTGGCTCGCCACCGACGCGAGCGACGGCACGCCGCTCGGCTACGCGGCCGGCACGCTGCGGCCGGCGGGATGCACCATCGGGCCCGTCTTCACCCGCGAGGTCGCCCGCCGCCACGGCGCCGGGGAAGCGCTCGTCGAGGCGATCCAGACCTGGGCCGAGGACACCCGTGTCCCCGTCGTGGAGATCTCGGTCGCGGCCGACAACGAGGATGGGCGCCGGTTCCTCGAGGCGCTCGGCTACGAGCCACGACGGATCCTGATGTCCCTCACCCCGTCGCGGACCCGGGACTAGCGGGCGTGCGCCGGGTGGCCCTCAGCGGCGCATTGGAGCGCTCAGGAGAGCAACGTGCTAGCGGAGCTGAGTGATGACGAGCGCGACCTGCTGGCGGCGCTCGGGTTGACCGGCCTACCGTCCCCGACCGAGCTCGGGGGTGGGGGAGCAGGCGCGCGCACCAGCGTCCTGGTCCTCGAGGGCACCAACCAGATCCAGCGCCTCGTGATCGCACGCGAGCTCCTGCGAGGGACCAGGTGAGCGAGGGGGAGCCTGCCAGCACGCCGACGGACCGCCGCGAGGTGACGGCCCATGATCGGCAGCGGCTCCGCGTGACCCGGCGCGTGGCGCTGGCCGGGCCCCTGCTCGGGGCGCTGGCCGCCGCGGTGCTCGGTCTCCTCGGCGCCGGCGGTGCCGCGGGACTCGGCGTGCTCCTCGTCCTGACGGCGAGCTCCCTCCTCCTCGCAGCGTTCGTCACCGCCTTCCTCGCCATGGTCGACGAGTACCGGCGAGTCCACGTGGCTCGCCGTCGCACGGTGATCGCTCTCGTGCTGTTCCCAGTGGCCGCCTTCCTGCTGGTCCTGAGCGCCGCGGTCGCGGCCACCGTGTGAGGCGCGGTCATGGCTACTGGAGGTGACCCGCCGAACGTGGTACCACAGCGGTCGTGGAGCGACGCCCACCGACCCCGACGTGGAGCCACGGTGCCATCGATCTCTCCGGTCAGGCCACCTCGGGCCGCCGCTGCCGCTGATGACCGAACACCCCGGACCGCTGGAGCCAAGGCGCCCGTGACCGCGCCCCGGACCGAGCCGGCGGGCGTGGGTTCTCCGCCCCGTGGGGCCCTGTTCACCGCCGATCGGGTCGTGACGCTCGGTCGCGGTCGCACGGACGCACGGGCACTCGTGGTCCGCGGCAGCCGCGTCGTCTGGGTCGGCGATGACCCCGCGGACGCCCCACCTCATCAGAGCCGGGTCGACCTGCACGGCTGTGTGATCGGGCCGGCCTTCGTGGATGCTCACGCCCACCTCACCATGAGCGGTCTGAGCCTCGGGGGCCTGGATCTCTCCGAGGCGCGCTCCGGGGCCGAGGTACTCCGTGCCGTCACCGCCTACGCCGGGCAGCACACCGGGCGGGTCGTCTGGGGACACGGCCTCGACCCGTACCGGTTCCCTGACACGCTTCCCGACCCGGACGAGTTGGCGGCGGCCGCCTCGGGCCAGGCCGTCTACCTGTCACGGGTGGATGGCCACGCGGGTCTCGTCGATCGGCGCACGCTGTCGGCGGCACCGCTCGCCCGCGCCGAAGGCATCGAGCAGGACGAGGACGGTCCCACCGGTGTGCTCAAGCGGGAGGCGAACCACATCGTGCGCCGGTGGTCCGTCGGCGCGATGACCGACGAGGAGCTCAGCACCGCGCGGGAGACTGCCGCGACCGCGGCTGCCCGGCTCGGGGTCGCCTCGGTCCACGAGATGGGCGGCCCGGACATCATGGGACTCAGCGATTTCGACGCGTGGGCGCAAGGGGGGTGGCCGATCGAGGTCATCCCCTACTGGAGCTCGCTGGATGTCGATGTCCCCCTGGAACGCGACCTCCGCCACGTCGGCGGTGATCTCTTCCTCGACGGTTCCGTCGGGGCGCACACCGCCGCCCTGCTGGCGCCCTACGCCGACCAGCCGCACGTCAGCGGGCATCTCGAGTACGACGACGAGACGCTGACCCACTGGTTCCTCGAGGCGACGCGTGCCGGCTTGCAGACCGGCGTGCACGCCGTCGGGGACGCGGCGTTGGCACAGGTGGTGCGCTGCTGGCGGGCGGTGGAGGAGGTCCTGGACCGCGACGGCAACGAGGACGCCATCCGACGGTGCCGGCACCGGATCGAGCACGCCGAGGTCGCCACCCCCCAACTGCTCGACGACATCGCCGACCTCGGGCTCACCATCTCGGCCCAACCGCGGACACAGGCGCGCTGGGGGGGGCCGAACGGCATGTACCACGCCCGCCTCGGCCGCGAGCGCGCCGCCTGGACCAACCCGTTCCGGGCGATCGCCGACCGCGGCATCGGCCTGGCGTTCGGCTCGGACGCGACGGTGACCTCGATGGACCCGTGGGGGACCATCCACGCTGCCGAGCACCATGCGGAGAAGCGGCACGCGGTCGGCCGGATGGAGGCGGTGTCGATGTCGACCCTCGGGGGGCGTACCGCGGCCCGACAGGACCGCTTCGCTGGGGCGGTGCGCGCGGGGATGAGAGCGGACCTGGCCGTCTTCGAGGGCGATCCGTACGCCGCCGAGGACCCGCGGGGGACGCCCTGCGTCCTGACCCTGGTGCAGGGGCGTGTCGCGCACGGTGAGGCACCGCTTCCCGACGCCGGGGATCACTGAGCGCGTGGCCCACCGGCGGCTCGTCCGGCCAGCGCGACCGAGCATCGCAGGCAACCGCGCGCGCGAGGAGCGCAACACCGAGGGGGTGCTGCTGACCTCCCCTTGACTGCCGGGCGTCGTGCTGGTTGCGTGCGGGCGAACGATGGTCGGCGATCGTGGTAGCGAGGATCAGGTACGGCCCGGCGGGATCTCCGCCGGACTTCGGTCCTCCGCCCGCCCGGTCGAGACGACCTGCAGGGAGCGGCCGCTCAGTAGACAACGCCGGGAACCAGCCGTACCGGTGCCCCGCGGCCCCAACGGCGACGCACGCTCCCGACCCCGGCCGGGGCCCGCAGAGGCATCTCGAGCCCCGGCCGGGTCCACCGCACAGCCACGGGGCGAGCGGCGACCGGCGCCGATGGTCCGGACGGTTGCGCAAAGGCGCGTCCCTCTGGTACGAACCGCGCCCGCACCGGCGTACGCCGGATGCCTGGCAGCCAGGAGTTCCCGTGAGCGCACGTACCGCGCGCCGCAACGACGACGCCTCGACACCGCAGGCGGGCGGCAGCGAGCACGAGGTCGGGCCAGGGGAGGAGCCAGACATCGACCCCGACGAGGGTGATGTCGACCTCGCCGCCGACGATGACCTCGACGACCCCTTCCTCGACGGCGACGACCTCGACGAGTCGGCGTTGGCGGAGGACCTCGACACCTCCGAGACGGAAGCATCGAGCGGCGAGGACGAGGACGACGACAGCAGCGAGGACCTCGACGAGACGATCGCGGCCGAGGATCAGGGCGACGAGGAGGAGGAGACCACCGGCATCGCCGTCGTCCCACCCGACGCGGAGTTCGATGATGACGCGCCGGTCGCCCCGGTCGATGACGAGGAGGAGATCGAGGGGGTGCGGGACGGGGAGTTCGTGTGCCGCTCGTGCT
>JBBDSW010000049.1:28889-43618 GCA_040904745.1 Nitriliruptoraceae bacterium
GACGAGGAGGAGATCGAGGGGGTGCGGGACGGGGAGTTCGTGTGCCGCTCGTGCTTCATGGCGAAGCGCGAGACGCAGCTCGCCGATCCTGACCGGCTCCTCTGCCGCGACTGCGCGTGAACGCAGCGAGGGCCGCTGCGGCGCCCGCACTGGCCGCGGCATCCGGGCTGGCGGTCCTCGTCTCCCACCCGCCGCTGTCGTGGTGGGCGCTGAGCTTCGCCGCACCCGCGTTGCTGCTCGGTGCCCTCTGGCTCGACGCCGAGGCGGCACGACATCTGGGGCGGCGTCCGCGTGCGTTCCGCCTCGGGGCGGTGGCCGGCCTCACCACCTTCGCCCCCCTGCTCCAGTGGCTGATCCTGCCCGCCGGAGTGCTCGGGTGGGGCCTGTTGGTCGTGATCCAGGCGGTCTGGGTCGGGCTCCTGGCGGCCCTGCTCCGACCGGCGCTCGCGTGGCGGACGCTGCCGCTCGTCACGGCCGTGGTCTGGACCGGCATCGATGCCTGGCGCGCCCTGCTGCCACTGAACGGCTTCGAGTGGGGAGCGATCGCCTACGCGCACGTGGACGGCTCGTGGCTCCTGCCCACCGCCAGGCTCCTGGGTGGCCGGGGGATCACCTTCCTCGTCGTCCTGATCGGCGCTGCGGCGGCCGTCGCGGTTCGTACCACCTGGCGCGCCGTGCGCGCCCGCGGTGAGGGGGACCTCCCCGACGACCTCGACCGCTCGACGCGGATCCCGCTCGCGCTGCTCACCGGTGGGCTGTTGGCCTCGGTCCTGCTCACGATCGAGCCTCCCGCGGAGGTGGGGGCCGTCGACATCCTGGCCGTCCAGGGCAACGAGGTCCGGCACTGGGAGCTCGAGGAGCGTGAACCGGACGCACCGCTGCGTATCACCACCGCGCTGCGCGATGAGACGCTGGCCGCGATCGAGCGCGACGGCCCGCCGGAGCTCACGATCTGGCCGGAGTCCAGCGTCGATCGGGATCCCTACACCGCGCGGGGTGCCCCGCTGGCGGCCCTGGCGGACGAGGCCGCCGGTGCCAGCGGCCGTCTGTTGACGGGAACCGCGCTCGACGGGCCCGACCCGGCGACCGAACGCCTCATCGCCGCACTCCTGCTCGAGGATGGCTTCCACGAGATCGACCGCTACGTCAAGCGACGGCTGGTGCCGTTCGGTGAGTTCATCCCGTTCCGCCCCTACCTCGAGTGGTTCCCCCCGCTGGACCAGATCCCTCGCGATGCACGCCCGGCCACCGACCCGCAGCGGCTGGAGGTCGTCGACGGGGTCGAGGCAGCCGTCATCATCTGTTTCGAGACCATCTTCACCGACGTCGTACGCACCAACGTCCTCGCTGGCGGCGAGCCGGCCCAGGTGGTGCTCACCCTGACCAACGACGCCAGCTTCGGTGACTCCGCCGAGCCGGCCCAACACCTGGCCCAGAGCCAGCTCCGGGCCGTGGAGACCGGCCGCTGGGTCGTCCACGCGGCGCTGACCGGCTCCTCGGCCTTCGTCTCGCCAGACGGGGCGCTGTCGCACGAGACCGAGGTGTTCACGATCGATTCGATCCGCCGCGAGGTCCCGTTGGTCGAGGGCTGGACGCCCTACCTGCGCACCGGCGACGTGCTCGGCTGGCTCACCCGCGCGGGGGTGGTCGCCCTGCTCCTGCTGGTCGTCTGGGAGGTCGTGAGGCGACGACGCACGTCCGGCCGGTAGCCTCCCGCCGGTCGTCGTTGTACGGCCGTGCCCCCGTCGTCCAGCGGCCTAGGATCCCACCCTTTCAAGGTGGTGACGCCGGTTCGAATCCGGTCGGGGGTACTCGCAAGACGCACACGAGGAGCAACCGTGGCCAGCAAGATCGAGATCCAGGTCCCCGTCGAGCGTCAGAAGGCTGCCCAAGCCGCGGGGAACTTCGAGCTGGAGGACCTGCCGGGGGCGCTGGCCAAGCCAGCGGCGGCCGTCCGTGTCGGCAAGGCGACCAAGCAGGACAAGCCCCTCAAGCTGGTGCGCTCGCTCAGCGGCATCACGAAGCTGTCGCCGGGTCAGGTCATCGCCAACTACGGGCGGTCGGAGTCCCGCTGGGCGACCGCTTACCAGAAGCGACGCGCCGGGGCCGCCGAGTTCCACGAACTCCTCAGCTACGCCCGGCAGATCATCGGTCTCGACGGGAACGGTCAGTTGCTGATCTGCCTCATGGGACATGCCGGCCAGGGCCCGTGCATCCCCCTGTGGGTACCGCGCGAGGAGGTCACGCTCACCGTGCAGCCGAACGACATCATCCTGCGCTTCGACGACCTCAGCTTCGACTGGTGACCGATCTCGCCATCCTGCTCCAGGCGGCTCACGAGCTGGCCGATCTGGCCGATGAGCTCACCATGGCCGGCTTCCGGGGCCACCTCGACGTCCGCACCAAGTCGGATGGCAGTTGGGTGACCGAGGTCGATCAGGCTGTCGAGCGCGAGCTGCGTGCGACGATCGGTGCGCGCTTCCCCGACCACGCGGTGCTCGGGGAGGAGGACGGCCTCGATGGGCCGCCCGATGCCCCGCGCTGGGTGATCGACCCGATCGACGGGACGACCAACTTCGTCAAGGGCAACCCGATCTTCGCCACCCTGATCGGCGTCCAGGTCGACGGACAGGACGTGGTGGGCGTGGCCTCGGCCCCCGCGCTGCACACCCGCTTCGATGGGGTCCGCGGGGGAGTGGCGCACCAGGACGCGCGGGAGATCCAGGTCAGCGTTGTCGACCGCCTCGCCGATGCCGAGGTCTCCTTCGGGGGCCTCGACCACTTCCACCGGATCGGGCGGGCCGCCGCCGTCGAGTCGCTGGCGACCGGCACCGCCCGCCAGCGTGGCTACGGCGACTTCTGGCAGCACTGTCTGGTGGCCGCCGGCAGCACCGACGTCGCGGTCGAAGCCGTCGTCAACCTGTGGGACGTCTCGGCCGTCCGCGTCATCGTCGAGGCGGCCGGGGGGCGCTGTACCAGCCTGGCGGGTGAGCCCACGGCCGACGGTGGTGACGTGCTCAGCACCAACGGCCACCTGCACGAGCAGGTGCTGGCCATCTTCGGTGTCCCGTCCGCCTCCGGCACCGCCTGATCCCGCCCGACGTGGGCCGCCCCCTCGGGGCGCCGTGCGGTCTGCGGTCACGGCCCGCCGTTACGCTCGGGGGGTGGTCGCACACCACCAACCCTGCCCGCGATGAGGGATCCATGACGGCCGGTGAGCACGACGATGCCCCCCTGCGCCTCGTCGACGTGGACAACGCCCCTGCCGGCGCGTTCGGTGAACTGGAGCCGACCAGCCCACCCCTGACCGACGCACAGGGGCGGATCCGGCTGTCGTTCAGCCGGATCGACACCTACCAGAACTGCCCGCGCAAGTTCCGGTTCCGCTACGTCGACCGTCTGCCGACCTTGCCGAGCCCGCACCTGTCGTTCGGGACGTCGGTCCACAACGCCCTGGAGGCGTTCCACGACCGGAAACTGCCGGAGGCGCCCAGCGCGGAGGAGCTCCTCGGTTTCCTCTACGACGGCTGGGACCACCGCGGGTTCGCCCACCTCGAACGGGACGAGCAGCTCGCGCACTACCGCCACGCCCAGCAGGTGCTGCGCCGCTACCACGCCCGGGTGGCGCCCACCTACCGGCTCCCGGTGACCACCGAAGCCTGGTTCGAGGTGCCGTTCGAACACGAGGCGGTGGTGGTCGGCGCGATCGACCGGATCGATGCCGATGAGGACGGCGACCTGCACGTCGTCGACTACAAGACCAGCCGCAAGGCCCGCCCACGCACCGAGGTGGCGCGGTCACTGCAACTGGCGCTGTACGCCCTGGCCTGCCGCAACCTCTACGGCCGGCTTCCCGCCACCGTGTCGCTCGATTTCGTCGTCCCCGGCGTCACCGTGACCGTGCCCGTCGACGAGCTGGACCTCGAGGCGGCACGCTCCGCGGTCCTCGAGACGGCCGCCGCGATCCGTGCCGAGCGGTACCCGACGACCCCGAACCGGCTGTGCGACTGGTGCGACCATCGGGCGGTGTGCCCGGCGTGGCCCGACGATCCCGCACCGAGCTACGGCGCGATGGCCACCGACGTCGAGGAACGCCGGCGCCGGCTCGCCCGCGAGGTCCGTGAGCTCCGGGAGCTCGAGGCGGGTCTGGACCGCCTCGCCTCCGAGCTCGATCTGGACAGCTGAGCGCACCTCGTGGCTGGCACCCGGCGGCGGGCGCCCAGCTACGGGCTCCGCCGTCAGGACGCATTAGGCTCCGGGCGTCCAGGGCATCCGACCAGGTGACCGGCGAACACGAGGAGGAACCGGTGGGGGAGCAGGTCAGCGACCGGATCACGATCGAGGCGTCCCCCGACACCGTGTGGGAGACGATCACCGACCTCGCGACCTATCCGGAGTGGGCGGAGGGGGTCCGCAAGATCGAGGTCCTCGAGACCAACGACGACGGGTCGCCCCATCAGGCCCGGTTCACGATCGACGCCAAGGTCTCCGAGGTCGCCTACGTCATCGAGTACGCCTACCAGGACTACGACATCACCTGGAGCCTGGTGGAGGGGGACACGATCTCCCAGCTGGACGGCGCCTACCGCCTGTTCGAGACCGACGACGGCGGCACCGAGGTGGAGTACGACCTCGAGGTGGACATCGACCTGCCGCTGCCGGGGTTCATGAAGAAGCGCGCCGCTCGTACGATCCTGGAGCAGGGGCTCACCGGGTTGAAGGCCCGCTCCGAGGCCGAGGAGGGCTGAGCAGTGCCCCGTGACGAGATCGAAGCGGCCTACTTCACCCTGCTGCGTGCCCGCGAGGACCTGGACGCCCTCCGCCGCTACGACGAGTACCTGGTGACCGAGGCCCGGCGACTCCGTCGGAGCCGCAACGAAGGGGATGCGCTGCTGGACACGGTGGACCGCCGCCTCACGCGCGCCCTTCGCCACACCGATCAGCCCCTGGCCCAGGCGATCACCGAACGCCTCGCCGTGATCGCCGACGAGCGCGAACGCCTGCCGGAACGTCTGGCCGCCGCGGAACGCTACGTGGAGGCGTGCGAACGTGACCACGCGGCGCTGCGGAGCGGAGGCTGAGCCGTGTACCGCGACGATCCACTCGATGACGAGGCCGAGCTGCGGGCGATCGCCGGGGACGAGCCGGTCGACACCCTGCTCGCAGCACCGGTCGACGGCGAGCGGACCCCGCTGGAGGTCGCCCTCGACGTGCTCCGGGTCCTGCAGGGCTGGGTCGACGACCGCTCCGCCGCGCGGTGGTTCTCGACGCCGCAGCGCCGGCTGGCGGATCGGACACCGATCGAGGCGCTGGCCTCCGGGGCGTTCGAGGAGGTCGAGGACGCCGCCCGCGCCTGGGCAGCGGCGCAGGGGTGACCGCCCCGGGCCACGCCAGGGCGCGATCCCGCCCCACCCCGGGTGCGAACCCGTGAGGAGGTCGCGCCGGGGCGGGGGGAGGCGCTACGCTCGCCGCCCGCGCCGGGCACCGTGCGGCGTCCGGCGCTGCGGTCCATCACTCGCAGGTCGGGACCGACCGCCCTCCGCAGCGCGCCGCCGACAGCCGTCTCACGGCTTCCTGCTCCGCGATCCCGGCGTCCCCCCGTCCCACGAACACCCGAGGTCCACCGCTCATGCCCACCGGACGTGTCAAGGTCTTCCATGCCGACCGCAGCTTCGGCTTCATCACCGTCGACGACGGCTCCGAGGCCTACGTCGCCGCCACCGAGGTGGCCGACGGCACCCTGCAGCCGGGCGATGAGGTCGAGTTCGAGGTGGGGGACGGAGAAGGCCGACGCAAGGTCGCGACGGGTGTGACCGTCACCAAGGCCGCCAAGGCCAAGAACCCCGTGGGGCGCACGATGGTCAACCCCCCGTCCTGGGACGAGCTCGAGGAGCGGGAGCGGCAGCGCCGGATGGCACGTCGCCGTCGCCGCTGACCCTGACGCTCCCCGGCCACGGCACCACGGCTGACGGTCCGTCGCTGCGACGTTCCGCGCCCTCGCCCCGCGCGCTACGGTCGCACGAGGAGCACGTGGGAGGTGAGGTCGACGTGGCCGTTGTGTCCGGCCCGGCGAGCCCGGCGAGTGCCCCCGTCCGCGAGGATCTGCCCGAGACGGACGAGGAGCTCTCCACGGACCTGCCGTGGGACGTGATCGTCTGGGACGATCCCGTCAACCTGATGTCCTACGTCGTCTACGTCTTCAAGCGGGTCTTCGGGTTCCCCGATCATCTCGCCCGCAAGTTGATGCTCGAGGTCCATGAGCAGGGACGCGCGCTGGTCGCCTCGGAGCCACGTGAGCAGGCCGAACGCTACGTCAAAGAGCTGCACACCCACGGGCTACGGGCCACCATGGAGCGGTCATCGTGAGGCGGGGGTGAGCAGCACCTTCCGACGGCACGGCGAGGCGATCCGCTTCGTCCTGCGTCCACCCGAGGCCGAGCTGCTGCGCCGGCTGCGTGACGAGCTGCGCCGCTCGCTCGAGGACCCCGATCCCGAGGACGCCGTCGTGGCCCGGCTGTTCCCCCCCGTCGTGCTCGGTGATGCCGAAGCCGATCGGGCCGCCCGCGATCTGCTGGCCGAGGAGCTCTTGGCCGACCGTCTCGCTGGGCTCGATCTGCTGGCCGACATCCTCGAACGCGCGCGCGTCAGCCGTGGCCGACTCACCGTCGATCTCGTGGAGGAGGAGCCGTTGCTGGTCCTCGGTGTCCTCAACGACGTCCGGCTGGCTCTCGGTGCCCGCATCGACGTCGAGGCGCTGGACCGTGCGTCGGTCGGCCCCGAGGATCCGCTGGCCTACCCCCTGGCCATCATGGACCACCTCGGTTGGTGGCAGGAGCAGCTCCTCGAGCTGCTCGACGGCGACGACCAGGACGCGGAGGGACCGTCATGAAGCTCGGTCTGGGTGTCAGCGAGGACCTGTCGATCGCCGTGCAGCAGCGCGTCGCCGAGCACGTGGAGGCGGCCGGCTTCACCTCCCTGTGGACCAACGAGGCCAAGGGCCGCGACGCCCTGCTGCTGTGCCATGCCTGGGCGGCCGCCACCACCGACCTGGAGGTCGGGGTCGCGGTGGCACCCATCTGGACCCGTTCACCTGCCCAGCTCGCGATGGCTTCGGCCACGCTCCAGGAAGCCAGCGGTGGCCGGTTCCTCCTCGGGCTCGGCGTCAGCCACGGTGCCACGATGGGTCCCTGGCACGGTGCCGAGGTGCGACGGCCGCTGACCGCCAGCCGGGAGCTGTTGGCCATCCTCGCCCAGCTCGAAGCGGGGGAGGAGAGCGCGGTCGACGGCGAGGTGCTGTCCTCGCGCGGGTTCCGGCTCGCGATCAGCCCCACACCGCCGCCGACCCGGCGCTACCTCGCCGCCATGGGTCCACGCATGTTGGCGCTCGCGGGCGCCGAGGCGGACGGGGTGCTGTTGAACTGGGCCGGACCCGCCGAGGTGGCTCGTGCCGGATCAGCGGTGCGCGACGCCGCCGTCACCGCGGGACGTGATCCGGGCTCGGTCGAGGTGGCCACCTACGTCCGCGTGGCCGTCGCCGCGGACCGAGACGCGGCGCGAGCGGCTCTGGCAGGGCAGATCAGTACCTACGGTGCGCTGCCCACCTACGCCTCCCACCTCGAGCGGCAGGGGTTCGGCCCCGCGTTGGAACGCGCGCGCGTGGCGCGCCGCGACGGGGCGGACGGAGCAGGGCTCGTCGAGGCGCTGGGGGAGGAGGCGCTGACCGCCCTCGGCCATGCCGGCACCCCGACGGATCCGCTGGGGCCGATGCTCGCCCGCTACCGCGAGGCGGGGCTCGACCACCTCATCGCCCGGGTGGTCGTCGTCGACGACGACCCGATGGCGAGCATCGACGCCGTCGTACGGGCGCTCGACGCGCACACCGGCTGACCGGCAGAGGCGCGCAGCGACCGATCGGCAGCGATGTCGGCGCCCGCGTCTCAACCCGGCTCGTGGCCCGGGTCAGCGCCCGGGGACGGAGCGTCGTCCGGCAGTCCGGTGCCACCTCGTGGCGGTCGTGGCGGCACCTTGATCCGCGCCAGGAGCGCCGCCGCCTCCGGGACCCGCAGCACCCATGCCGTGCCGAGGTAGACGACCCCGGCGGTCCCTCCGACGATGACCAGGCGGGGCAACGCCCCGGTCGTCGGCACCAGCTGGACGTTCACGACGCTCACGGCAGCCGCGGCGACCACGCTGGAGAGCAGGCGGGTGAGCGTCCCACCGCCGAGCCGGGGGCGGACCACCCGACGAGAGACCGCCCGCCGCAGCAGCACGTACTCGACCCACGACCCGACGGCCGAGCCGAGTGCGAGTCCGACGGCCCCGAGGCGCATCTGGTTGCCGCCGCCGTCCCTGAGCGCCGCATCGACGGGGGAGAGCGTCGGGACGACCCCATCCGCTGCCAGCCGGAAGGACAGCGGCTCCCGGAGATCGACGACGAACTGGTCGAGCGAGAGCATCGCGGGTACGGCCACCGCCAGGGTGACCACGACCCGGACCACGGCGACGATCGCCGGGGTGCGCGCATCGTCGAGGGCGTACAGCAGGGACTGGAGCAGGCGGGACGCCGTGGCCGGCAGCAGCCCGAGGCTGTACACGCCGAGGACGGCCGCGACCTGGAAACTCGTCGCCGCATCGAACTCGCCCCGGCCGAACAGCACCTCGACGAGGTCGGCGCCGACCAGCAGGTAGGCGAGCGCGGTACCGACCACGAAGAACGCACTGCGCGCGAGGCCAGCGTCGAGGCGCTCCGAGAGCAGGTGGTGGTCGCGTGGGGCGAGCGTGGAGAGCGACGGCAACTCGGCGGCCGCGACGCTCATCCCGAACAGCGCGATGGGCAGGAGGAAGAACGTCTGGGCGTAGCCCAGTACCGCCACGGCGCCGACGGCCAGCAGGGAGGCGACCACGAGCTCGAGCAGGGCGGAGAGCTGGACGGCGCCGCGGCCGAGGACGATCGTCCCGAAGGCCCTGAGCACCCTCCGCGTCTCGGGGGAGCGGGTGCTGACCGATGGCCGCAGCGTGCCCCTGAGCAGCCGGCGCACGGTCGGCACCTGGATCGCGACCTGCAGTCCGCCGCCGAGCACCACCCCCCAGCCGGCGGCGACCGCCGGCTCCAGGACGGCGGACCCGCCGAGCGTGACGAGCACCGCGAGGATCCCGGCGTTCCACAGGACCGGGGCCACGTAGGACAGGAAGAACCGTCGGTGCGAGTTCAGGACGCCGAGGCACCAGGCCGAGACGACCAGCAACCCGATCCCGGGGAACATGATCCGGACGAGGGTGACGGTCAGCTCCAACCGATCGCCGACGAACCCCGGGGCCAGCAGGCGGGTCAACGGGTGGGCGAACACGGCACCGAGGACCACCAGCACCCCGGTCACCACCAGCAGGAGCCCGAGGACCGCTCCGGCGACCCGCCCGGCCTCCTCCTCGCGGTCATCGGCCAGGAGCCGGGAGTAGGTCGGGATGAACGACGCCGACAGCACGCCCTCCCCGAGGAGGTTCTGGAGCAGGTTGGGGATCTTGAGCGCGGCCCGGAAGGCGTCGGCGCCGACGTTCGCGCCGAGGTAGAACGCGAGGACCGCATCACGCAGCAGCCCGGACAGGCGCGACAGCAGGATCCCCCCGGCGATCAGGGAGGAGTGGCGTCGCATCTCGGGCGCGGCGTCCTCAACCACGTGGCCCCCGGCCGCAGACGAACACGCTCACGCCCACCGCCGCGGCCGATCACGGAGCCGGTCGGCGCCGACCGCCTCGCACCAGGCCTGGAAGCGCTCCCGGGGGACCCCCACCACGGCGAGTTCGCCCAGTTCCACCCCGAGGTCGACATCGGTCGCGAGGCGTGTCAGCTCGCGGTAGAGGGCGAGCTGCTCGCGGTGCTCCTCGAGGGCGGCTGCCAGCCGGGCCGCGCCACGCACCGTGACGTCCCAGTCGTCGACGTCGGCGGGCACGGCGTCGAGGCTGCCGTACCGGCCCAGCAGTGCGGCAGCGCTCTTCGCACCGATCCCGGGCACGCCGGGGATGCCGTCGGCGTCGTCTCCGACGACCGCCAGCAGATCGGCGATCGCGGCCGGAGGCACCCCGAACCGCTCGGTGACCCCCGCTTGGTCACGGACGCTTCCCCGGGCGCGGTCGACCTGCACGATGCGGCCGTCATCGACGACCTGGGCGAGGTCCTTGTCGGGGGTGAGGATGCGGACCTGGCCGACCTGCCCGGCGAAGTGCATGGCGGCGCTGGCCAGCACGTCGTCGGCCTCGTGGTACTCGCAGGTCCACACGTGCACCCCGAGTGCCCTGACCGCTTCCTCGGCACCCTCCAGCTGGGCGAGCAGGGCCGGGTCCATCCCCTCCGAGCTCTTGTAGTCGGGGAACCGGTCGTTGCGCCAGCTCTCGATGGGACGGTCGAAGGCCACGGCGAGGTGGCTGACGTCCTCCTCCTCGTCGTCGAGCAACACGAGGAGGCTCTCGACCATCCCGACGGTCGCCTTCACGTCGCGGCCGTCCGGCGCGGTGCGACCCGGCCGCTTCGAGTAGTGCGCGCGGAACAGCTCGTAGGTGCCGTCGACCAGGTGCAGGCGTCGCGGGATGTCGTCGCTGGCGGCCACGTGCCCTCCTCCCGGTGCGGCGGCCACGGTAGTGCAGCGCTAGCTTCGTCCGGCAGCACCCGACGTGGTCCAGGGAGGCGAGCGGTGCGCTATCGACCACCGGGACGCGGATCGCGAACCGGCGACCTCACCCGCCTCCTGCCGACCCCGAGCGACGGGCGGACGCGCCCACCACGACCGGTGGCGCCCTCGGCGTGGCAGCTCCCCGACCCCGAGCCGCACGATCTGGAGGGGGTGGTCGGGGTCGGCGCCGACCTGGAGCCCTCCACGCTGGTGGACGCCTACCGCCGTGGCATCTTCCCCTGGCCGCACGAGGACATCCCGCTCCCGTGGTTCTCGCCCGATCCGCGGGGGATCCTCGCGGTGGATGCCGTCCACGTCTCGCGCAGCCTCGCCAGGACCCTGCGGCGGTCCGGCTGGACCACGACGGTGGACCAGTCGTTCGAAGAGGTGGTCGCGGCCTGTGCCCACCGGCCGGAGGACGACGGGACCTGGATCGTGCCGTCGATGCAGCGGGCCTACGCCCGTCTCCATCGGCTCGGCTGGGCCCACAGCATCGAGGTGTGGGACGTCGACGCGCTGGTGGGGGGCATCTACGGCGTCCAGATCGGGGCGATCTTCACCGGGGAGTCGATGTTCCACCGGGAGACGGACGCGTCGAAGGTGGCCCTGCTCGACCTGTGCCAGCGCTTCGAGGAGGCCGGAGGTGCCCTCGTCGACGTGCAGGTGACGACCCCGCACCTGGCATCGCTCGGGGCCGAGGATGTGCCCCGGGCGACCTTCCTCACGCGGGTGGCGGAACTGCGCGACCGTGAGGTCCGTATGTTGCGTGCGGCGGCGCCGGTGATGCGCCTGCTCGGGGACGGGTCAGGGAACCGCTGACCGGCGTGGCGGCCTCGCCGGTCGATGTCGGGCACACTGCACGGCGAGGGCGCCGAGTCCGGCCACCCCTCCCAGACCGATCCATCGACGCGTGCGCACCGGATCGGTCGGGGTCGGCTCCTGAGCGGACCGCACCCCGACCAGCGGTCCTGCGCCACCGACCAGTGGCCGCGTGGTGCGGCGACGGGGCCGCGGGGCGCCGCCGACACGCGGGATCGACCGTACGAGGACAGGGACCAGCCGTGAGCCAGACCAGCAGCGAGAAGAACACCCCCTTCGAACGCCGTTACCCGGACCGGGACTTCGAGGTCCGCGACCTCTCCTTGGCCGAGTGGGGTCGCAAGGAGATCGGGCTCGCCGAACGGGAGATGCCGGGCCTGATGGCGCTCAGGGAGCGGTTCGCCGGCGAGCAGCCGCTGGCCGGAGCCCGGATCGCCGGCTGTCTGCACATGACCGTCCAGACCGCCGTGCTGATCGAGACGCTGCAGGCGCTCGGTGCGTCCGTGCGCTGGTCGTCGTGCAACATCTTCTCCACCCAGGACGAGGCCGCCGCGGCCGTCGCCGCGGCCGGGACCCCGGTGTTCGCCTGGAAGGGGGAGAGCGAGCAGGAGTACGTCTGGTGCATCGAGCAGACCCTTGTGTGGCCGGATGGCTCCACTCCGAACCTGCTGCTCGACGACGGTGGGGACCTCACCGCCCTGGTCCACGATGAGCACCCGGACCTCCTCGACGGGCTGTTCGGCGTGTCCGAGGAGACCACTACCGGGATCAAGCAGCTCCGGTCCTGGCAGAAGCGCGGGGCGCTGAGGATGCCCGCGATCAACGTCAACGACTCGGTGACCAAGTCCAAGTTCGACAACCTCTACGGCTGTCGTGAGTCACTGATCGACGGCATCAAGCGGGGGACCGATGTCATGATCGCGGGGAAGGTGGCCGTGGTCGCCGGCTACGGCGACGTCGGCAAGGGCTGTGCCCAGGCGCTGGACGGCATGGGTGCGACGGTCTACATCACCGAGATCGACCCGATCAACGCGTTGCAGGCGGCGATGGAGGGGTTCCGGGTCGTCCAGATCCAGGATGTCATCGCGGAGGCGGACATCGTGGTGACCGCCACCGGCAACATGGGGGTCGTCACCCACGATGCCGTGCTCGAGATGAAGGACCACGCCATCCTGTGCAACATCGGGCACTTCGACACCGAGATCGAGACGGCGGCGCTCCGGGCCTACGAGTGGACCAACATCAAGCCGCAGGTCGATCTCGTCCACCTGCCCAACGGCAAGCAGGTGATCCTGCTGGCCGAGGGCCGGCTGGTGAACCTCGGCAACGCCACCGGCCACAGCTCGTTCGTGATGTCCACCTCGTTCACGAACCAGGTCCTGGCCCAGCTGGAGCTCTGGCAGCACCACGACCGCTACGAACACCAGGTCTACGTCCTGCCCAAGCACCTGGACGAGGAGGTCGCCCGTCTCCACCTCGAGAAGATCGGGGCGCGGCTGACCGTCCTCAGCCCGGAGCAGGCGGACTACCTCGGCGTCGAGGTGGGCGGTCCCTACAAGGACGACTCCTACCGGTACTGACGGTCGCCAACCCCCGACGGTCCCACCCCACGGGGTCGCGCGGTGTGCACCAGGCTTCCCACCGCGGTGTCTGTCGCGTAGCGTGGGCGTTGTAGCCCCACGTGACACGAGTGCATCGCGGATCGGTGCTCACGTCGGCGGGGTCACGTGCCGATACCCCGAGGAGCCGGTCGCGGAGCGCGGTCGGACGCCGTGTGGCGACGGACACCGGACGAGGAGAGCACCGTGGGTCGACAGCGCCGGGTCGTGAGCACGCTCGCGGCCATGGGCACGCTGGCCATCGTGACCGTGGGCGTGGGTGCCGCGGTCGCGCAATCCGATGGGGACGCGGCCACGGGCGCCGGCCCTGAGGCCCTGCTCGAACGGCTGGGGGAGCTCGAGGCACAGCTGCCGAA
Organism: Nitriliruptoraceae bacterium; assembly: GCA_040904745.1. Lineage (GTDB taxonomy): Bacteria > Actinomycetota > Nitriliruptoria > Nitriliruptorales > Nitriliruptoraceae > T1Sed10-7. Next base: position 42,348 of record JBBDSW010000049.1, read on the forward strand.
CGACCCGCCACCGATCGGTGCCGAGCTCTCCGAGGACACCACGTGGGGCACGCTGGAGGGCGACGCCACGAGCGTCAGAGCCACGCTCGACACCGTCGAACCCGATCTGCGCGCCCTGTTCGTCGACGCCGACGATGCTGATGGCGACGTCGCGGAGGCGGTCGCGTCGGTCGCCCGCGGGTGGCTCGATCTGTGGACCGGAACGCGCTCGATCGCGAGCGCGGAGTCGCACGACCTCGCGTTCCCCGTCGGCACCACCGACGACCAAGGGGTGGCGACCGGTGCCGACGAGCTCCGAGGCGAGATCGAGGTCGGACTCGATCTGCTGTTGCTCGGCCGTGCCCGCCACCTGGAGGGGTACGGGGCCCTCTCCGAGCTCGGCGAGGCGGAAGCCGGCGCCCAGCGGGCGTTCGACGAACGGGCGCGTGCGGCTGAGGACTACGACGCGGAGGTTCGCCCGGTCATCACGACGATGCTCTCCGAGCGGTCACCGTCGGTCCTCGTCCCGATCGAGCGGTTCGACACCGACGCTCCGGGCGTGCAGAGCCGTGCCACCTCGCTCGGGGTCATCTGCGTCGACCGTGAGGCGCTGAACGAGCTCGGGGGAGTGGCGACGGCCGACGTGCTCGCTCAGCTCGAGGAGATCGAGCGCGACGACTGTGCGGACCTGCCGGGGACCGGCGAGTAGCCTCTCGGGGAACCGGCGAGGAGGAGGGGTTGGAGGCCATCGACAAGCCGGATGAACTCCTGGCGTTGCATGACGTGACCGTGGAGCTCTTCGACACCCTGAAGGGGTGGTTCGACGTCGAGGACACGGTCACGATCTCCCTGGCCGATGTCGACAGTGCGGTCGAGGAACTCGGCGATCCCGTGATGATCGCCGCCATGGCCATGCGCAAGCTCCAGGCGTTGCGTCTGCTCTCGCAGCCGGGTGTGCGGACGACCACGGACGTCGTCGTCACGATCGTCCAGGATCTGGACCGCGCCCTCCTCCAAGCCCCCACCATGTGGCTCAAACGCGCCGCGGCGCACGCCGATTGGGACGCCGAGTTCAGGGCCTTGGTCGAGGACTCGGCAGGGGCCGCTCCTCATCCCCCGACCCCGCCCGCAACCGAACGGGATGGCGAGGCGATGGACGACGACCCGGAGGTGACACGTTTCCGGGAGTTGCACGGTGGCCTGCACCGGGCGCTCCGCGCCGTGATCACGGCCAGCAACGGTGAGATCCGCGTGCTCGTGTGACCGTCCGCGGCACCGCGACACGCAGGGGC
>JBBDSW010000049.1:43718-50215 GCA_040904745.1 Nitriliruptoraceae bacterium
CCGCGACACGCAGGGGCGCCGCGACACGTCGGTGAGATGACGAGCGCCGATGGTTCGGTTAGGGCCACACGTCCCGTGCGGTGCGGCGAGCGCCCTGCCACCCTGGCGAGCGCGCGGCGCACCGCGGTCCCCGGGTGCAGCGTGCGCTACGAGGCGTGTAGTAGCGTCAGGGGACACCGGACCGGCAGCGTGGGGCCGCTCCGGGGTCGAGTTCACCCGCGCGTCACATCAACGGTCCCGGAGTCGCGGTCACGAACCGCGCCGGGCGCGGATCAACGAAAGGTTCAGCTCGATGAGGATCAGTCGTGCGACTGCGGTCGTACTCGCCGGGGCGCTGGTACTCGCCGCCTGCGGCGATGCGCCCGATGAGGACACCGAGACCGATGTTGAGGAGACCGACGACACCGAAGACGAGACCGACGACACCGAGGACGAGGCCGACGACGAAGCGGACGACGGCGAGGACGAGTCCGCTGAGCCCGTTGCCCGTGGGTGTCTGGTCACCGACCAGGGTGGCGTCGATGACTCCTCGTTCAACGAGACCGCGTGGGAGGGCATGCTCCGCGCCGAGCAGGAACTGAACGTCGAGGTCTCCGTGCTGGAGTCGCAGTCCGAGTCGGACTTCGAGCCCAACATCCAGGCCTTCCTCGACCAGGACTGCGACCTGATCGTGACGGTCGGGTTCCTGCTCGGTGAGGCCACCCAGGCTGCTGCCGAAGCCAACCCGGACCAGAACTTCGCGATCGTGGACGAGTTCCTCGAGGAGCCCAACCTCCGCGGCCTCAGCTTCGCGACCGACCAGGCGGCCTTCCTGGCCGGCTACGTCGCCGCCGGGACCACCGAGTCCGGCGTCCTCGGCACCTACGGCGGGATCAATATCCCGACGGTGTCGATCTTCATGGACGGCTTCCTGGCCGGTACCGAGTACTACAACCAGGAGAACGCTGCGGACGTCGTGGTCGAAGGTTGGGACGGCGAGGATGGCCTGTTCACCGGCAACTTCGAGTCGCAGGACGACGGGCGCAACATCACCGACACCCTGCTCCAGGCGGGCGCGGACATCATCATGCCCGTGGCCGGACCGGTCGGCCTCGGCACGGCGACCGCCATCGAGGACTTCGGCGAAGGCCTGATGATCTGGGTCGACACCGATGGCTACGAGTCCACCCAGTACGGCGAGCTCATGCTGACCTCGGTCCAGAAGCTCATGGACAACGCGGTCTTCGATGCGATGGAGGACGTGGTCAACGACGAGTTCGACGGCGGGCTGTACACCGGCACGCTCGAGAACGAAGGTGTCGCGGTCGCACCCTTCCACGACAACGAGGACCGGGTGCCGCAGGAGGTCAGGGACGCCCTGCCGGAACTGCGCGAGGGCATCATCTCCGGTGAGATCTCCGTGGACCCCGCGGACTACTGATCACCGTGTGATCCGGTGGAGGGGTGCCCCTGGTGGGCACCCCTCCGCGTCGTTGCGGGGGCACGCGGACGTGTCGGAGACACCGTACGGCGCGTGGCGGGGCCGGGGATCGTTGGCCATTCCTCTCGGGGCCATCTGCGAACTAGCGTCGGGCGCCGGGTCGTCCAGCACGGCGCTAGCCTCCGCGCCCCGGGTCGCACGGGAACAGGAAGGGTGGATCGGTGCAACTGGAGCTGCGGGGGATCACCAAGCGCTTCCCCGGCGTGGTCGCCAACGACGCCGTCGATCTGAAGGTCGAGTCGGGCGAGGTCCACGGCCTGCTCGGCGAGAACGGGGCCGGCAAGTCCACCCTGATGAACATCCTGTACGGCCTGTACCACGCCGACGAGGGTGAGATCCTCCTCGACGGCGAACGGCTGCTGCTCGATGACCCCGGCGACGCGATCGACGCCGGCATCGGGATGGTCCACCAGCACTTCATGTTGGTACCGGTCTTCACCGTCGCCGAGAACATCGTGCTCGGCGTGGAGCAGACGGACCGTCTCGGCCGCCTCGACCGTGCCACGGCCTCGCGCAAGGTGGCCGAGCTCGCCGAACGCAGCGGCCTGCCGGTCGACCCCGACGCGGTCATCGAGGACCTACCGGTCGGGATCCAGCAGCGGGTGGAGATCCTGAAGGCCCTCTACCGCGATGCCCGGCTCCTGATCCTCGACGAGCCGACGGCGGTGCTCACCCCCCAGGAGGCGGACGACCTGTTCGAGGCCATCCGCGGGTTCACCGCCGAGGGCCGCTCGGTCATCTTCATCTCGCACAAGCTGCGGGAACACCGGGAGATCGCCGATCGCATCAGCATCCTTCGACGCGGCCGTATCGTCGGGACCGCCGACCCCCGCACCGCCAGCGAGCAGGAGCTCGCCAACCTCATGGTGGGACGGCCGGTCGAGCTCACCGTGGATCGCAGCCCTGCCGCGCCGAAGGATCCCGTCCTCGAGGTCTCCGGCCTGGAGGTGGCGGACGCCATCGGCACCACGGTCGTCCACGGGGTGGACCTCGAGGTCCGCGCGGGCGAGATCGTCGCCGTCGCCGGGGTCGAGGGCAACGGGCAGACCCCGCTGGTCCGCGCCGTCACCGGGTTGCAGGACATCGCCGGAGGTTCGGTCACGATCGCGGGCCGCGACGTGGCCTCGCGCACCCGCAAGGAGGTGCTGCGCGACGGCATCGGCCACGTCCCGGAGGACCGCAACCGTGACGGTCTCGTGGCCGAGTTCTCCGTCGCGGAGAACCTGATCCTGAACCTCTGGGACGCGGAGCCGTTCGCACGCCGTGCATCCCTGCAGTTCGACGAGATCCGTGAACACGCCCGCAGCGTCGTCGGCTCCTACGACATCCGGACGCCGTCGGTGGACACCCCGGCCGGCAGCCTCTCCGGCGGCAACCAGCAGAAACTGGTGGTCGCCCGGGAGTTCGACCGCCCGATCGATCTGCTCGTCGCGTCGCAGCCGACCCGTGGGGTCGACGTCGGCTCCATCGAGTACATCCACAAACAGCTCCTGGTCAAACGCGACGAGGGGACCGCGGTCCTGCTCGTCTCCTCCGAACTCGACGAGGTGCTCGCGCTCGCCGACCGGATCGCGGTGATGTTCCACGGGCGCATCGTGGGGCCGTTCGACACACCGATCAGCAAGGAGGCGGTCGGACGGATGATGGCCGGCGCGGACCCCGCAGACGTGCTCGAGGACCACCAGCCGCCGACCCAGGCGAACGCCGAGGGACCACCCGCCGATGGAGCGACCCCGGGAGGAGCGGCATGAGCGACGATCCGACCCGCCCGGGGGAGGGAGACGAGCCGGCCGAGGGAGGCGAGCCGGCTGAGGGAGGCGCCAACGGATCCCCGGAGCAGCCGGCCTCGGTCGCCACCGAGCCGGACGACCCTGACGACGACGCCCGCCAGGAGATCGAGGCGGCCAAGGAACGCGCGGCCGCCGCATCCCGGCTCGCGCAGGACGCCACGTTCACCCAGCGGCTGCTCGCGGCGCTGACGGGGACCAGCGTCATCGTCACGATCCTCGCGATCCTCTCGGCGCTGGTGATCGGTGCGTTCATCATCGCCTTCAGCGATGAAGGCGTCCGGGGGACGCTCGGCTACTTCTTCTCCCGTCCCACCGACGCCCTTACGGTCGGCTTCGACAGCGTCATCGCCGCGTACAGCGCCCTGGTCCAGGGGGCCCTTGGTGGCCAGAGCCAGATCTCGGAGACCTTCGTCTCGGCGACGCCGCTGATCATGACGGGGCTCGCGGTCGCGGTGCCACTGCGCGCCGGGCTGTTCAACATCGGTGCGGAGGGGCAGTTCCTGGCGGGTGGCACCGTCGCGGGGCTGCTCGGGTTCCTGTTCACGGGCCTGCCGCTGATCATCCACCTGCCGCTGGCCATCGCCGGCGGGCTGGTGGCCGGCGGGCTCTACGGCTGGCTCCCCGGCATCCTGAAGGCCAGGACCGGCGCGCACGAGGTGATCTCGACGATCATGCTCAACAACATCGCGCTGCTGGTCACCGGCTACCTGGTCTCCACCACCTTGTTCCGCCGACCGGACCGCAGCGACCCGATCTCGAAGTCGGTCGAGGAGTCGGCGCGGTTCCCACGACTGATCTGGTGGGAGCCGAGCCTCCGCGTCAACACGAGCCTGGTGATGGCCTTCGTCCTCGCGGCGCTCATCTTCTGGCTCATGGAGCGCTCGACCCACGGGTTCGAGCTCAACGCCGTGGGACTCAACCCCGCGGCGGCGACCTCGGCCGGGATGAACCCGGCACGGGTGGTCGTGACGGCGTTCACCATCGGGGGAGCGTTGTCCGGGGCAGCCGGGGCGGCCACGATCCTGGGCCTCCAGCACCGGCTCACGATCGGGTTCTCGGCGGGGCTCGGGTTCGACGGCATCACGGTGGCACTGCTCGGCCGCGGCCGGATCGGCGGCACCGTGGCCGCCGGGATCCTGATCGGGATCCTGAAGGCCGGTGGCCGGAACATGCAGGCCCAGACGGGGACGTCCCTCGAGCTCGCACTCGTGATCCAGGCCCTGATCATCGTGTTCATCGCCGCACCGGGTCTGGTCCGCGCCATCTTCCGCATCAGGGTCGATGATCTGGCCACCGGCCAGGTCGCGAAGGGGTGGGGCTCATGAGCCGGGCGACGATGACCCCCGCGAAGCGCAAGCGCCGGGAACGCCGCTTCGGCGCCTTCTCGGTGCTCGTCCTGGCCGTGATGCTGGGAGTGTTCGCCACCAACGACCGCGGTGAACAGGCGACGTTCCTGCTCAACGACGCCCGTGGTGAGGCCATCCAGCTGCCCGCACTGGTACTCAGCGTCGTCCCCACCGTGATCGTGCTGTCGATCCTGGTGGCCGTGATCGCGGCGCGACAGTTCACGACCGGCTTCGGCGATCGCGCCGTGCCCATGGTCGGCGTGGTCCTCCTGCTGTTCGTGATCGCGTTCCTCACGTGGGCCGCAGCCGACGGCAACCTGTCGGTGGTGGGTCTGCTGCGTGGCTCGCTCGCGCGGGCGACGCCGATCGCACTCGGTGCCATGGCCGGCGTCCTGTGCGAGCGCGCCGGTGTGATCAACATCGCGATCGAGGGTCAGTTCCTGGCCGGGGCGTTCACCGCCGCGGTGGTCTCCTCGATCGCCAGCAACCCGTGGGCCGGCCTCGCCGGTGGCATCGCCGCCGGGGTCCTGGTCGCGTTCATGCTGGCCGGTCTGTCGATCCGTTTCCGCGCCGACCAGATCGTCGTCGGCGTCGTGCTGATCGTCTTCGCCACCGGCGTGACCTCGTTCCTCAACACCCAGATCCTCTCCGGCAGCCCCGAGCTCAACTCACCGACGCGGTTCGCCTCGCTGGAGATCCCGTTCCTCGTGCAGATCCCGTTCCTCGGGCCGGTGCTGTTCCGCCACTCCCTGCTGGTGTTCGGCATGATCGCCGCGGTGATCATCCTGCAGTACGGGTTGTTCCAGACCCGCTGGGGACTGCGCCTGCGGTCGGTCGGCGAGCATCCCAAGGCCGCCGACACCGTCGGGATCGCCGTCCTGGCCACGCGCTACCGGGCGGTCCTGCTCGGCGGCGTGCTGGCCGGCATCGGTGGCTCCTGGTGGACGCTGGACGCGGTCGGACAGTTCTCACGGGAGATGACCGGAGGCCGCGGCTTCATCGCGCTGGCCGCCATGCTGGTGGGCCGCTATACCCCCGTGGGCGGGTTCGGAGCGGCGCTGATCTTCGGGTTCTCCGATCAGTTGGCCACCTCGCTGCAGTTGCTACGGGTGCCGGTGCCCTCCGACCTGCTGCTCACCGCACCGTTCGTGGTGACGATCGTGGTGGTCGCCGGGCTGATCGGGCGACTGCGCCCACCCGCCGCCGACGGGAAGCCCTATACCAAGGAGTGAGGCGGAGCGGCCGTCGAGCCAGCGCCGCCGGGCCGTCACACCGTCGTCAGCACCTGTGGCCCGTCGTCGGTGATCGCGATGGTGTCCTCGCTGTGCGCGGCACGCGAGCCGTCGCTGGTCCGGATCGTCCACCCGTCCGCATCGATCGTCACCGCGTCCTCACCGCCCGCCATGAACATGGGCTCGATCGCGATGACGAGACCGGCTCTGAGCCTGAGGCCCCGGCCGGCAGGACCTTCGTTCGGCACGGTCGGCTCCTCGTGCATGGCCCGGCCGATGCCGTGACCACCCCAACCCTTGGGGATGCCGTAACCCTGCCGACGACCGACGTCACCGATCGCGCTGGCCACGTCTCCCATCCGTGCCCCGGGGACCGCAGCGGCGATGCCGGCGGCCAGCGCCTCATCGGCGCACGCCACCAGTGCGGCGTCGGCTGGGTCGGCGTCCCCGATGATGAAGGTGCGGGCGGCGTCCCCGACCCAGCCCTCGAGGATGGCACCGAGGTCGATGCTGACGACGTCACCGGCCGCCAACCGCTGTGTCGACGGGATGCCGTGCACCACCACGTCGTTGACCGACGCGCAGATCACCCCCGGGAACGGCGTGGGAGCGAAGTGGGGCTGGTAGCCCTTGAACGGGGAGCTCGCGC
>JBBDSW010000050.1:0-1567 GCA_040904745.1 Nitriliruptoraceae bacterium
CGGTCCTCGACGATGCCGACGGCGGTCTCGTCGCAGGAGGTCTCGATGCCGAGGACCAGCACGTCACCCGCCTCCGTGCTCGAAGACCGCTCGGCGCCACATCAGCAACGCATCCTCGCCGTCTGGGTAGTAGCCGGGGCGGCGGCCCTCGACCGTGAAACCGAGATGACGGTACAGCCCCTGGGCGCCGAGGTTCCCCGTCCGGACCTCGAGGGTGAGCGCCGCCGCGCCCCGCGCGCGCAGGGCGGCGTCGAGGGCCACCATGAGCGCGGTCCCGACGCCCCTGCGACGCTGCTCGGGGACGACGGCGATGTCGAGGACATGGCCCTCGTCGACCTGCAGGAGGCCGAACGCGGCGCCGATGACCACGTCGGCACGCGAGGCGATGACCTGCGTGGTGGCCGGATCGGCGTCGGCGGGAGCAGTGACAGGATCGGTCACCGCGGCCACCACCGCCGGCGCCCGGGGGTCGCTCCACACCCCCCGCGACAGATCGCGATCGAGCGAGCGAAGGGTGGACTCGGCGAGCCCAGGCAACGCCCGGATGCCGACCGCATCGGCGGCCGTCGCAACACGTACCGCGGTCGCGGCACCCGCGCCGGCGGCCGCGACCGTGCCCGGCGTGCCCGATGTGCGAGTCGGACCGGCCCGGCCGACCCCGCTCACGTGGCGGCCACCCCGCCGCGACCTTCGTGCTGCTCCCAACCGATCCTGGCATCCGCGTCACGCAGGTAGATCGGGCGCAGCTGGTCAGGACGCTGCGTCTCCTCGCGCACGAACCGGGGCACGGCGAGCTCGGCGAGGTCGGCGGCATCCGGCCAGGCGAGCTCCGGTCCGGCGACCTCCGCACCGGTGGCCTGCAGGCGTCCCCGGTCGTCCAACGCCCCGTCACCGACGACGAGCACATCGCCCGGCTGCGCCTCGATCTCGGCGACCAACCGGTCGAGCCGGCCGACCGTGGGATCCGACTCGCGCTGCACGCCGCCGGGGATGGTGCGGTAGAAGGCCCAGAACCGCTCCCCCCGACGCGCATCGATCACCGCGCAGATGACCCGCTGGGTGTAGCGGACGCGGAAGGCGAGCACGTCCAGACCGCTGAGCCCCACGACCGGCAGTTGGCGGGCGGCGGCGAAGGTCTGCGCGGTCGCGATGCCGACGCGCAGTCCCGTGAACAACCCCGGCCCGGTCCCCACGGCGACCCCGTGGATCCGGTCGACACCGAGTCCCGCCTGCTCCAGACAGAACCGGATCGCGGGGGCCACGAACTCGCCGTGGCGACGGGCGACGCCGAGGCTGGCCGATGCGATCACGCGGTCGGCGTCCACCAGCGCGACGGACGAACGGGTCGTCGAGGTCTCGATCCCAAGTACGAGCATCAGCGGAACTCCGGGTCATGCCGTCTGGCGCGCCAGGGCGCACAGGCGTCGCTCAGGGCGGGCACACGCCGCGCCCATGCCTCCCCGAGCGCACGGATCGTCACGTCACGGGGCAGGGCTCCATCCTCGCGCTCCACCACCTCGCCGTCCACTCCGATCCCGTCACCATCACGCGCAGCGCCATCGGGCCC
>JBBDSW010000050.1:1667-3010 GCA_040904745.1 Nitriliruptoraceae bacterium
ACCGCACTACCGATCACTGCCCGTGGGGAGCAGCTCACCGCTGGGCGTCGAGCCGTGATCGCAGCTCCGAGCGCGCCTCGGCACCGGTGCTCATCGTGCCGTCCAGGACCGCTTTGGCGACCCCCAGGTCACGACGCAACGCCACGGCGGCGGCCGGTACCCCTCGCACCGCCTCGGACGGGTGGTACGTGGGGATCAGGGTGACGCCGTTGCGCACGTCCAGACGGTACCCGGCGACCCGTTCCAGCGGCACGGGACGACCGAGCAGCACCGAGGTCGCCAACGCACCGAGCGTCACGATGACCTCCGGACCGACGAGGTCCAACTCGCCGTCGAGGTGCACCGCGCACGTGTTGATCTCCTCCGATGACGGGGCACGGTCGCCAGGCGGGCGGCAGCGGACCACCGTCGTCCGGCGCACCTCGGCCGGATCGAGCCCGGCATGCAGGAGCGCCTCGTCCAGGACGTTGCGCGCGCTGCCGGCCAGCGCCTGTCCGTGGACGTCCTCGTGGCGCCGGGGGTAGTCGATGACCACCACGAGACGGGCGTCGCGGGGCCCGTCCCCCACCACGGGGTGCGTGCGATCGGTATGCAGCGCGCACGCCCCGCACTGCTTGACGGCGCGATCGTGTCCCCGAGCGGAACGCGGACCAGCGTCCACGGTCGGGCGCAACGTCGTCGTGGACGGCATCAGCAGCCTCCCTCGCCGCGTGAGCGTCGTCGGTCACGCCGCGCGAGTCGAACGTATCGGCGCGATGGGCTCTAGGGCCAAACGACCATCGTCTGGGCCCGCTCTCCGCGCGGGCAGGCACAAGGCCCCCCGGGAACGGACGTCGCTGAGCGGCGGGATCGCCGCCAGCCGCCGATCCCCCGCTGCAAGAAGCGGCCACCTGTCGGCAGGAAGTGGTCATGCCGTGGCGGGTCCGGGGCCGACCGCCCCGGTCGCGTCGAGAAGCTGCTGACGGTCCGCAGCTTCTCGCACGGCAGCTTCCCGGGTCCCACCTGAGACGGCCCCAACCGGTTGAGCCGGCGGTCCGACAGGCGCGGGGTCAGCCGTCGGCCAGCCCCGGCAGCACCGGAGCGCCCGGGAAGCTCGCGCCCCCGGTGGCCGCCAGCGGCCCGCGGCGCACCGCCTCGGCGACGGCTTCGGCCGCGAGGTGGGCGACGAGGTCCAGGCTCGCCACCACCTCGCCGGTCGCCAGGCAGAACAGTGCGTCGCCGTCGGCCTCGGTGTGGGCCGGACGGAGCGCCCGCGCCACCCCGGAATGCCCGAGGTCGGCGACCCGGGCGGCGTCCCGCTTGGTCAGCCGGGCGTTGGTGACGATGCAGCCGATCACGGTGTT
>JBBDSW010000050.1:3110-5005 GCA_040904745.1 Nitriliruptoraceae bacterium
GCCCGGCCGGCGGCGCATCGCACGTCGGCCCGGCCGGCGGCGCGTCTCCCGGGGTGGCGGCCGGCGGCGCGGCACGCCCGAACGGATCGACCATCGGGAACCGCGGGGCGTCGTCGGGTACCCGGGCACGCGCCAGGTAGGACCCGTCCTCGTCGACCACCTCGCCGACGGCGTTGTTGGCGACGATGGCGCCGACGGTGACGTCACCGGCCGAGCGCACGGCGATGCCCTGGCCGCTGCGCCAGGCATGTTCGAGGCCCGCGACCTTGGCCACGGTGCACCCCGCGCCGACCCCGACCCGGCCCTCGGCCGGATCCTCCTCCGCGGCGGCCTCGCAGGCCGCGTACCCCTCGTCCGCGCCGGGTCGCGACGCCGGGGACCACACCGCGCCGTCCAGGACGATCGCGGCGCCGACGATGGGGACGACGGCGCCGGGGACCACGTAGCCGACACCCCGCTGCTCGAGCCACCGCACGACCCCGTCGGCCGTGGAGAGCCCGTAGGCGGACCCGCCGCTGAGCACGACCGCGTGGCAGGCCTCGACCTTGCCCATCGGTCCGAGCGCGGCCGCCTCGCGGGTCCCGGGCGCCGAACCGCGCACCGCGATCGCCCCCAGCGAGCCCTCCGGCGGCAACACCACGGTGCACCCGGAGACCTGATCCGGCGCCGTCCACGTCCCGATCCGCACCCCGCGCACCCCGAGCGCCATCAGCCGGTCTCCCTGGCCACCGCCGTGTCCGGGTCGATCCGGCGCCAGTCGTCCTCACCCGAGCCGGCGAGCTCCCAGCGTCCGTCCTCGTCGCGCTCGACCTCGCCGTCGAGGTGGCGGCGCAGGACGTCGCTGACCCGCTCACCGGCCTCGAGCAGGCTCATGTGGCCGACCCCCTCGAGTTCGACGACCGCCGCCTGGGAGTGCTCGGCCATCCGTCGGGTGAGCGTCGCCGGGGTGAGCCGGTCGCGACTGCCGACCACCAGGGTCGTCGGTACGTCGGCCAGGGCCGCCAGCCCGGCGTCCTCGTCGACGGCGAGCACGGCCCCCACCAGCCCGAGCACCACATCCGTGCCGCACGAGAGGACCATCTCCTGGGTGAAGGCGACGACCTCCGGATCGGCGTCGGGCCCGACCCCCGTCCACCGCGCGATCAGGAACGACAGGTCGGAGGTCGAGGCCGTGATCCGCTCGGTGGCCCGGATCACGCGGGGGTCGCGGAGCGCCGGGACCAGCCGGCGGATCCCACGGTCGAGCCGCGCGGCCGCCCGGATCCCGAGCTCGAACCCGAGCCGTTCCGACCGGGCCGACGAGGTGGTGGACAGCAGGACGGCACCGGCCAGCCGGTCGGCGATCTCGTCGGGGTAGCGGCGCGCAGCGTTCAGGAGCGTGATCCCGCCGAGCGAGTGGCCGGCGGTGACCACGCGTCCGCCGCGCGTGTGACGACGGACCACCTCGACGAAGGTGTCACCGAGCAGGTCGAGGTCGTAGTCGCCACCCTCCGGTGGGCTGCTGCGGGCATGTCCCGGCTGGTCGTAGGTGACGATCCGGTAGCGGTCCGCCAGGCGTGCGACCTGCTCGTGCCAGGCTCGGCCGGTGCACACCCACCCGTGTGCCAGCACGAGTTCGGGGGCGTCGGCGGGACCGTAGGTCTCGACCGTGACCTCCGTGCCGCGGGGGCCCGTGAACGTGCTGAGCTCCCCGGCCAGGCTGCCGAGCGGCACGTCGACCGGCTCGAGGTCGGGGACGAGCTTGCCGCGTACGACCACCCGCTCCGCGAGGAAGCCCAGCGCCGCACCACCCGCCAGTGCCGCGCCGATCCCGAGCATGGCCACCGAGCGTCGTGCCACGGGTCGCTCCTCGTGGTCGGGTCGTGATCGGGTTGGGCGGGGTCGTGATCGGGTTG
>JBBDSW010000050.1:5105-9567 GCA_040904745.1 Nitriliruptoraceae bacterium
CGTCCCCGCGAGCCCCGTCGTCGGCAGCGTGGTCGCCAGCGGCGCCGAGCAGGACCACCTCGTCGCCGACCCCCGGCTCGTCATCGCCGCACCACACCAGCAGCTGGTCCATCGTCACCGTGCCGACCATCGCACGCCGACGGCCGCCGAGCAGGACCTGGGCCCGGTTGGTGAGGCGACGCGGGACCCCGTCCGCGTAGCCGATGGGCACGGTGGCGACCCACCCTTCCTCGGGCGCACGCCAGCGGTGGCCGTAGGAGATCGGGGTGCCGGCGGCCACCCGCTTGACGTGCGACACCTCGGAGACCAGGCGCAGGGCGGGCGTGAGCCCGTGGTCGGCGGCATCGACCTCACCGGACGGGGACAGGCCGTAGATGCCGATGCCCACTCGGACCAGGGTGCGGCGCGAGGTCGGGTGCAGCAGCACGCCGGCGGTGTTGGCCGCGTGGACCAGCGGCGCCCGGATCCCCATCCGGTCCGCCTCGTCGAGCGCCTGGTCGAAGGCCGCCAGCTGCTGATCGGTCGTGGCGACCTCCGGCTCGTCAGCACGAGCGAGGTGGGTGCAGATCCCCTCCACCTCGACGCCCGGCGAGGTGGCGAGCTGCTCGACGCGCGCCGGCCACTCCCCCGCGGGAACACCGACACGCCCCATGCCGGTGTCGACCTTGGCATGGACCAGCACGGGACGCCCGCGGCTCTGCCCGTGCGCATCGAGGGTGGCGATGAACGGCTCGCGGTAGACGGTGGGGGTGAGCTCGGCGGCGAGCACCTCACCGACCGCGGCGATGGGTGGCTCGGACAGCAGGAGGATCCGGGCGTCGATGCCCGCGTCGCGGAGCTGCACGCCCTCCTCGACCAGTGCCACCGCCAGCCAGCTCGCCCCGGCCTCCAGCGCCGCACGGGCAACCGGCACCGCCCCATGGCCGTAGCCGTCGGCCTTCACGACCGCACAGAGCGCGGTGTCCGCCGCCGCGGCGAGCTGGGCGACGTTGTGCCGGATGGCATCGAGGTCGACCTCGATGCGGGTGGGACGCGGGCCGTGCAGCGATCCGCCCGGGCTCGCACGCCTCATGGCCGGACCTCCCACGGCAGGGCCCCCCACCGCGCGGCACGCCGTGTGGCTGCCAGACGGGCGGACGACGAGGTGGCGAACGGCGACGAGGTGGCGGACGGCGCCGGCGAGGTGGCAGACGGCGGCCGCGCCGCCAACTCGGCCAGCACCGTGGGAAGCGCGGCCAGCAGATCCGTGGCCGTGGCGCGGTCCGCACGGCTCGTCCCGGCCAGGACCCCCGCGGCGGCATGCCACCACACGGCCTGGGCGACCGCGAGCGGCACGTCGTCAGCGTGCGCGATCGCCGCGGCGACCACCCCCGCGAGCACATCGCCGGTGCCGCCGGAGCCGAGCGACGGTCCAGCGATCGGACACACCCACACCCGCCCGTCCGGGGCGGCGACCAGCGTCCCCGGCCCCTTGGCGACGATCGTGGCCTGCAGCTCATGCGCCAGCTCCGGCACCCGTTCGACCCGACAGGCCCACGCGGCCGGGCCGTCCTCTCCCCCACCGATGCGTGCCAGCTCGCGTTCGTGCGGGGTCAGGACCAGCTCCCCGTCATGATCGGCGAGCGTGCGCGGGTCGTCGCGGTGCACGTTGAGCGCGTCGGCATCGAGCACCAACCGTCGGGCGCGGTGACGGAGCGAGGCCACCACCTCGCCCGCTCCCGACCCGTGACCGAGCCCCGGCCCCGCGACGACCACGTCCATGGCCTCGAGCGCCGGCAGCGCATGCACGGCGTCGGCGTGGACCCCGCCGTGCTCGTCGCTCGGTAGGCCACGCACCATCACGCCCGGATCGAGCCGCGCGGCGACCTCGCCACGCACGGGGTCGGGGGTGGCGACCGTGACCAGCCCGGCGCCCGCCCGCAGCGCCCCCGCGCCGGTCAGCGCTGCGGCGCCGGCGGTCCCCGCGGCACCCGCGACGGCGAGCACGACCCCGCGGGCCCGCTTCTCCGCCTCCGGGAGCAACGGCGGTGGTGCGGCACCGGCCGGGGTCAGCGCGGACCACCTCGACGTCGCTTCCGCGAAGCGGTCGTAGGCCTCACCCAGCCGGCCGAGCAGCACCCGTCCCGCATGCGCCGCACCCGGGTGCAGGAGCAGGCCGCGCTTGAGCGCCCCGAAGGTCACGGTGATATCGGCCATGACGGCACCCGCAGCGACGCTGCCGTCGTCGGCGGCGACCCCGGACGGGATGTCGCAGGCGACCACCGTCGTGCCATGCGCGTGGGCGCGGACCAGGGCCGCAGCCGCCTCGCCGGCCGCTCCCCGGGGGGCGCCACGGGCCCCGGTGCCGAGCAGGCAGTCGACCGCCACCTCGGTCCGCGACAGCAGGACGTCGAGGTGGTCGGTGCCCGCCACCGTCCGGCCACCGGCGGCCAGCCAGGCGGCACGGTTGGCGGCCGCCTCGTCGGAGGCGGGCGTGTCGATCCCCTCCACCGCGACGACGGTGCACCGGGCCCCGTACTCCCGGGTGAGGCGACGGGCCGCGACCCAGCCATCCCCTCCGTTGTTGCCCTTGCCGACCAGGAGCAGCACCTCCAGCCCAGAGCCGCGGCCCCCGGCGGCCGCGATCACCCCGCGGGCGAGGTGCCCGCCGGCGCGCTCCATCAACCCGTGCCAGGTCGCTCCCCCGGCGACCGCGGCCTCGTCGCCGGCTCCGGCCTGCGCGGCGTCGAGCAGCGGCAAGGCGCCCGGCAAGGACGCCGGCAGCGGGAGAGCACCCTGCGCTGCGTCGGTCACCGGCTCCTCCAGGCTGGTCGGCACCGGCAGGCTACTTGCCGGGGACCCTCCGGCGCCCCCACCGCCGTCCATGCGGACGTCCGGTGACTCCCCTGGCCACGATGCGAGAAGCCGGGCTGAAGCCCGGTTCCTGTCGCCGCCGCACTCACTCCACGGTGGCCGCACTCACTCCACGGTGAGTTCGGCAGCGGATGTTGTTCGATGCGCCATCGGGCATGCATCTGCCTGCTCGAGCGGTCACCACCCGACGTCGCCCGGCAGCTCAGCGACCAGGTGGGCCCTGCTGCTGACACCAGTCCACCCAGGCATCCATCGCCTCCTGGGGAGTCAGCGCAGCGATCTCGGCGTCAGACAGACCCACCTGGACGGCCAGCTGCACGGCGAGCCAGTCCTCGAGTTGGTGGGCTGGTTCCACCGCCTGTTCAGGTTCGGGGTCCGCGCTGTCACGACGTGGTGGGATGCCCTTGTCGACCGCGCGCCAGAACTCGTCCTCGCTGACCTGAAGCTGGCGCTTGAAGATGTCGTTGACCAGCTTGGGATCGCCGATCTCGGTGTTGCCGTGCGAAACCTTGGTGCGCAGCATGTTGCCGTCTGGCAGTCGCTTGACGTAGTGATCGTGGTCCCGCTGCTTCGAGCGCCGCCTCTTGACGGTGAGCTCCCAACCGCCGTCGACCTCGACGAAGCGTCGCAGGTCTCTCCCGTTCGGGTGCCTCACGCGGGGACGGCAGGGGCCGGGAACAGCATCTGCCGCAGCTCGTCTGGGTCCCTGGCGAGTTGGACGCGTCGTACCCACCATGCGCGGCTCTGGTGGTTGGGGGCGTCGTGCAGGATCGCTTCCCAGTCCTCGACGTAGTCATCGACCTCGTCGAGCAGGTCCTGGACCGCTTCGGCGATGGAGGCCCCACGGCCGTAGATGTCGAGTTCGTTGAGCCACACGGACACCGTGCCGTCCTCAGCGCGGCTCATCTTGGTCGAGAACGGCGCCTTCTCACTGAGCAGTTCAAGGAGTTCGTTTCGCCCCGTCAGGGCGATGGCCGGCGACTTGCGGCGCTCGACAACGCGGGCGCCGTGACCGCGTTCGAGTTCATCGAACAGGCCACTCAGCCCCGACTTCGCCTGGGTGAACCCCACGTACGCCGCTTCCACGGCCGCCTCCTGAACATGACCACTCTGACCACTCTGGTCAGAGTGTACAGTGCAGAGGTTGGCTGTTGAAGCACGCAACCGCCCGGCCTCGGCGTATGGACGCGGCTCGCGACCGTGCTTCCTTTGTCCGCATCAAACAACACCCGCTGCCGCACTCACTCCACGGTGACGGTTTTGGCGAGGTTGCGGGGCTGGTCGACGTCCTCGCCGCGGAGTCTCGCGACGTGGTAGCTGAAGAGCTGCAGCGGTATGACGCTCAGCAGCGGTCCCGCCAGCTCGTGCGGCGGCTCCGGCAAGGTCAGGACGTCGTCGGCGTGGGCCTCGAGCGCCTCGGTGGAGCCGGCCGTGCCGATCGCCAGCACCGAGGCACCACGCGCCCGGACCTCCTGGATGTTGGAGACCATCTTGGAGAACACGTGCCCCGCGGGCGCGAGTGCCACGACCAGGGAGCCGTCCTCGATCAGCGCGATGGGGCCGTGCTTCATCTCGCCGGCGGGGAACGCCTCGGCGTGGAGGTAGCTGA
>JBBDSW010000051.1:0-9557 GCA_040904745.1 Nitriliruptoraceae bacterium
CTAGCGGTCACAGCCGGCCGTCAGCAGTGCCGATGTGCCTTCCCTGAAGCGCTGTGGGTCCGTCGACATCCCCACGCCCGGACCGTTGCTGCCGGATCGGCGACGGGCGATAGGTCGCCGCTTGCGCTTCGAGCCGGCACGCCGAGTGTCGGGTGCTCGATGACTAGACTGAAGGCCGTTCCGGACCGGCCGATCGGACCGGTATGGCCGCTGGCGATCAGCCCGGATCGGAGCAGATCGAGCGGAGCCCGACATCCGTTCCGTCACACCGCTCACGATCGATCGAACGAGCCGAAGGAGCCCCGATGCCACCTGTCGCCCTCGTCACCGGTGGGAGCCGGGGGATCGGCCTCGCGATCACCCGCCGTCTCCTGGCCGACGGGTACGCCGTCCACGTGCTCGGGACGCGTGAGAGCCCGCCAGCGCTCGCGGACGAGCTCTCGCAGAACGAGAACCTCACCTACACCAGCGGCGATGTCGCGCATGTCGACGTCCATCGCCGGTTCGTCGACGGCACGCTGGACCGATGGGGGCGGATCGATCTGCTGGTCAACAACGCTGGCGTCGCCCCCTCGGTGCGTGCTGATCTGTTGGAGATGTCGCCTGAGAGCTACGACCGGGTCCTCGGCATCAACCTCCGTGGCCCGCTGTTGCTGACCCAGCTCGTCGCGCGCACGATGATCGAGCTGCGAGGCGGCCCCCCGGAACCGGACGCAGGCCCCACCGGTGCCATCGTCAACATCGGATCCACCTCGGCCACGGTGGTCTCGATCAGCCGCGGCGAGTACTGCATCTCGAAGGCCGGGATGGCCATGATGACCCAGCTCTTCGCGGTTCGCCTCGCGAGCGAGGGGATCCCGGTCTACGAGGTGCGTCCCGGGATCATCGAGACGGACATGACCGGCGGCGTCAAGGAGAAGTACGACCGGTTCATCCACGAAGAGGGGGGCGTGCCGACCCCGCGGTGGGGCCGACCGGAGGACGTTGCTGACGCCGTGGCGATGCTCGCCGGGAGTTCCCTTACGTACTCGACCGGCAGCACGGTGTTCGTCGACGGAGGTCTCAGCATCCCGGTGCTGTGACCTCACCCCCACCCCCTGGAGCATCGATGACGGACCACGAGCCCCGGACCATGCGGATCGGAGACCATGAGGTCCCGGTCGTCACCGCGAACACGGTGGTCGTCGGCACGGGGTCGGCCGGATACTGCGCTGCCGCCCGCTTGAGCGACTTCGGCCAGAGCGATCACGTCATGGTCGCCGACAACGTCAACGCCGGCGCGAGCCGCAACGCCGGCTCGGACAAGCAGACCTACTACAAGCTCACGCTGTCCGGGGGGGACCCGGACTCCGTCCACGAGATGGCACAGACGCTGTACTCCGGCGGAGCGATGGACGGGGACAACGCGCTGGCTGAGGCGGCCCTCTCGGCCCGCGCGTTCCTCCATCTCTGCGACCTCGGCGTCCCCTTCCCACAGAACCGCTACGGGGAGTTCATCGGCTACAAGACCGACCACGACCCGCGCCGTCGCGCGACATCCGTCGGCCCGTTCACCTCACGCGGCATGGTGGAGCACCTCGAGCGGAAGGTGCAACGCAACGGCACGCCCGTGTTCGACGGGTGCCGCGTCATCGACGTCATCACCCAGGACGGGGACGCCGGACCGGAGGTCGCCGGGTTGCTCGTGCTGCGCACGGACATCCCCCACGACGGCGAGCGGAGTCCGTTCCTCCTGCTGCGATGCACCAACCTCGTGTACGCAACGGGTGGGCCGGCGGGGATCTACGCCACGCGTGTCTTCCCCAACGGCCAGTGGGGAGCCTCGGGGGCGGCCTACCGCGCCGGAGTGCACGGCAAGAACCTCACCGAGTGGCAGTTCGGTCTCGCTTCGATCAAGCCGCGCTGGAACGTCTCCGGGTCCTACATGCAGGTCCTCCCGCGGTTCGTCTCGACCGATGTCGACGGAGGCGACGAGCGGGAGTTCCTCACCGAGGCCATCCCCGACTACGGACGCCTGGCCTCGCTGGTGTTCCTCAAGGGCTACCAGTGGCCGTTCGACGTCCGCAAGGCGGCTGCGGGATCCTCGCTGATCGACCTGTTGGTCTACCGGGAGACCGTACTGCGTGGTCGTCGCGTGTTCCTGGACTTCCGTCGGAACCCGGTGCAAGAGGATCTCGACCCGACCGCGCTCAGCCCCGAGGCACACGCCTACCTCGAACAGGCCGACGTGCTGTTCGGCACACCGATCGAGCGACTTCGCCGGATGAACGAGCCGGCGTACCAGCTCTACCTGAACAAGAACCCCTACGTGGACCTCGAGCAGGAGATCCTCGAGGTGGACGTGTGTGCGCAGCACAACAACGGCGGGCTCGTCGTGGATGCCTGGTGGCAATCCAACCTGCCCGGCTTCTTCGCGGTCGGAGAGGCCGGCGGGGCGCACGGCATCTACCGCCCGGGAGGTTCCGCGCTGAACAGCGGCCAGGTCGGTGCGACCAGGGCAGCCCAGTTCATCGCGGCGCGGCGTGACGGGCACCCGCTCGACGACGAGGCCTTCGCCGCCGCTGCAGCGCCGGTACTCGATGACGCCGTCGATCTCGTCGCGGTGGCCACCGGACGCTCCGCCTCCGGCGAGCCTGACAACACCGCCGACCTGCTCCGCGACGTACAGGTCCTCATGAGCGAGAAGGCAGGGCCGGTACGTTCCAGTGCTTCGATCAACGAGGCCCTTGCCGAGGTCCGCGCGACCCTGTCGACGTACCGGTCCGCGGTGTCCGCTGACGCGGGCTCACGACGCTCGGTGAACCGGACGTTCCTCGTGCGCGACATCCTCACCACCGCCTACGTCTACCTGGCGGCGATGGCTGACTACGCCGCGCACGGCGGCCAGTCGCGGGGCTCGGTGCTCTACACCGAGCCGGAAGGCACCCTCCCGCGCGTTGGCCACGGACCAGACCCCGATCGTGAACTCGATCTCCCTGACATCTTCCGGTTCCGTCTGGACGACGGCGCGCTCGATGACGAGATCCAGGAAGCCGCGTGGATCGGACCCGGGGGAACGCCGGGAGAACCTCAGCCCGTGGACGACCACCCGTGGCCACCGCGCTCGGGGATGGATCCGAACGATCCGGCCGGCGAGGCGGTCTTCCGCTGGCGGCCCCGCCGCCCGATCCCGGCGGACGACGACTTCTTCGAGACCGTGTGGCGGGAGTTCCGCGAGCACGGCAACATCTACTGACCCGGGGTGTCTACCGGTCGACGCGTGCGCTCCCGCCTCCGGCGAGCTTGACCACCTCAGCCTTGGTGACCATCGTCGTATCCCCCGGGGTGGTCATCGCGAGCGCCCCGTGTGCGGCCCCATACTCGACGGCGGTCTGCAGCTGTTCGCCGTCGAGGAGCCCGAAGATGAGCCCGGAGGCGAACGAGTCCCCACCGCCGACACGGTCGAGGATCTCGAGCCCCTCACGGTGGGCCGCCTCGACCAGCCCCGTCTCCTGCGACCAGGCGATAGCACCCCAATCGTTCCTGGTGGCGCTGCGGACCCCACGGAGCGTCGTAGCGATCACCGCGAAGTTCGGGTACTCGGCGGCGACGCGGTCGATCATGGCCCCGAAGCTCGAGACGTCGAGGGCCACGAGGTTCTCGTCGACCCCCTCCACCTCGAAACCGAGACCGGCAGTGAAGTCCTCCTCGTTGCCGATCATCACGTCGACGTGCTTCGCGATCTCGCGGTTGACCTCCTGCGCCTTGGCCTGGCCGCCGATCGTCTTCCAGAGGCTCGGTCGGTAGTTGAGGTCGTAGGAGACCACCGTCCCGTGCTTCTTGGCGACGGTGATCGCCTCCAGCGTCGTCGCGGCTGCGGTCTCGCTCAGCGCCGCGAAGATGCCCCCGGTGTGGAACCAACGGACCCCCAGCTCGCCGAAGAGGTGGTCCCAGTCGACGTCTTCCGGCGCGAGTTGGGAGACGGCCGTGTTGCCACGATCCGAGACGCCGACCGCGCCGCGGACGCCGAACCCACGCTCGGTGAAGTTGAGTCCGTTCCGCACAGCGCGACCGACACCGTCGTAGGGAACCCAACGGATGAAACGGGTGTCCACACCGCCGGTGAGGATGAAGTCCTCGACGAGGCGCCCGATCTCGTTGTCGACGAGCGCGGTCACGACCGCCGTACGCAGCCCGAAAGCCCGACGGAGCCCGCGGGTCACGTTGTACTCACCACCCCCCTCCCACGCACGGAAGGACCGGGCCGTACGAACCCGCCCCTCACCTGGGTCGAGACGCAGCATCACCTCACCGAGCGACACCGCGTCGTACTGGCACTCACTGGCCGGCCGGATGGTCAGAGCGGTCATGGGTCGATCCTTGTCGAAGTCATCGGCGGAAGGAGTGCAGCGGTCACAGATCACCTGCGAGCGAGACCGCATCGGCGACGAGCTGCGCGATACCGTCGAAGTCACCGGCCTCGAGGCGGTCACGGGGGACCATCCACGAACCGCCCACAGCGGCGACAGCAGGGATGCTGAGGTAGTCGTGCAGGTTCTTGGGCCCGATGCCGCCCGTCGGAACGAAACGCACGCTGCGGAAGGGGCCGGCGAGAGCGACGATGGCGGGCGCACCACCGGAGGTCCCAGCGGGGAAGAACTTGACCGTGTCGATCCCGAGTTCGAGAGCCGCCTGGATCTCGCTCGCGGTGGCGACTCCCGGCAGGGCGAGAACCCCGTGCTCCCGACACCGTTCGACGACCGCCCGGCTCAGTCCGGGGGAGACGACGAACCTCGCACCGGCAGCCACCGCCTGGTCGACCTGGTCAGGAGTCAGCACGGTGCCAGCGCCCACGAGGATGTCGCTCGTCTCGGTCATCGCCCGGATCGCGTCGGCAGCGGCGGGTGTGCGGAAGGTGACCTCGGCCACGGGGAGACCACCCGAGGCGAGGGCCGCAGCGAGCGGGCCGGCCGCGCCAGCGTCATCGAGGACGACCACGGGGATGAGCCGACCAGCGCTCAGCGTCGACAGGATGTCCATCGTTCTCACCGTTCCTTCTCGTGGGGTAGAGGACCATCTTGGCAGGCACGGTTCACATCCGGCGCCGGACGACCGTGGTCGCGATCCAGGCGACGGTCAGCCCGAGGACCGGCGCGAGGTCGTCGACCCGCGAGCCGAGGAGCGTTGCGCCGAGACCGGCGAGCGCACCGGGAACCCACATCGTGGCGACGACGCGACGGTGATGATGGCCGCGTCGACGATGGCGAGCTTCGATCACCATCGGTACCAGCAGCGGAGGGAGGAGCACGGCCAGCAACTCCAGCCACGAGACCAGGTAGCGGTCGAACCGAGCGATGGCCAGGAGGGTGCCGGGTACCGCGATCGCCATGATCGCGGCCGCGGCGGGCATGCGAACCACAGCCCGCAAGGCGAGCGATCCCGAGTGGAGGGTCGTGAACGTGGCCGCGATGACGGCGATCGCGACGAGCACGTTGCCAAGTACCGAAGCTGAGACACCCGACACGGCCGCGACCACGTCGATCGTGCCGGTGGCCCGTGCCAAGGAGGCACCAGCGAGTGCTACCAGAACGGTCGAGCCGACCAGCGCACCGACGCACAACCCCAGATCGCGGCGCGTGGCCAGCCCGTGGGAGAAGTCGGGCGCGCGGAGACTGAACACCGCCACGTAGCCGATGAGCGCGCCGGCATCACCGAGCCAGCCAACGGCCGACGGCCCCGTCACGACCACCGGCGGGGTCCCACTCGCGGTCTGGTTCACGACCAACGCGACCAGGGCCAGTGCCGCCAACGTCGTCACGATCGCCAGGCCGTTCCACCCGCGTCGACCTTGGACGGCGACCAGGACGATGGGAGCGGCGAGCAGGATCGGGCCAACCGGCCCCGGGACACCGGCGACCACGGCGAGCGCCGCCCCGCCGAGGCCGACGTTGAAGCCGAACCAGCCGATCATCGCGAAACCCAGCAGCCCGTGCAGCAGCGGCAGTGTCAGCCTGCCGAGGTAGCTCTGTGTCGCGTCCGCGAGCGACTGGCCGCTGCCGACAGGTGGGACGACACCGAGCAGGCCCTGTCCGTAGAGCATGGCCGCCATCGCCGCCGCACCGACACCGAGGCCGAGCAAGGGCACGGCCCCTCCGTTGCGTACCGCCAATCCAGCCCCGAGCACCAACGCACCGGGCGAGGTGCCGATGGCGAGGAACGCGCCCAGACGGCGCGTCCAAGGAACGCCCACCACGGGAGGCGGGAGCGTCATACGACGTGCGTGAGGAACCGGTCACGGACGTCGAGCAAGACCTCGTCACCGTCTCGGGCCCACAGTTCGGCGTTGAAGATCTCCACCTCGATGGCGCCGTCGTACCCGGCCGCCTCCATCCACCTCCCGAAAGCAGCGAAGTCAACGGTGCCATCACCGGGCAACCCGCGCCCGAGCAGCACGTCAGGCAACGGATCGAGCCAGTCGCACACCTGGTAGCCGAGGAGGCGGCCGCCAGCACCGGCACGCGCGATCTCTGCGGCGACATCGGGATCCCACCACTGATGGAACGTGTCGACGACCACACCGACCTGCTCCGCCGGGAATCGCTCGGCGAGGTCCAGCGCCTGCGACAACGTCACGATCACCGATCGATCGGCGCAGTACATCGGATGCAGCGCCTCGATCGCCAACCGCACCCCACGCTCACCGGCGTACGGCGCGAGATCAGCGATGCCCTCCGCAACCTGCTCGCGCGATCGGTCGAGATCACCGACCATGCCTCCGCACACCAGGATGAGGACGTCGGTACCGAGGGCGACGCACTCATCGACCGCCGCGCGGTTGTCGGCGGCACGCCCGGCGCGGGCCTCCTCCGTGGCGGCCGGGAAGAACCCGCCACGACACAGGCTCGTGACCTGGAGCCCGGCGTCACGCACGAGCCGTGCGGCGGTCTCCAACCCGACATCGGCGACCTCCTCCCGCCACAGACCGATCCCGGGCACACCGGCGCGGACGCAGCCCTCGACCGCCTCTGGGACGCTCCAGCTCTTGATGGTCCGCTGGTTGAGCGACAGCCGTGCGAGCTTCTCATCCATGGTCGCCCCTTCGCACCGCCCTCGACCTTCCTACACCGACTCCTGCCGACGCGAAGATGTGACCCGCGCGCTCCGCGGCGAGCTCGGGGTCGGGTAGCACCCCAGCCGCCTCGGCGCGCCGCACCAGTTCTGCGAGATGCGATACCGAACGGCGCGACTCGAGCCCACCGACGAGACGAGGATGGTCCTGGTGTCCCGAGAGGAACGCGAGGAATACCACGCCGACCTTGAAGTGCGCCGTCGGTGCCTCGAACACCAGGCGGCTGAGGTCGACGGTCGGGCCGAGAAGTGCGTCGTAGCGGTCGGTGTCACCTTCGTCCAGGGCCTGCAGGGCAGCGGCAGCGACCGGCGCAAGAGGGTCGAAGACGCCGAGCAGCGCATCGCTATACCCCTCCTCGTCGCCTCGGATCAGGCCCGGGTAGGCGAGATCGTCCCCGGTGTAGCAGCGGACACCCTCTGGCAGCCTGCGTCGTAGTTCGACCTCCTGCTCGGCGTCCAGGAGTGAGAACTTCACACCGTCGACGACGTCAGCATGCCGGTGGCACAGCTCCAGGACGGTTCCCATCGCGACCGCAGGATCCGAACTGCCCCAGTAGCCGGCCAAATCGGGATCGAACATCTTCCCGAGCCAGTGCACGATGACCGGATCGTCCGCCTGTCGCAGGACCCGTCCGTAGACGTCGAGGTAGTCCTCCGCCGAGCGCGCCACGGCAGCCAACGCCGGACTGGCCATCATGATGACCCGGCTGCCGACGTTCTGGACGTGTTCCAGCTGGAGTTCGTAGGCGGCTGCGATGTCCTCGAGGTGGTGCGTGCCCATGTCATCTAGGTGATCGGTGCTGACACCGCTCGCGATCACGCCGCCGCAGGCCCGTGCCTCGGCCGCCGAACGCTCGATGAGCTCGCTGCTCACGGACCAAGGCAGCTCAGCCCCACGTTGGGCGGTGTCCATCGCCTCGGCCACCCCGAACCCGAGCGACCACAGGTGCCGACGGTAGGCCAGGGTCGCGTCCCAATCGATCGCCACGTCGCGCGTCGGATCGCCTGGGGCCAGGACGTCTGCGACCACATGCGGAGCCGCGAAGGCCTCGCGGGACCGAGGAGGAGGCGCCGCGCTGATCCCGGCGAACGGGGTGCGACCGAGCTCGAACTCCTCGATGCTGCGATCGGGACGGGGTAGGAGGACGGTCGTACCGGTCACGTCGAGAGGTCCGGCACGTCGACCCACCGGCGTTCCCGCCACGACTCGAAGGCGCAGTCGACGATCTGCGATCCGCGAGCGCCGCTGGACAACGTCCACGGGAAGGGAGCATCCACGGCGATATGGCGGAGGAAATCCGCCCACTGCTCCTTGAAACCGTTCTCGTACGTCTCAGCCGCCGGCACGTCGAGCCACCCACCGGCGAAGTCGATCTCGTTGTCGATGTCGGGGTTCCAGACGGGGCGCGGAGTGGCGGAGCGGTGCTGCTGCACACAGTTGCGCAATCCCGCCCGTGCCGACCCGTTCGTTCCATCCACCTGGAAGATCACGAGTTCCTCCCGGTGGACGCGGGTCACCCACGAGGAGTTGATCTGCACGATCACGCCCCCATCGAGCTCGAACGTCGCGTAGGCGGCATCGTCCGCGGTCGCTGTGTACGGCTGGCCGTGCTCATCGATGCGTTCGGGGATGTGGGTGACGGCGTGCGCGCTGAGGGAGCGGATCGTGCCGAACAGGTTCTCGAGGACGTACTGCCAGTGCGGGAACATGTCCAGGATGATCCCTCCGCCATCCTCCTTCCGGTAGTTCCACGAGGGGCGCTGCGCCGGCTCGATGTGGCCTTCGAAAACCCAGTAGCCGAAATCGGCCTGGACCGACAGGATGCGCCCGAAGAACCCGCTGTCGATGAGACGCCTGAGCTTGCGGAGACCGGGCAGGAATAGCTTGTCCTGCACGATGCCGTGCTTGATGCCTGCTTCCTGCGCGAGGCGCGCCAGGTCGAGCGCGGTCGCGCCATCCTCCGCCAACGGCTTCTCGCAGTAGACCGCCTTGCCAGCGGTGATGGCCTTGCGAACCGCGGCCGCTCGGAGGTTGGTCAACTGCGCGTCGAAGTACACATCGACCGTGGGATCTCCGAGCACCTCGTCGAGGCTGGTCGTCCAGCGCTCGACCTCGTACGTCTCCGCGAGGTCGCGGAGCTTGTCCTCGTTGCGACCGACGAGCACCGGGACGGGAACGATCCGATCGCCGTTCGGCAGGAGCACGCCGCCTTCATCACGGATCGGGATGATGGAGCGTTCGAGGTGCTGGTTCCGTCCCATCCGGCCGGTCACCCCGTTCATGGCCACCGTCACGGTGTGCACCGTCATGCCTGCTCTCCTGGCTCGTCACCGTCACCGTCGCCGGCGACCGCGGTCTCCGTCGACGAGGACTTCGGGCCACCGCCGAGGTAGAGGGAGCCGAGCTCCGGATCGGCGAGCAGGTCGCTCGCCACACCCTCGACGTGGAT
>JBBDSW010000052.1:0-1555 GCA_040904745.1 Nitriliruptoraceae bacterium
CTGGTGTTCCCCGAGATCGACTACGACGACATCGACGCGATCCGGGGGATGGACATCACGTTCGTCACCACCGCCGAGGATGACGAGGCCGGCCGCGCGCTCCTCGCCGCCTACGGCTTCCCGTTCGCTCGCGGCCAGGAGGCCTGACACCATGGCGAAGAAGTCCAAGATCGCCGCGACCAAGCGCGGCTCCAAGTTCGAGGTGCGCGACTACACCCGCTGCAGCCGGTGCGGCCGTCCGCGTGCCGTCTACCAGCGGTTCGAGCTCTGCCGCGTCTGCTTCCGCCAGATGGCGCATGCCGGCGAGCTGCCCGGCATCAAGAAGGCCAGCTGGTAACCACCAGCCCCGGTCACGACACGTGGGAAGTGCGCAGCAGGTCTGCGTAACCCCGAGGAGTAGGAACACCATGACCATGACCGACCCCGTGGCGGACATGCTGACGCGTGTGCGCAACGCGTCGCTGGCCTACCACGAGTCCACCTCGATGCCCTCCTCGAAGATCAAGGTGAACATCGCCAAGGTCCTCGAGCAGGAGGGATACATCGCGAGCTGGTCCGTGGAGGAGACCGAGCCACAGCCGACACTGACGATCCGCATGAAGTACGGCCCCAACCGCGAGCGTGTCATCGCCGGTCTGCGCCGCATCTCGAAGCCGGGACTGCGCGTGTACGTCAAGCGCGATGAGATCCCGCGCGTCCTCGGCGGCCTCGGCGTCGCGATCGTGTCCACCAACGCTGGCCTCATGTCCGACCGCACCGCCCGCAAGGACGGTCGCGGCGGTGAGGTCCTGGCGTACGTCTGGTAGGGGAGAGGCACCCATGTCCCGCATCGGAAAGCTGCCCGTCCCCGTCCCTGATGGCGTGGAGGTCGACCTCGACGGTTCGACGGTCCACGTCAAGGGTCCGAAGGGCGAGCTCACCCGCGTGATGCCCGAGGGCGTCACCCTGTCCCGTGAGGAGGACGGCTCCGTCCTGGTCACCCCGGACGACGACTCCCGCGAGTCCAGGTCCCGCTGGGGCCTGGTCCGTACCCTGATCTCCAACATGGTCGTCGGCGTGACCGACGGGTACTCCAAGGCACTGGAGCTCGTCGGTGTCGGCTACCGCGCTGCACCGAAGGGCTCGCACCTCGAGCTCCAGGTCGGCTACTCCCACCCGGTCCTCATCGAGGCGCCCGAGGGCATCGCCTTCAACATCCCCCAGCCGACGCGTGTCGAGGTGAGTGGGATCGACAAGGTGCTGGTCGGCCAGGTCGCAGCCAACATCCGGAAGGTCCGCCCGCCGGAGCCCTACAAGGGCAAGGGCATCAAGTACGAAGGTGAGCTCGTCCGCCGCAAGGCAGGCAAGGCCGCGGGTCGCTGATCCGCGCGAGCCACCATCCGAGGAACCCCTGACCGATCCAGCGGTGTCGCCAGACAGGCGGCGCCGCCGCCCGTCACCCCTGGGTGCGGGCTCGTGGCCACTCAGCGGCCGTGCACACCGCACGTCCGGTAGGAGTGGCCCCCACGAGGAGAGCACCGATGGACCCGAGCAAGAAGCGCGTCGCCCGCCGTTC
>JBBDSW010000053.1:0-48799 GCA_040904745.1 Nitriliruptoraceae bacterium
TCGAACAGCGGTGACTCGGTCGTCGGCTCGGAGGCGAACACGTCGAGTGCCGCACCGGCGATGATCCCCTCACGCACCGCCCGGGCCAGGTCCTCCTCGACCACGATCCCACCGCGGGCCACGTTCAACAGCCGAGCGGTCGACTTCATCTTCCTGAGCCGCTCCAGGTCGAGCATCCCCACCGTCTCAGGCGTCTTCGGAAGGTGGATGGTGACGACGTCCGCCCGCGCCAGCACCTCGTCGACGTCCGACACCAGCTCCACCCCCAGACGCGCGGCGCGCTCCGGGGCGACGAAGGGGTCGTAGGCGACCAGCCGCATCCCGAAGGCGTGGCAGCGTTGGGCGACCAGGGTGCCGATACGCCCGAGCCCGAGGACCCCGAGGACCTTGTCGTGCAGTTCCGTCCCCGTCCATCGGGAGCGTTCCCACCGCCCCGCCGTCAACGCCGCGTGCGCCTGCGGGACGTTGCGCGCCAGGGCCAGCAACAGCGCGACGGTGTGCTCCGCGGCGGAGATGACGTTGGACTGGGGGGCGTTGCAGACCACGACCCCGCCCTTGGTGGCGGCATCGACGTCGACGTTGTCCAGGCCGACGCCCGCGCGGGCGATGACCTGGAGCTGGCTGGCGGCGGCGATCACGTCGGCGTCGATCGTGGTCTGCGAGCGGACGACCACCGCGTGGTAGCCGCCGATGATCTCCAGGAGCTCGGATTTGGTGAGCCCGGTGGACACATCGACGTCATGTTCGCGGGCGAGCGCGGCGACGCCAGCTTCGGCCAGGGGGTCGGCGACCAGGATCTTCACGGTGGGGTCCTCGGTGGGTACGGATGTGGTGCGCGGCGGAGCGGCGAGACTACGGCGACTCGTGGGGG
Organism: Nitriliruptoraceae bacterium; assembly: GCA_040904745.1. GTDB lineage: Bacteria > Actinomycetota > Nitriliruptoria > Nitriliruptorales > Nitriliruptoraceae > T1Sed10-7. Next base: position 872 of record JBBDSW010000053.1, read on the forward strand.
AGGTCGTGCACCGCCCGGGCCGCGACCTCCTCGGGAAGCCGGTTGATCAGCGTCGGCGTGGCCCGTGCCACGTAGCTCAGCACGTGCGCCTCCGCCTGTGGCGGCCATCCCTGCTCACGTACCGCGGCGCTCATGTGCTCGGCCCACCGCTGGGCGACCTCCGGGGTCACCGGGAACGGCGCGTGCCGCATCCGCAGGCGCGGGTGTCCACGCTCGCTGCCGTAGACGTCGCCACCACCCCAGTACTGGGCCAGGAACAACGCGAGGTGACGCTTGCCCGGCTCCAGATCGTCCGGATACATCGGACGCAGCAGTTCGTCGGACTCGACCCGCGCGTAGAACGCCTCGACCAGACGATCGAAAGCCGGTTGCCCACCGACCGCATCGTGCACCTGGTGGGGCTCGAGTGGTGATCCGTGGGGATCGGTCATGTCCATGCTCATCCGTCGCAGGGGCTGGTCGACGGCGGCTCGTTCGGCGAGGCGCCGTGCCTCACACCGGTCGTTCGAAGTACGCCACGTCGAGGTACCGCCCGAACTTGTGACCGGCCTCGCTCAGGGTGCCACGGAGGGTGAAGGCCTGCTGCTCGTGGAACGCCACGGACGGATCGTTCGGCAACGCCACGATCGCGTAGGCACGGTGGAAACCCTCGTCGGCCTCGAGTCGCGCCAGGAGCGTGCGGTAGAGGGCCGAGCCGATACCCGCCCCGGTGGCATCGGGCGCCACGTAGACGCTCAGCTCGAGGGAGCGCTCGTAGGCCGCCTTCGGCCGGAACGGTCCGGTCTCCACGAAGCCGGCCACCGTGCCGGCAGCCTCGGCCACCAGCAGGTGGTAGCGGCCCCTGACGACCTGGGACTCGAAGCGGTCCTGCCACTGCCGCGGGGTACGCACCTCGGTGTTGAAGGTGGTCGTCGTCCGCAGCACGTAGTGGGTGTAGATGGCCGCCACCGCCGGGAGATCGGCGGTGGTGGCATCGCGCACGGTGACAGCGGTCATGGTCGTGGACCGTAGCGGCGTGGTCAGGTCCTGAGCAGCGCCGAGAACCGGACGATGGCCACCCGGAGTCCGAGGGTGCCGAGCCCGACGAGGACACCGACGTGTCCGAGCATCGACCAGGAGAAGACGCCGAGCATCACGCCGCGCACCACCTCGACGCCGTGGTAGAGGGGTGAGAGCATGATGAGCCAGCGCACCGAAGCTGGGTAGATCTCCGCCGGGTAGAAGGTGGCCGAGAACAGCAACAACGGGAGGAGCACGAGTTGGACCAGGTCGAAGTCCTGCCAGCTGCGCATGAAGCTGGTGGCCGCCAGCCCCAGACCGGCGAAGGTGAACCCGATCAGCGTTGCCGCCGGGAGCGCCAGCAGCGCCCACGGCGACACGACGAGCCCGGCGACCCAGGCAACGACGAGGAAGCCGACCGCGTAGACCGCGCCGCGTAGCAGGGCCCAGGTGAGCTCGCCCACGGCCACGTCCCGGGGGCTCAGCGGCGTGGCGAGGACGGCGTCGTAGACCCTGCCCCACTTGAGCTTCGCGAACACGTTGAAGGTCGACTCGTATGCCCCACCGTTCATGGCCGAGACCGCGAGGAGCGCGGGAGCGACGAAGACCCCGTATGGCAGCGGCCGACCTCCGGGGCCGACCACCTCGCCGACGAGACCAGCGACCCCCACACCGAGGGCGAACAGGTAGAAGACCGGCTCGAACAGCCCGCTGACGAAGATCATCCAGGCCCGTCGGTTGGCGAGCGCGTTGCGCTCGACGAGCCGCCCCGCACGCCCCAGAGGTCGCAACGCGGTGAGGCGCAGCAACGGTGCCACCGGCCGGGAGGAGCTCACGGGCTCAGCCTCCGGGTGAACGTGCGGGCGCCGGCGTACAACCCGATGAGCAGGAACGCGATGAGGACGACCAGGTGCAGCGGCCACGGCCACGTCGGCGACGTACCGAGCGCCAGCGCCCGAGTGAGCTCCACGCCGTGCCACAGGGGGACGGCGCGCGCCACCCCGGCTGCCGCCGCAGGCAACTGCTCGACGGGGAAGAACGTGCCGGAGAACAGGAACAGCGGCACGATCACGAACCGGTTCAACCCGGCGAGCAGGTGGTCGGAGGTCAGCAACACGACCGCCGCGCTCATGGCCGCGCAGAAGCCGAGGCCGGTCAACAGCGCCGGAGCGAGCGCCAACAGGCCACGGGTGAGCGGCATGGCGCCGAAGCCAGCGGCTACCACCACGAACACCGTCCCGATCACGGTCAGGCGCAGGCCGGCCCACAGGAGGTTGCCGAGGTGGAGGTCGCGTGGCCGGACCGGGCTCGCGACCGCCGAGTGGTAGGTGCGTACCCACCGCGTCCCGGCGATGACGGGGAAGGTCCCGTCAGCCGCACCTGCCTGCATCGTGGAGGCAGCCAGCAGGCCGGGCGCCAACCACGCGAGGTAGGCCACACCGCCGAGATCGCGGGTAGCGCCCTCATCGACCAGTTGGCCGAGTCCCAACCCCATCGCCGCCAGGAACAGCACCGGGGTCACGATCGCCGTCACCGTCGTGCCTCGCCAGGTGTGACGGTAGGCACGGGCGTGCCCCTCGAGCACCCGCAACGCGATCGGCGTCCGCATCACTCCACCAGCGCGCGACCGGTGAGGCGCAGGAACACGTCCTCGAGCGTCGCTCGGCGGGTGAGGACCGACATCGGCTCGACACCCCGGGCATGCACCTCGCGGGCGAAGGCGTCACCATCATCGGCGTAGACCAGGATCCGGTCCGGCAACACCTCGACCCGCTCACCGAGCTCGTGCAAGGTCACGAGGACGCCCTCCTCGGCGGCCGGGGGCACCCGGAGTTCGACCACCTCCCGCGTCGCGTGCTGGCTGATCAACGCACGCGGGGCGCCCTCGGCGACGACGCGTCCGCCGTCCATGACGACCAGCCGGTCGCAGAGCTGCTCTGCCTCGTCCATGTAGTGCGTCGTGAGCAGCAGGGTGATCCCGCGTTGCTTGAGGCGGAACAGCCGGTCCCACACCACGTGTCGGGCCTGCGGATCCAACCCCGTCGTCGGTTCATCGAGCAGCATCAGCTCCGGATCGTTGATCAACGCGCGAGCGATGACGACCCGCCGCTTCATCCCGCCGGAGAGGGGGTCGACCCGGTCGTCCCGCCGCGTGGTGAGCTGCACGAACTCGAGCAGCTCATCGATGCGCTCGCGGACGAGCGCGCGCGGCAGGTCGAAGTAGCGCCCGTAGATCGCCAGGTTCTCCGCGACGGTCAGCTCCTGATCGAGCGTGTCCTCCTGCGGCACGACACCGAGCCGGGACCGGATCGTCGCCCCGTCGCGGTCAGGATCCATCCCGAGCACCCGCAGATGACCGCCGGTGATCGGGGACATCGCGCCGATCATGCGCATCGCCGAGGTCTTGCCCGCGCCGTTGGGCCCCAGGAACCCGAACGCTTCACCGGACTCCACCTGGATATCGATGGCATCGACCGCCGTGAAGTCCCCGAAGCGCTTCACCAGCCCCCGTGCCTCCACCGGTGCGACCACGTCAGTACAGCCCGGCCGGACGGAACCGCGCGTCGTGAGCGCGGATGGCGTACTTGTCGCTCATCCCAGCGACGTAGTCGATCGCCGCCTGGAGATCGCTCGAGTCGTCGAGGCGGTACGCCGACGGGATCTCGCCGGGATGCTCCCGGTAATGGCCGACGAGGTCCTGGATCACCCGCACACCCCGCTCGGACTGCGAACGAGCCTCCTCGCGGAGGTAGATGTTGTCGAACATCCAGGTCCGAAGCTCGTTCATCGCGGTGAGGTCGGCGGGTGCGACCGTGACCTCTCCGGCGGCGATCGACGCGTCCAACACCATGGCGATCATGGTGTCGATCCACGCCCGTCCCGGCGGCCCGAAGCGCTCCAGCAGGTGTCTCGGGATGGCAGCGGCATCGAGGACACCGGCTCGCTGGGCGTCCTGCGAGTCGTGCGCGAGGTAGGCGATCCGGTCCGCGTAGCGGCACACCATCCCCTCCGGGGTCACCGGTGGCGGATCGTTGCGCCAACTGGACTGGCGGATGCCGTCACGGACCTCGACGGTCAGGTTGAGCGGTTCGAGCACCTCGACGATGCGGACGCCGTGGAGCGCATGCTGCCAGCCGTCGTCCAACAGGGGCGCCAGGGCGTCTTCCCCGGTGTGGCCGAACGGGGCGTGCCCGATGTCGTGCCCGAGGCAGATCGCCTCGGTCAGCGCTTCGTTGAGCGCCAGCGCGCTCGCGATCGCGCGTCCGACCTGCGCGACCTGGAGGGTATGGGTCAGCCGCGTGACGAAGTGGTCACCCTCCGGGTTCAGGAAGACCTGCGTCTTGTGCTTGAGACGTCGGAAGGCCTTGCAGTGGAGGATGCGGTCACGGTCCCGTTCGAAGGCCGTGCGGTGCGGATCCTCCGGCTCGGGCACGTCCCTCGGCCGGGCATCCCGCGAGCGCGTTGCGATCGGCGACAGCCAGGCATCCTCCTCGGCCTCACGCACCGCACGCGTGCGAAGCCGGAGAGCCGGGAGCGCGTCGCTCGGGCTGGACATCGGGCTCCTGCCACAGGGATCTGGACGGCCCGGGGATCGGCCGTGCGGAGCGTACGGTAGAGCACCGATCGCGCTCGAGCCGTGGCGCGTGAGCGCTATGACCGGACGCCATCCCAGCGGGGGCGTCGCGTCGTCGCGACACCGCGACTGGTTCGTGCCGCCAGCCACCATGCGACGACCCAGGGCAGCGCGGCCGGAAGGTCCCCGACCCGGAGACGAAGGTCGTGGATCGGCCGGGTGAGCACCCGCTGGGTCACGGTCACCACCACATGCCGCTCCTGGTCACGGACCTCCCAGCGACGACGCCACCACCCTCCGACGGGGACGAGGTCGAAGACCTCCTCACCGCAGGCGATCCTGGCAGCGTCACCGAGCGCATGGCGACGCGTGATGGTGCCGATCACGTGAGCGTCGGGATCGAGCACCCACCACTCCCCTGACCCCGGCGGGTGCGTCAGCGACCACTCCCGTCCGCCGCGCAGACGGGCGGAACCCTGCGTCCCGCCCCCGCCGACCTCGAGCTCGCACACCAGTCGACCGGCCAGCAGCACCGCGGTCAGACGCGGCGGTCCCGGGCCACGGTGCACCTCGAACACCTCGGAGCGTGCCGTCCGGGTCGACGCCCTCACGACCCGCCCTCCCGCTGCATGCCCGGCACCGTGCTCTCCCCACTCACCTGGACCACATCCTGGTTCCTCGGCGGTGGCGAAGGCAAGCTGCTACGACTCCCCTCCCGTCGCACCGGACCCTCCGCGACCGGTGAAGCCCCCCGACCCCGAGGCGATCATGGCATCCTCTCCCCGCCCACGCCGTACCGCGCTGTACCTCCCCGGCGAGAACGCTCGTGCGCTCGAGAAGGCCGCCGGCCTCCCGGCCGACGTCGTCGTCCTCGACCTCGAGGACTCGGTGACGCCCGAGGCGAAGGGGGCCGCGCGCCGCCGCGTCGCCGAGGCCGTCAGGGCGGAGGGTTTCGGTCACCGGGAGGTCCTGGTCCGGGTCAACGGCCTCGAGACCCCCTGGTTCCACGACGACATGGCGGCGATCGCCCCCACCGGACCCGATGGGATCCTGGTCCCCAAGGTCAGCCGGCCGAGCGACGTACACGCCGTCGAGGATGCACTGGACCTGGCAGCGCCACCCGCGGACACGATGCTGTGGGCCATGCTGGAGACCTCACGAGCGGTGCTGGACGCCACCTCGCTCGTGTCGGCATCTTCGCGCCTGGTCGGGTTCATGCTAGGGACCAACGACCTCGCCAGGGAACTGCGCGCGGTGCACGTGCCGGGACGAGGCCCACTCCTGCCAGCGATCGCCTGGTGCCTGCTGGCGGTGCGTGACGCTGGCAAGGTGGTGATCGACGGGGTGTTCAACGACCTGGACGACCACGATGGGTTCGCCGCCGAGTGTCAGCAGGCCCGCGAGCTCGGCTTCGACGGGAAGTCGGTCATCCACCCCCGACAACTGGAGGTCGCCAACGCGGCGTTCACCCCGGGTGCGGAGGAGGTCGAGCACGCCCGGGAGGTGATCGCGGCGTTCGACGAAGCGACCACCGCCGGGCGGGGCGTGGTGACCGTCCGTGGCCGCCTGGTCGAGAACCTCCACGTCGAGGAGGCGCGCCGGCTGTTGGCCCTGGCCGAGCGGATCTCCGCACGACCGGGGTGACGGTTGCGGTCGATGGTCACGGCGTCCGCTCCACCTCGACCGGCTCGTCCGGCTGCGCCACGTCCAGGATCCGGCCATCGGCTCCGATCGCGACCACCTCCGTGACGGCCACCGCAGCCGGCAGGGTGCTGACGTGGACCTTGTGCCAACCCTTGCGGTGGACCTGCGCCTCGACCACCCCCCGGTCAGCCGTGGTGACCCGCACCGAATCCGCGTTCAGCGGGGCCGAGCCGACGATGACGGTGTGCTGACCGGCGAGGTGGAGGACGGACGCGGACGCGGTCCCTGGCCAACGTTCACCGCGGACCTCTCGGCGCGCCTCCCCGAGGTGGATGTGCAGGGTGGGTGCGAGGATCCCCGGGGTGACACGGACGACGTAGTGACCCTCCAGTTCCGTCTCACCGGTGACGAGCGTGCGCGGGACCATCGTGGTCGCCAGCGCGACACCCAGCACGATGGCGAGGACGACGAGGAACGCGTACCAGCGACGCCGGGAGGGCTCGAGCCCCGGTATCGGATCGCTTCGGTCTGCACCGCCTGCCACGCCCTCCCCCTCCGACGCGTCGCCATGCCCTGCGGGAGGTGGCACGCTACCCGCCCCACCCCGGAGACCGACCGGGAGGAAGGTGGCCATCGGGACGACGTCACCCTCAGGAGCCGGCGGTGCCCCCGTTCCACCCCCGTTCCCGCTCACGCTGCTCCCGCAGCACCTGCGCGTGTGAGGGCGCTCCCCCTCCGAGCCGAGCCGGTACCCACCGGGCACCGGGCGGGGACCCGTCCGGGTAGTCCTCCTGGGTCTCGTGCAGCAGCGTCGTCATGCGCGCGGCGAGTCCGTCGGTAGCAGCGACCACGTCCTCGTCCGGGCCGACCGTGAGCGGCTCCCCGAAGCGCACGCTGACCGGCAGTCTGCGCTCGAGACGCTTGGGCTGCCCCTTGGTCAGCACGCGCTGGGTCCCCCAGCCGGCCACGGGCACGATCGGGACACCGGCTCGCTGGGCCATGCGAGCTGCCCCGGTCCGCAGCGGGAGGAGCTCGTAGGAGGCGGAGATGGTCTGTTCCGGGGCGACCGCCACCACGCCACCGGCAGCCAGGGCCTCGGTGGCGGCGTCGAACGCGGCCGCACGACGTTCCTCCGAGCCACGGTCGACGGGGATCGCCTTCGCCCAGCGCACGACCCAGCCGACCTTCCGGCTCTCCCAGATCTCCTGCTTGGCCAGGAACCGCATCGGGAGACGCAACGTGCGGACGACGGGCCAGCCCACCATGACGAAGTCGAGGTAGGAGTGGTGGTTGAACGCCAGCACCACACCACCGGTCCGGGGAACGTGCTCGAGACCGCGGACATCGATCCGCCAGCGCAGGACCCGGACGAGCACGCCGGCCACGGCAGCGATCAGCCGCCATCGCCAAGGGAGGTTCGCGCGCGCCATGGGACCGAGCGTAGACGCTCCGCCCGGGGCGTCAGGAGGCGCTCGCCTCAAGGAGCTCGTCCACGGCCAGGAGCAGACGATCGACGGTGGCGTGGGTCGCACCCTCGCCCATGAGGCCGACCCGCCATGCTCGTCCTGCGAAGGGGCCGAGTCCTCCTCCGACCTCGATCCCGTGATCGCTCAGGAGGCCGGCACGCAGCGCGGCCTCGTCGACACCATCGGGCCAGGCGAGCGTGGTGAGCTGTGGGAGCCGATGCCCGGGCTCGGCCAAGAGCACGGCATCACGGTCCTGCACATGCTCCTGGAACAGCGCTCCGACCTCCGCATGTCGCGCCCAGCGTGCCTCCAGACCCTCGGTCAGCACCCGCCGCAGGCCCTCGTGGAGCCCGAGCAGTGCGCTGATCGGTGCGGTGTGGTGGTAGGTCCGCTCGGCCCCCCAGTACCGCCGGATCGCCGTGACGTCGAGGTACCAGGAGGCCACCGGGGTCGTACGTCGGTCGATGACCTGCTCGGCCTTGGCACTGAACGTGATGGGGGCCAGACCGGGAGGGACGGACAGGCATTTCTGCGTCCCGCTGTAGACGACGTCGAGGTTCCACGCGTCCACCTCGAGGGGGACCCCTCCGAGCCCGGTGACGCTGTCCACGATGAACAGGGTCGGGGTCTCGGCCAGCAACGCACCGATCTCTTCGAGCGGCTGGTGGGCGCCGGTCGAGGTCTCCGCATGGACGAGTGCCACGGCCCGAGCGTCGGGATGGTCGGCGACCGCCTCGGCGACCCGGTCGGTGGGGATCGTGCGCCCCCAGGGCTCTTCGAGCGTGACGACCTCCGCACCGACCCGTCGGGCCGTATCGGCCAGGCGGGCGCCGAAGACCCCGTTGACCCCGACGATCACGGTCTCGCCCGGCTCGACGACGTTGACGACCGCCGCCTCCATACCAGCGCTCCCGGTGCCGGAGACGGCGAAGGTCAGACGGTTCTCCGTGCGGAACAGCGCTCGGAGCATGTCGGCGATCTGGTCGGCGGCCTCCAGGAACCATGGATCGAGGTGGCCCACCATCCCCCGCGACTGCGCGGCCAGCACGTCCCTGTGCACCGGCGACGGGCCCGGCCCCAGCAGCAGGCGTTCCGGCGGCAGGGCCGCCCCCGGCGGTGCCATCGCCGGCGCGCTCGTCGTCTCGGATGCCACGTGCTGCCCCCTGTCCCGCGGGTGGTCGGTGCGGTTCAGGACGCCCGACGCATCCGGAGCTTGGAGCCGTCCGTGATGGACCGCGTTCCGCGCGCCAGGGCGATCGTGCCGCTGCGCACCATCTCACGGATGCCGTACGGCTCGAGCAGTTCGACCATGGCAGCCAGCTTGCCGGGGTTCCCGGCGACCTCGACGGTGATCGAGTCGTGGTCGACGTCGACGATCTTCGCGCGGAAGACCTCGGCGATCTCGATGATCTGTGACCGGACCACCGGGTCGGCGTTGACCTTGACGAGCTGCATCTCGCGCTCGACGGAGCTGTCCTCGTCGAGCTCGACGATCTTCAGCACGTGCACCAGCTTGTTGAGCTGCTTGGTGATCTGCTCGAGCTGCACGGCCTCGGTCCCGACGACGATCGTCAGGCGCGAGATCCGTTCATCGTCGGTCGGGCCGACGGCCAGGGAGTGGATGTTGTAGCCGCGCCGCGCGAACATGCCGGCGATGCGCGTGAGCACACCGGGCTTGTTCTCGACGAGCACGGACAGCGTGTGGCGGTCGTTCACGGCGCGTCCTCTCAGACCTTCTTCTCGGCGACTCGGGCGTACCACTCCTCGGTCGACTCCAGGACCTCGTCGTTGCTGGCGCCAGCCGGCACCATCGGGAACACCATCTCGTCCGGATCCACCCGGCACTCGACGAGCACGGGCTGGTCGGTGATCGCGTGGGCCTTCTCCAGCGTGGTGTGCAGGTCCTCGTAGCGGTCGATCCGGAACCCGGGGATCCCGTAGGCATCCGCCAGCTTCATCAGGTCGGGCAGGTCCTGGGGGAGGCTGACCTGCGAGAGGCGGTCCTCGTAGAACAGGGCCTGCCACTGACGGACCATCCCGAGGTAGCCGTTGTTGATCACGACGAAGGTCACCGGGATGTCGTGCTGGACGGCGGAGGCGATCTCCTGGAACGTCATCTGGAAGCAACCGTCGCCATCGATGGCGACGACGGGCACGTCGCGCCCGACCCCGGCCTTGGCGCCGATGGCGGCCGGGACGGCGAAGCCCATCGTTCCGAGCCCCCCGGAGTTGATCCACTGACCGGCCCGGCTGTAGGGGATCACCTGTGCCGCCCACATCTGGTGTTGGCCGACACCGGCGACGTACACCGCGTCGTCGCCCCAGGTGTCGTAGACCGCACGGATCGCCGACTGGGGCTTCAACACGCCGGCCTCCGGCTGCTCGACCCGCAGCGGGTGGTCACGCTTCAGGTCTGCCAGGTGCTCTCGCCAGACGGTCGTCTCCGGGACCAGTTCGGCGAGTGACCCCTTGGCCTCCTTGTCGTCGAGCACCCGGAGCAACTGCTCCAGGACGACCTTGACGTCCCCGACGATCGGGACGTCGACGGCGCGGTTCTTCCCGATCTCGGCCGGGTCGACATCGACGTGGATCACCTTGGCGTGCGGGGCGAAGGCGGACAGCTTGCCCGTGACCCGGTCATCGAACCGGGCCCCGAGCGTGACCAGCAGATCGGTCTCCTGCAGGGCCCAGACGCCGGCGTAGTGACCGTGCATGCCGGGCATCCCGACGAACAGCTCGTGATCGTCCGGCAGGACGCCGCGCGCCATCAGTGTGGTGACGACCGGGAGGCCGAGGCAGGTCGCGAACCGCTCCAACTCCTCGGCGGCCCGCGCGCGGACCAGTCCCCCACCGGCGTAGATGACCGGACGCTCGGCCGTGGCGATCAACTCCAGGGCCTCGCGCACCATCCGTCCGTGACCCCGGACGGTCGGCTTGTACCCGGGGAGGTCGACCGCGTCGTCCCAGTGCCACTCGAAGGTCTGGTTCAAGATGTCCTTCGGGAGGTCGATGAGCACGGGCCCGGGACGGCCGCTCCGCGCGACGTGGAACGCCTCCTTGATGGCCTCGGGGATCCGTTCGACCTGGCGGACCAGCTCGTTGTGCTTGGTGATCGGCATCGTGATGCCGGTCACGTCCGCCTCCTGGAAGGCATCCGATCCGATGGCGGTGCTCGCTACCTGGCCGGTGATCGCCAGCACGGGGATGGAGTCCATCATGGCATCGGCGAGACCCGTCGTCAGGTTGGTCGCGGCGGGACCCGAGGTGACGATGCAGACGCCTACCCGGTTGGTCGCGTGCGCGTAGCCCTCGGCCATGTGGATGGCGCCCTGCTCGTGCCGTACGAGGATGTGCTCGAAGCTGGCATCGATGAGCGGGTCGTACGCCGGCAGGATCGCTCCCCCCGGGTACCCGAACACGGTGTCGACGCCGAGCGCCTCGAGGCTCTTCATCACGGCCTGCGCCCCGGTGATCTCCATCTGTTTGGCCTCTCTCTCCTGCCCGCCCACGGCATCCTCCGCGGGTCAGCCGCCCCCTCCTACGAGAGAACCTCCCGGGATACGGGAGGTTCGCGCGTGCTCGGGAGCGAGCACGCGCTACGGAACGACGACCAGGACACGACCGCGTGGACGCCCGGTGGCGCCCACCTCGATGCCCAGGTCCCGCAGCACGTCCACTCCACTTCGGTCCATCCACCCGACGGTGACCCGACGGGTACACGGATAGTTGCGCGTCTCCGGCCAGTGGTCAAATCGTGCCGGTCACAGGCGCACGTTCCGAGGGTCCATGGCCCTCAGCGCTCGTCGGTGAGCGCCTTGCGCGTGGCAGCCGCGATACCGGCACCGTCGAGCCCGAGCTCCGCGAGGATCCGCTCCGGCGATCCGTGGGGCAGGTAGGCCGCCGGAACCCCGAGACGGAGCACCGGCGGGGCATGCCGCACGCCGGCACGCTCCACGATCCGATCCGTCAACTCCGAGCCGGCGCCACCACCGACGACCCCGTTCTCGACCGTGACCACCAAGGGCGCCTCGGTCGCGGCGGCCAGCATCACCGGATCCGCCGGGCGGACGCTCCGCACATCCCACACCGAGGCCTCGTACCCGCCCTCGGCGAGGATCTCCGCCGCCTCCAGCGCCGCCTGGGCGCGATCGCCGATGGCCAGGAGACACACGTCGGATCCGTCCCGAAGCGTCCGGGCTGACAGCCCCAGATCCGGCTCGGACGACGGCTCGAACCCGAGGTCCGCGGCGGTGATCACCGAGCCCTTCGGGAAGCGCAGCAGCACCGGCCCCTCGACCTCGGCGGCGCTCCGCAGGAGCGCGTCGAGGTCCTCCTCGCACGACGGGACGAGCACGGTCATCGCCGCGATGCGCAACCCGAGGGCGAGATCGAGGATGCCGTGGTGACTCGGACCGTCATCGCCGGTCACGCCGGCACGGTCGAGCACGAACAGCACGTGTTCATCGTGCAGCCCGACGTCCAGGTTGGCCTGGTCGAAGGCGCGCGAGAAGAAGGTGGAGTACACGGCGACGACCGGGAGCTTGCCCGCGTGCGCGAGCCCGGCCGCCGAGGTGGTGGCGTGCTGCTCGGCGATCCCGACGTCGATCACCTGGTGCGGGTGACGCGAAGCGAGCGGGAGCAGACCCGTGGAGCCCGGCATCGCGGCCGTGATCGCGACGAGGTCCTCGCGCTCCTCGGCCAGATCGAGCAGGGACGCCCCGAACGCCGCCGTCCACTTGCGACGGGATCCGCCACCGTTGGCTCGGCCGGTCGCGACGTCGAAGGCCGAGGTGTCGTGCAGCTTCTTCTCGGGGTCGGTCTCAGCCGGGGCGTAGCCCTTCCCCTTCTGGGTGAGGACGTGCACCAGCACCGGCGTGTGCAGCCGCGCCGCGTGGGTCAGAGCGTGCTCGAGCTTGGCATGGTCGTGGCCGTCGTAGGGACCGAGGTAACGCACCCCGAGCGCCTCGACGAACGACTGCAGGGCGGGTGCCTCGGAGATCGCCGACTTGATCGCCTCGAGGCCCGCGTCGGTCAGCCGCTCGACGAACGGCAGTCGGGCCAGCGTCTGGTCGATGCGCTCCCGCAACGTCCGGTAGCGGGGGTCGCTGCGGAGATCCGCGACCCGCTCGGAGAGCCGGCTCACCGTCTCCGCGTACGACCGGCCGTTGTCGTTGAGCACGATGATGGCGGGGAGCTGGTGGTGTCCGAGGTTGTTGAGCGCCTCGTAGGACATACCGCCCGTCAGCGCACCGTCCCCCACGACCGCGACCAGGCGCCGTCGCTCTTTTAGGGGGAGGTCCGACTGACCCCGTGCGAGCCCCGAGACCCACGACAACGCCGTGGAGGCGTGGCTGTTCTCGACCAGGTCGTGGGGGGACTCCTCGCGCGACGGGTAGCCGGACAGTCCCCCGGCCTGCCGCAGCGTCGTGAACGCATCACGGCGACCCGTCAGCATCTTGTGGACGTACGCCTGGTGCCCGGTGTCCCACACGATCAGGTCGCGCGGGGAGTCGAACACGCGGTGCAGCGCGATCGTCAGCTCGACCACGCCGAGGTTCGATCCGAGATGGCCTCCGACCTGGGAGACCGCCTCGATGATGGCGTGCCGTAGCTCCTCGGCCAGCACCGGGAGATCGGCCTCCGGGACGGCGCGCAGCGCCTCCGGGTCATCGATCCGCTCCAACACCACGTGGGTCCTCACATCCCGTCGGCGACATCGCGCGAGGGTACGCGACCAACGCCGAGATGCCCTCCACCAGGCTCGTCCGGATGCTGCCCGCCGGGCTCGCCCCGACGCCAGGCCCTGGCGATGAGTTCCGCACCACGCATCCCGATGGCCAGAGCCGGGGCATGCGTGTGTCCACGGACCAGGGTCGGCATCACCGATGCGTCGACCACCCGCAGCCCGTCGACACCGATGACGCGCAACTCCGGGTCGACCACCGCATCGCTGTCGCTGCCCATGCGGCAGGTGCCCACGGGGTGGTAGAGCGTCTGGGCGGTGGCACGGATGTGCGCGGCGATGGCCTCGCGGTCCGGCAGGAGCGCCGGCGGATCGACCAGGCGTTCGACGACACCCCCGAGCGCCGTCGTGTCCGTGACGAGTCGCTGGGCGAACGCGACCCCGTCGACCAGCCGTGCGAGATCCTCGCCCTCGGGGTCGCTGAAGGTCCCCGGGTCGATCCGCGGTGGGCCCATCGGGTCTGCCGCCAGCGAGACCCGACCACGGCTGTGCGGTCTGAGCAGGATCGCACCGATCGTGAGCCCGTGATGGGGGAACCGGACGCGCCCGTGATCCTTCGTAGCGGAGGGGATGGTGAAGAGCTCGATGTCCGGGAGTTCGCCATCGCGGGTCCGCAGGAACGCGACCGCTTCCCCGAGGTTGGAGGTGAGCGGCCCGTCGTGACGGCGCAGCCAGCGTAGGAGCGCTCGCGGATCCCGATCCGCGCCGTGGAGGCTGCCCCCGGCGGTCCGGGCGATGATGCCGCTGGTGACGTGGTCCTGGAGGTTCTGGCCCACCGCCGGGCGGTCGGCCACGACCTCGATGCCGAGCTCGCTCAACTCCTCGGCCGGACCGATCCCGGAACGTTGCAGGAGCATGGGGCTCGCGATCGTGCCGGCGCTCAGGACCACCTCGCGGGTGGCGCGGGCGGAACGGAGACGGCCGTCGACGATGACCTCGACCCCAACGGCCCGTCCCTGCTCGATCACGACCCGTACCACCTCGACGCCGGTACGCACCGTCAGCGCGGACCCCTGTTCGGCCATCGGCTGGCGCAGGAAAGCATCGGCGGCCGACCACCGACGGCCGGCCCGTTGGGTGACCGCCGTGAGCCCACAGCCGTCGAGGTCGACGTGATAGTCCGCCACGCGGGGCAGACCCAGCTCCTCGCAGGCGTCGAGGAACGCCTGGGTGACGGGCCGAGGGGAGCGCTGCTGCTCGATGCGGACCGGCCCTCCGACCCCACGATGGGGGGCGGGTCCTCGCGCGTCGTCCTCGAGCGCACGGAAGGTCTCGGTCATCGCGGCAGCGTCCCACCCGGTCGCGCCGCCGGCCGCCCAGGCGTCGTAGTCCGCCGCCATGCCACGCACGTACATCATGGCGTTGATCGACGAGGAGCCACCGAGCACACGCCCCCGTGGCCAGGCATCCACACGACCGTCGAGACCGGACTGTGGCGTGGTCACGTACGACCAGTCCAGCGGGCCGAACCACAGGTCCGTCACCGCCGCGGGGATACGGATGCGGGGATCACGGTCACGTGGCCCGGCTTCGAGCAGGAGCACCGAGGTATCCGGTTCCGTCGCCAGGCCTGCAGCCACAGCGGCACCCGACGAACCCGAGCCGACCACGATGTGATCGAAGGCCACGTGGTCCCTTTCCGGTGTGGACCGCACGGCGTGCCGTCTCCCGTCCAACGACGCTATCGTCTGTCGCGCCGACGGCGCCGATGCGGCCAGCCCGTTCACCCGGTGCGTCGTTGCCTCACGCCTCCGCCTCTGGGATGCTGGCGACACGGGTCGGCTCGCCGGGAGACGCGTGAAAGGCCTTCCAGCGTCCACCGGGAGTGCACCCGCGATGCTGCGAACCGAGCCCCAAGAGCCAGACGACGATCCGGTGGCCACCGACGAGGTGCCACCCACCCGCTGGCGCGGAACGCTCGTCGTTGGGGCCGCCATCCTCCTGGCCACGGGGATCGGCGCCGGTGGGCTCCAACTACTCCTCCAGGGGATGGTCGACGAGCGCATCGACGAACGCGTCGACGAGGCGACCCGGGAGATCGAGACCCAGCTCGACGCCGCCGGAGATCTCGCCGTGAGCTTCGCCTCCCTGGAGGCTGCGTCGGTCGTGGTCACAGCGGGCGAGTTCAGGACCTTCCTTGAGACCGCGGGCCAGGGGCGGCCGTTCCCTGTGGCCTTCCCCGGCGTGGCCGGGGTACTCGTCCTCGAGGGAGCCACGGACGAGGAGCTGGTACTGCGATACGGCAGGCATGGGATCGACGACGTCGAGACCGCGCTGTCCGCCTTGGCCGACTGTGGTCCCTGTGACCGCGCCCTGAGCGCCGCGGATGCCGACGATGGCGTCCTGCAGGCACCGGCCGTGGTCCCGGGGGTGCAGGAGCAGCTCGGCGGGCAGCTGCTGATCGTCGAGGCGCTCCGCCGGTCCGATGACAGACCACCGGCCTGGGTAGCGGTCGTGCTCGATCTCACCTTGCTCGGCGAGACGGCCGCCAGCGAGGCGGTCCGGTTGGTAGCCGCTGATGATCGGCCCGTCGGCGACGTGGATGCGGACGAGACGGTCACCCATGAGGTGGAGCTCGACGGACACACCTTCTCGCTCGAGCTGGTGCGGCCGACCGAGCCGCTCTCGACGACCGAGCGGCTGCTCCCCTGGCTGGTCCTGATCGCCGGCGCGGTGGTGGCCGTGCTCACCGCTGCGCTGATCCGGAGCTCCGCTGCGTCGAAGCACCGGGCCGAGCTCGCGGTCGCACGGGCGACCGAGGATCAACGCGCGGCCAACGCGCAGCTCACCGAGGCGAACCGGCAGCTGCAGCGCAGCAACGAGGAGCTCGAGCGCTTCGCCGGGGTGGTTGCCCATGATCTTCGGGCACCGCTGACCAACATCCAGGGGATGATCGAGATCGTCCGCGACGGGCGCGCGACCGAGGACCTCGCCGACGAGTTGCTGGAACGCGCAGCCGCCAACACGCACCGCCTCGACACACTGGTGGAGGAACTGCTGCGTTACGCCTCCGCCGGGCGGACGATCGGGACGCCGTCGCGGGTCGAGCTGGACGCCGTGGTCGCAGAGGCCGTCGAACGGCTCACCGCCCCCATCGAAGCGAGCGACGCACGGGTCACGGTCGGTCGGATCCCGCCGGTCCTCGGAGACGGCGAGCGACTGGTGCAGGTGGTCCAGAACCTGCTCTCCAACGCGCTCACGCACGTCAACGACGACCGCCGCCCCGAGGTGGAGATCACCGGGGAACGCACCGACGGAACCGTCGTCCTGACGGTGTCGGACAACGGACCGGGGATCCCTGAGTGGGAGCGTGACACCGTACTCGCGGCCTTCCACCGCGGTGCGGAGACCATGTCGGCCGGAACGGGCCTCGGCCTGGCCACGGTCGAGCGGATCGTGGCCGCGCACGGCGGGACGATCGCGCTCGAGGACGCCCCCGGCGGGGGCTTGCGCGTACGGATCGAGCTGCCGGCCACCTGATCCGACGGGTGCCGTCAGCCGATCAGTTCGCGGAGCAGCTCGTTCGTCTTCCGCGGGTCGGCCTGTCCACGGGTGGCCTTCATCACCTGGCCGACCAGCGCGCCGATCGCCTTCTGGTTCCCACCGCGGATGTCCTCGACCGTGCCGGCGTTGTCGGCGACCACCTGCTCGACGATGGCGCGCAGCTCGCCTTCGTCGGAGACCTGCTGGAGCCCGGCCTCCTCGGCCACCGCAGCCGGTCCCTTGACGCCGCGCGCTTCGACGACCCCGGTCAGCACCTGCTTGGCGAGCTTGGTCGACAGCGTCCCGTCGTCGATCAGGCGGAGCAGCTCGGCGAGGTGGTCGCCCGTGAAGCCACTCTCGCCGAGCGTGAGCTCGGCGGCGGTGAGCTGCCCGGCGACGTCGCCGATGAGCCAGTTCGCGGCCCCGGCCGGATCCGCCCCGGCGGCGACCGCTTCGTCGAACACCGGCAGGGCATCGCTGCCCACCAGCGCGACCGCCTGCTCGCGGGGCACGCCGGCCGCCACCAGCCGTGCGCGCGTCGCGGTCGGGAGCTCGGGCAGGCGTGCGCGGACCTGCTCGACCTTCTCCGGTGGCGAGACGACGACGACCAGATCAGGGTCAGGGAAGTACCGGTAGTCGGTCACCGACTCCTTGACCCGAAGGGTCTCGGTGACGCCGCGTGACTCGTCCCAGTGACGGGTCTCCAAGCGGACCGTGCCCCCGTCCTCGAGCAGGGCGACCTGGCGCTTCGCCTCGTAGGCGATGGCACGGCCCAGCGAGCGGACCGAGTTGAGGTTCTTGATCTCGCAGCGGGTTCCCAGCGGCTCACCGAAGCGGCGGACGGACACGTTGGCGTCGCAGCGGATCGATCCCTGTTCCATCCGGGCGTCCGAGACGTCCACCGCCCGGACGATGGCCTGGAGCTCGCGCAGGTAGGCCTGGGCCGTCTCCGGGTCACGGATGTCCGGATCCGAGACGATCTCGAGCAGTGGGATGCCACACCGGTTGTAATCGATCAACGACCGCTCGGCGCCGTGCAGCCGGCCGCTGTCACCGACATGCAACGACTTGCCCGTGTCCTCCTCCATGTGGAGCCGCTCGATGCCGACCCGGCGGGTCTCGACGCTCCCGTCCGCGAGCTCCACCTCGACGTCGAGGTGGCCGTCATGGATCAGCGGGACGTCGTACTGGCTGATCTGGTAGTTCTTGGCGAGGTCGGGGTAGAAGTAGTTCTTGCGGTGGAACCAGCACCGCTCGGCGACCCCGCCGCCGAGCGCCAACCCGAGCAGGGTCGCGTCCTCGATGGCGCGGGCGTTGGGGACGGGCAGTGCACCGGGCTGGCCGGTACAGACCTCGCACACGTTGGTGTTGGGCTCGTCCCCGAACTCGGTCGAGCAGCCACACCACATCTTGGTGTTGGTGTGCAGTTCGACGTGGACCTCGAGCCCGACCACGAGCTCCCAGTCCTCGCCCAGCAGCGGTCCGGCCGACATCAACGCACCTCCCCGGTCGCCACGGCGCGCGGTCCCGACGGGACGGCCGTGAAGCCGGTCGCCTCCTCGAAGGCCCACGCCACCTGGTACATGAGGTCGTCACGCTTGAGCGGCGCCATGATCTGGAGCCCGACCGGCAGGGCCGTGCCGGCCGCATCCACCGCTCCGGCCAACCCGGCGGGCAGGGACACCGCGGGGATCCCGGCGAGCGAAGCGGGCACCGTGGCGACATCGTTCAGGTACATGGCCATCGGATCGTCGGTCTTGTCCCCCAACGGGAAGGCGACCGACGGCGAGGTCGGGCTGACCAGGACGTCGACGTCCTCGAACGCGGTCCGGAAGTCCGCGGCGATCAGGGTGCGGACCTTGGAGGCCTGCAGGTAGTAGGCATCGAAGTAGCCGCTGGAGAGCGCGTGGGTCCCGATCATGATCCGGCGCTTGACCTCGGGGCCGAACCCGGCGGCGCGGGTGGCGGCGTTCATCTCCTCGGCGGTCGGGGCGTCGACCCGGAGGCCGTAGCGCACGCCGTCGAAGCGGGCCAGGTTGGACGACGCCTCCGAGGGTGCGATGAGGTAGTAGGCCGGCAGTCCGTAGTCCGCGTGGGGCAACGATGCCTCGACGATCTCCGCACCGAGTTCCGCGAGGCGTGCCAGTGAGGCGTCGAAGACCGTCTGGACGCCGGGTTCGTACCCCGCGCCCTGGAGCTCTCGGACGACGCCGACCTTCAGGCCGGCGACGCCGTCGCGCAAGCCGGAGAGGAGGTCGGGGACCTCGCCGGGCACCGAGGTCGCATCGCGCGGGTCGTGTCCCCAGGTCAGCGTCTGCAGACGCACGGCGTCCTCGACGGTCCGGGCCAGCGGGCCGGCCTGGTCGAGCGACGAGGCGAAGGCCACCAGGCCGTACCGCGACATCGTGCCGTAGGTCGGCTTGGCACCGACCAGGCCGGTGAGTGCCGCCGGCTGCCGGATCGAACCTCCGGTGTCCGTTCCGATCGCCAGGGGCGCGAGGAGCGCGGCAACGGCTGCGGCGGAGCCCCCGGAGGATCCGCCGGGTACCCGGTCGAGGTCCCACGGGTTCCGGGTGTCGCCGAAGGCGGAGTTCTCCGTCGACGAGCCCATCGCGAACTCGTCCATGTTGGTCTTGCCGAGGATGACGATGTCCGCCTCACGCAGCCGTGCGGTCACCGTGCTGTCGTAGGGGGGGACCCAGCCCTCGAGCATGCGTGAGCCACAGGTCGTCGGCGCCCCCGTCATGGTGAGGACGTCCTTGAGCGCCAGCGGCACACCGGCCAGCGGGCCGAGTTCCTCACCGGCGCTCCGCCGAGCATCGATGTCATCGGCCTGTGCCCTGGCCGCAGCCGCGGTGACGGCGAGGTAGGCATGCGGCTCGTCCGCGCCCAACCCCTCGGCCGGCTTGGCCATCCAGACCTCACCGTCGGCGACGACACCGTCCACGGCGGCGATGCGCTCCAGGTAGGCGTCCACGACCTGCCGGGCGGAGACCTCGCGCGCGGAGAGGCGCGCTGCCAACTGCGTGGCCGTGAGCTCGGTCAGGAGCGCCACCTCAGCCCTCCTCCGCGACGATGCGCGGGACCGCGAACCGGTCCTGTTCGACCTGCGGGGCACCGGCGAGGATCGCCTCCCGCGGCAACGAGGGGCGCCGCTCGTCGGCACGCGTGACGTCGGCGAGCGCGAACGGGTGCGTGGTCGGCGCGACGTCCTCGGTCGCGACCTCACCGACCTGCTCGGCGTACCCGAGGATCGCGGAGAGCTGGGGGACGAGGGCGGCGATCTCGTCATCGGTCAGCGCCAGCCGGGCCAGGCGCGCGACGTGACGGACCTCGTCTTCGGACAGTGCCACGGGGCCTCCTGCAGGCGTGGAGCACGGGAGCGGCGATGACGGTTCAGGCACGCAGCCGCCACAGACGGAGGCTAGCGGCCCGCGATAGTGGACCCGATCCGCGTCCGGCGCTGCCCGTGCTCCTGCCGCCAGCGATCCAGGTCGTCCGCGGGCATGGCCGCCGCCACCAGCCACCCCTGGATCGCGTCACGGCCGAGGCTGGCCAAGAGCTCGTGCTGAGCCCGCGACTCCACCCCCTCGGCGATGGTGCGGAGCCCGCAGGCCTTGGCCAGGTCGATCACGGCCCGGACGATCGCCCGGTCGGCGGTACGGCCGGCATCGAGGTCACCCACGAACGTGCTGTCGATCTTCACCTCGTCACCCCCGAGACGGGCGACCAGGTCGGCGTCCCGACACGTCCCTTCGAGGCGACCGGCGACCGCCTGCAGCAGCTGGTCCCCACCGTGTGCCCGAGGGTGTCGTTGACCTCCTTGGAGCGGTCGAGGTCCATCAGGCACAGCGCGACCGACCCACGCCCCACCCCCTCGGCGACCACCGATGACACCTGACGTGCGAGCCCGGCGCGGTTGGCCAGCCCGGTCAGCCCATCCGTCAGCCCACGCTGCTCGAGCGCGAGCGCGAGGGACGCGGTGGCCCACAGGAGGTAGAGCGGGAGGAGCAGCAGCGGCAGGAACCCCCAGTGGACGCTGACGACGACGGCCACGAGTGGGGCGATCGCGAGTACGGCACCGGTGGTGATCATTCCAGGCGAGATCGGAACCGATGGCACTCCACAGCGAGCGGCCCTCGAACAGGCCACGGACCAGCTCACCCACGGAGGTGGAGATGAGCACCGCCAGCAGCGCCGGACCGAGGCCCCACAGCAGCAGCGTCACGAACACGAAAGCGGTACCGAGGATCACGCCGTGCGGATCAGCGCGGGTCGAAGCGACGACCGGACCTTCGACGCCCGTCGTGTGCGTTCAACGCACGTTATCGGCGAGCTCAGCATGCCTGGCGGGGGCGCTCGACCCGGTCGTCGGTTGGAACCCCGGCCGGCACCAGTTACGGTCAGAGTGACCAGAACTGCCGTGCTCGCTACCCGCGACCCCGTCGTCCACCCTGGTGAGGTCATCGTGACCACCGCACTTCTCACCGACCGCTACGAGTTCACGATGCTCGACGCGGCACGCAAGGCGGGGATCGCCGATCGGCCCACCGTGTTCGAGGTCTTCGCCCGCTCCCTCCCAGCCGGACGTCGCTACGGCGTCGTCGCAGGCCTCGGACGGCTCCTCGACCAGCTCGCCGAGTTCCGCTTCGAGGACGACACGCTCGCCGCTCTCGACGACGACGGGATCGTCGGGCCCGCCACGCTCGACTGGCTCTCGACCTACCGCTTCCAGGGCGATCTCCACGCCTACCCGGAGGGCGAGCTCTACGTCGCGGACTCCCCGGTGCTCTCGGTCTCCGCGACGTTCGGCGAGGCGGTCCTCCTCGAGACGCTCGTCCTCAGCGTCCTCAACCACGACTCGGCGATCGCGTCGGCCGCCGCACGGATCGTCGGCGCTGCCGCAGGTCGTGGCCTGCTCGAGTTCGGCGGCCGGAGGACCCATGAGGAAGCCGCCGTCGCCGCGGCCCGTGCCGCGTTCATCGCCGGCTTCGACGGGACCTCCAACCTGGAGGCCGGAGCACGTCACGGCATCCCGACGCTCGGGACGACCGCGCACGCCTTCGTCCTGCTGCATGACGACGAGACCACGGCCTTCCAGGCGCAGGTGGACGCCGCCGGGCCCGGAACGACCATCCTGGTCGACACCTACGACACCGCACGGGGGATCGCCCGTGCTCTCGAGGTCGCCGGCAGCGAGCTCGGGGGGATCCGGATCGACTCGGGGGATCTCGCGACGGCGGCTCGGGACGCTCGCGCGCAACTGGACGCCGCCGGTGCGACCCGCGCCCGCATCGTGACGTCCGGCGACCTCGATGAGTATCGGATCGCCGAGCTGACCGACGCGCCCATCGACGCGTTCGGGGTCGGCACGAAGCTCGTGATGGGCAGCGGTGCACCGACCGCTGGGTTCGTCTACAAGCTCGTCGCCCGCGCCGAAGGGCCCGATGCCCCGCTGGCACCGGTCGCCAAGGCCGGCGGGGACAAGGCCACCGTCGGCGGCCGCAAGGCCGCGTTCCGCCGGCGGGTCGACGGCATCGCCGTCGCCGAGCCGGTGCGCCCGTGGGGATCGAGTGCCGCTGACAACGAGCGCCCACTGCAGGTACCCGTGCTGATCGACGGCGAGCGGGTCCACGACCCCACCCTCGCCGAGATCCGTGAACATCACCGCACCGCGATGAGCGAACTCGCCGGTCCGGCGCGTTCACTCGAGCCAGGTGAGCCGGCATGGTCGATCGAGGAGGAACTGTGATGACCGATACGACCCGTTCCACGGGAGGCTCCGAGCGCTACGACGGCCGCACCGCGTTGCTGGTGGTCGACGTCCAGAACGACTTCGCCGACCCCGAGGGGAACCTCTACGTCACCGACGGCGAGGACGTCGTCCCGCTGATCGACCAGGAGATCGCCGAGGCGCTGTCCAGCGACGCGCCGGTGATCTACACCCAGGATTGGCATCCGCCACGGACACCCCACTTCGAGATCGACGGCGGGACCTGGCCCGTGCACTGCGTCCAGGGCACCTGGGGCGCGGAACTCCATCCGGAGCTCGAGGTCGTCGACGACGCCCCCGTGGTGAAGAAGGGCGTCGACGGGGG
Organism: Nitriliruptoraceae bacterium; assembly: GCA_040904745.1. Classification (GTDB taxonomy): domain Bacteria; phylum Actinomycetota; class Nitriliruptoria; order Nitriliruptorales; family Nitriliruptoraceae; genus T1Sed10-7. Next base: position 23,879 of record JBBDSW010000053.1, read on the forward strand.
GGACGGCTACTCCGCGTTCTCGGTCCGCGACCCGGTCAGCGGGCAGGAGTCCGCCACCGAGCTCGGCACGCTGCTCGAGCGGGCTGGGGTCAGCCGAGTGGTCGTCACGGGCCTCGCCGGTGACGTCTGCGTGAAGGAGACGGCGCTCGACGCGCGGCGCCACGACCTCGAGGTGATCCTGCCACGGGCGATGACGCGGATGGTCGAGCTCCAGGAAGGTGACGGCGAGGCGGCCGTTGAGGCCATGCGTGCTGCCGGCGTGGACGTCGTAGCACGGTGACCGCGCGTCCGTCGGTGTCCGCACCGGTCTCCACCTGCGCGGTCGCGGTGGACGTGGCACTGCTGACGATCCTGGACGGCAGCCTGCAGCTGGTGCTGGTCGAACCCGAGCCACCGGAGCTCGCCGGCCGCTGGGCGCTTCCGGGCCGCCGCGTCCGGGACGACGAGAGCCTCGACGAGACCGCTCACCGCGCCCTCGCGGAGCTAGCCGGCATCGCGGCCCCGAACGCACACCTGGAACAGCTCCGCACCTACGGGGATCCGGCCCGTGATCCCGGCGGCCGGGTGGTCTCCGTCGCCTACCTGGCGTTGACACCGACGACCGCGGCGCCGCCAACGGATCCGCGGGCACGCCTCTTCGACGCCACGGTGCTCCTGCGTGGGAGCGGACCGGAGCTGGCCTACGACCACGCGCGGATCGTGCCGGATGCGATCGAGCGGGCGCGCTCGAAACTCGAGTACACCTCGCTCGCGACCGCGTTCGTGGCCGAGCCGTTCGCCCTGGCGGAGCTCCGACGGGTCTACGAAGCGATCTGGGGGGTCCAGCTGGATCCGGCCAACTTCCGTCGGAAGGTGATGAGCGCCCGTGACTTCGTCGTTGCGACCGGCCGGATCGCGAGCCCAGGACCGGAGGGCGGACGTCCTGCACGCCTCTACCGCCGCGGCGCAGCCGAACGTCTCCACCCGGCCATGCTCAGGCCCTGACCAGCGGGGTCTCGGGCCATGCTCCGAGCACCGGTGCGGTGACCGCTGGTACCTGCTCGCTCGGGCCCCCGGCCTCCAGGTGCGCCCGGGCCGCAGCCTGGTCCGACTCCGGCCAGGTCCGCCAGGAACCCCCGGAGACCTGGACCCGGGTCGCCGGCCCCGGGAGGTAGGCCAGGGCGTCGGGTAGCACCCACCCGCCCGCCACCTCCACCCGGCCGACGTGACCGAGCTGGTAGGCGCCGGGCGGCGCGTACCGCGCACTGCCCGCCGTCGGGTCGAGAACCGACGGGGCACCACCTGGCGCCCGCCCTTCGGTGCGGTCCAGCTCCTCGAGCACGGTGGCCGGGACGCCGAGCACCCACGTGTGCCGCCGCATCCCCGGCGACGGGACGAGGGTGAGCGGCACGGAGCCGTAGCCCGTGCGGCGCTGCTCGAAGGCGGTCACCCAACCGACCACCACCGCCGGCAGGAGCAGCGCTCCCGCAGCCGTCAGTCCCTTGTCGCGCAGCCGCTCCGGATCGGCGTTCGCGCCGTAGGCGACGGACCAGCGCAGGTCACGCGGGCCGGGCAGCGCCGGCTCGTCGCCGGCGACCGAGACCTCGACCTCGGCCTCGTCGGTGACGAGCACCGATCCTCCGGGCCGGCGACCCGGGTAGGTGTCCGGATCGAACCGCGGCGGCTCAGGTGCCATCCGGCAACCCACCGTGCTCGAGGAGGTGGACGAAGGCCTCCTCATCCGCGACCGGGACCCCGAGGGAGTGCGCCTTGTCGAGCTTGGAGCCCGCCTCCGCCCCGGCGACCACGACCGAGGTCTTCCCCGACACGCTGCCGGTCACCTTGGCACCGCGCGTCTCCAACGCCTCACGGGCCGCATCCCTCGTGAACCCTTCCAGCGTGCCCGTGACCACCACGGTCCACCCCTCCAGCAGGCTCGGATCGACCTCGCCGTCCCCCTCGGACACCTCGGCGGCGGTGGTGATGCCGAGTTCGATGAGGTCATCGACCAACTGGGCGTTACGCGGCGTGGCGAACCAGTGATGCACGGACCGGGCGATGACGGGTCCGACGCCCTCGATCGCCTCGAGCGTCTCCGGGTCCGCGTCGCGGATCGCCTGGAGGCTCGGCAGTGCCCGGACCAACGCCTTGGCGTAGGTCGGACCGAGGTGGCGGATGTTCAGAGCGACGAGCACACGATCGAGCGGCCGCTGCCGCCCCTCCTCGATGCCGGCCAGCAGGTTGTCCACCCGCTTCTCGCCCCACTTCTCCAGCGCGAACAGCTCGTCCCGCCGCTCCGGCAACCGGAAGACATCCGCCAGGTCGGCGACCAGGCCCTCCGAGAGGAGCAGCTCGACGGTCTGCTCCCCCAGCCCCTCGATGTCCAACGCCGAGCGGGAAGCCAGGTGCTCCAGCGAGCCGCGCAGCCGGTTGGGGCAGTCGACGTTCTCGCAGAAGTGGTGTGCCTCATCCTCCGGTCGCACGAGCGGTTGGCCACAGAACGGACAGTCCCGCGGCATCGACCACGCCTCGGTGCCGTCGGGGCGCTCGCTCAGCACCGGTCCGACCACCTCGGGGATCACGTCGCCGGCCCGCCTGACGAGGACGCGGTCGCCGGGCCGAACGTCCTTGGCCCGGACCTGGATCTCGTTGTGCAGCGTGGCGGAGGTGATGGTCGTTCCGCCGACCTGCACCGGCTCGAGGACGGCGTAGGGGGTCGCCTTGCCGGTGCGTCCGATGTTGACCTCGATGGCCCGGAGCGTCGTGGCCTGCTCGACGGGCGGCATCTTGTAGGCGATCGCCCAGCGCGGTGCCCGGGCGGTGAACCCGAGCCGTTCGCGCTGTGCGAGATCGTCGAGCTTGACGACGACGCCGTCGATCTCGTAGCTGACGTCGTGCCGGGCGGCGGTCCAGCGCTGCACGTAGTCCCAGACGGCCTCCAACTCGTCGACGATTTCACGTTCGACGGCGACAGGGAGCCCCGCGTCACCGAGGACCCGCATCGCCTCGGTGTGGGTCGCGAAGGAGATGCCCTCGACGGCGCCCAGGCCGTGACACCACACCGCGAGCGGACGCCGGCGGGTGACCTCGGGATCCTTCTGGCGGAGCGCACCGGACGCGGCGTTCCGCGGGTTCATGAACGCGGCCTCGCCCCGCTCGATCCGGTCCTCGTTCATCTCCTCGAACGCCTCGAGGGGGTAGTAGACCTCGCCGCGGACCTCGAGCAGCGCGGGCGGCGGATCGAGCTCCAGGCGGTACGGCACCCCCTCGATCGTCGAGACCTGTGGCGTGACGTCCTCACCCACCGTGCCGTCACCGCGGGTCGCCGCGGAGGTCAGCACCCCGTCGCGATAGACCAGGTCGATCGCGACCCCGTCGATCTTGAGCTCGCAGCCGTAGTGCACGGCGCCGGCGTCATCGCCGAGTCCACGTTCGACCCTGGCTGTCCACGCCTCCAACTCATCACGCGAGAACGCGTTGTCGAGGCTGAGCATCGGCTCCGGATGCTCGACCGGCGGGAAGGCCGTGTCGACCGGCGCACCGACCTGCTGCGTCGGCGAGGTGGCGGTGCGCAGATCGGGGTGTGCCTCCTCGATCGCCTCGAGCTCCCCTAGGAGCGCGTCGAACTCCGCGTCGGCGAGGCGTGGATCGGACAGCACGTAGTAGCGGTAGCGGGCGTCGCGGATCGTCCGCGACAGCTCGTCGTGACGGGTGCGTGCCTCGGTGCGCTGGGTCGGGACCGGGGGGTGCTCGGGCACCGTGACCTCCAGGGACGTGCGCCGCACCGGTGATGGCGCTCCGAGCGACGCAGGCTACAGAAGCTTCGGTGGCCGGTCCGTGCAGCGCGATCACGAGAACCTGCGGGCACCTCGCCGTTTCTCGTCACCTCGGAGCCGATCGGGGCGAAGACAGCCCCGGCACGACGAGAACCTGCGGACGCCTCGCTGCTTCTACCCACAGATGGTCGGGTGGCTGGCCGAGAACCAGGACCCCAGCCTCACCGTCAGCCGACGGTGGTCGCCAACGGGAGCCCGGCCGGCCGGTCGGCGGCCACGACCCGTCCGCCGCCCAGGCAGATCCGGTCGTTCGCGGTGTACACCACCGCAGCCTGCCCCAGCGCCAGCCCGTGCACCGGCTCGTCCAGTTCGATGCGGACCCGTCCGGCGTCACCCATGGTCAGCCGTGCCGGCACGCTGCGCCCGTGCGCCCGGATCTGGGCCCGCACGTCACCCGTCGGCTGTGTACCGCGCGTCCAGTTCGGCGACGCCACCTCGGCCCAGCGGCAGGCGAGGTCCTCGCGAGGGCCCACGCGGACCGTGCGCGTGGCTGCGTCGAGGTCGGTCACGAAGCGGCGCTCGTGGTGGTCGAGGCCGAGCCCGCGCCGTTGGCCGACGGTGAAACGCCACACGCCGCCGTGCTGGCCCAACTCGCGGCCCTGCTCATCGACGATCGGACCGGGCTCGCGCGGGATGCGTTCCTCCAGGTAGCCGGCCGTGTCGCCGTCCGGGATGAAGCAGACGTCGTAGCTGTCCGGCTTGGAGGCGACCCGGAGCCCACGCTCGTCGGCCAGGGTCCGGACCTGATCCTTGGTCAGCTCACCGACGGGCAGGAGGGTGTGGGCGAGCTGCTCCTGGGTGGCGACGTAGAGCACGTAGGACTGGTCCTTCCGGCTGTCGACCGCGCGCACCAGATCGACGCCCGCTCCGACCTCGGTCACCACCGCGCCGGCCCGGCGCAGTCGGGCGTGATGGCCGGTCGCCAAGGCACCGAACCCGAGCGCGAGCGCCCGCTCCAGCAGTGCCGCGTACTTGACCCGCTCGTTGCACGTCACACAGGGGTTGGGTGTCACGCCCGCCGCGTAGGCGGCGGTGAACGGCTCCTGTACCTCGCGGACGAAGGTCTCGGTCAGGTCGATGACGTAGAACGGGATCCCCAGGACCTGCGCGGCTCGCCGGGCGTCCTGTGCATCATCCAGCGTGCAGCAGCCGTGACCTGGCACCTGATCGTCGAGCGGTACATCGGCGAGCTTGAGGTGGACACCGGTGACGTCATGGCCCTGGTCGACGAGCAGGGCCGCAGCCACGGCGCTGTCGACGCCGCCCGACATCGCGACGAGCACGCGCGCCATCAGGCGTCCACCGGCGTGCGGCGGCGTCCCGGCAGCAACGTGGACAGGACCGCGGTCAGGCGGTCGATCGCTTCGTCGATCTCGGCATCGGTCGTGGTCCAGCCGAGGCTGAGCCGCAGGGGGGTGCCACCGGTACCGGTCGCGGCGAGCACCGGTGACTCGGTCGCGGCACCGGCACCGCAGGCCGAGCCGGAGGAGGCGGCGATCTCCGCCCGGTCCAGAGCGATGGTGAGGGCGACCGGGTCCACACCGTCGAGTGAGAGATGGAGGTGGGAGGGCAGCCGCCAGGCGGGGTCGCGTGGGCCGTTGCGGGTGACCCCCTCGAGGTCGGTCAGGGCCGCCGCCAGGCGATCGGTGGCGGCCACCAGCCGCGCGGCGAGCTCCGAGCGCCCAGCCACGGCCGCCTCGCAGGCCACACCACAGGCGGCATCGAGGCCGACCGCGAACGTGCCGGACCGCACCCCGCGGTCCTGTCCTCCGCCGTGGCTGAGCGGCACGACCGGCAGACCGCGCGCGAGCACGGCGATCCCGACACCCTGCGGTCCCCCGATCTTGTGAGCGGACAGCGCCAGCGCGCTGACACCCCAGGCGGAGACGTCCACCGGCTGCGTCGCGATGGCCTGGACCGCGTCGGTGTGCAGGGGGATGCCACGCTCGGCCAGGGAGGCCGCGAGGCCGGGGATGTCGTTGACGGCCCCCAACTCGTTGTTGGCGGTCATGACGCTCACGAGCGCCGTATCCGAGGTGACCGCGTCCAGCACCCGCTCGATCGCGATGCGACCGTCCGGCTGTGGGGGCACCACACTCAGACGCGCCTCACCGCGCTCCGCCAACCACCGCGCGGGCTCGAGCACCGCGGGATGCTCGACCGCGGTGGTGACCAGGTGCGGGGTGATCGATCGGTCCCGCTCACGGGCGGCCCAGATGACACCCTTGACGGCGAGGTTGTCGGCTTCCGTCCCGCCCGAGGTGAACACGACCTCGTGCGGCGAGCACCCGAGCGCCGTCGCGACGCGCTCGCGGGCCTCTTCGACGCGCTGGCGGGCTCGCTGGCCGCGCGCATGGGTCGCGGAGGCGTTGGCCGAGTGGGCGTACGACTCGAAGGCCGCCAACGCCTCGGGGCGCGGCGGTGTCGTGGCGGCATGATCCAGGTCGAGCTCCATAGCCCCGACGGTAGCGTCGCATGTCCGAGACCACCGCGGCCGTCACCGCTGTGTGGAACGGCAGGCCCCGTCAGAGGAGACCTCGATGACCGCACCTCATCTGCCCTACGACGCCTCGCTCCCCCCGGTCCTCCGCGGGGTCGAGCCACTGGGGATCGACCTCGGTAGCAGCGACGGGCAGCGTGTGCTCCTGCTCAGCCTGGAGCGGTGGGACGGGTGGGCGGATCTCCGGTTCGCGCGGGTGGACGTCGGGGCGACCCGTCGCCTGACACGACGGGTGCCGCCGGCCGAGGCGTGGTCGGTGACCTCGGACGGGGTCGCGCTCGAGATCTTCGACGCCGTCGGCCGCGGCGATCGGCTCTTCAGCAACGGCGAGGTACGGCTGGTTCCGGCACCAGAACCTGGCAGCACGCTCGACATCCAGGTGACCGTCGTCCCTGACACCCCGCCGCTGACCGGCCAGGTCACCCTGTCCTCTCCGTGACCGACGGCACGAACCGGGGAGCCGCGATGCTGCTCACCTGACCTGCCTGCACAGGCGCTCAGGATAGGTTCTCCGGCCCGACGAGGTCGAGCAGGGAGCACCGAGAGCCATGGCCAGCGCTGCACTCGAACGGTTCACGACACGAGCGGCCGAACGCGGCATCGACGTGGAGGCCCAGACCTTCCCCGAAGGCACGCGGACGGCGGCGGATGCAGCCGCAGCGATCGGCTGCGATGTCGCCCAGATCGTCAAGTCGCTGGTGTTCCAGGCCGACGACGAACCCGTGCTGGTACTGACCTCGGGAGCGAACCGGGTCGATGAGGCGGCGCTGGCCGAGATCCTCGGTGCCCAGACGATCCGGAAGGCCGATGCGGACCAGGTGCGAGAGGCGACCGGGTACGCCATCGGGGGGACGCCACCGTTCGGCCACGACACGCCACTGACCGTCATCTGTGACCGCGACCTGGCTGGGCAGGAGCAGGTGTGGGCCGCCGCCGGCACGCCCATGGCCGTGTTCCCGCTCACCGGGGCAGCGTTGGTCGAAGCGTCAGGCGCGACGGTCGCCGCCGTCGCCGCCAGACGCTCGGGCTGAGGGGCTCACTGCCGGGCCTCGAGCTCCTCGATCAGCTTGGGCACCACCTTGTACAGGTCGCCGACCACCCCGAAGTCCGCGATGGAGAAGATCGGCGCTTCGGCGTCCTTGTTGATGGCCACGATGTTCTGTGAGGTCTGCATCCCAGCGCGATGCTGGATCGCACCGGAGATCCCGGAGCCGAGGTAGAGCGTCGGGGAGATCGTGCGACCGGTCTGGCCGATCTGGTAGCGGTGCGGATACCAGCCGGCATCGGTCGCCGCTCGCGATGCACCGACGCCGCCGCCGATCAGGTCGGCGAGTTCCCCCATCAGCTCGAAACCGGACTCGTCCCCGAGCCCGCGGCCGCCGGCGACGACGATCGCAGCCTCACCGATGTCCGGTCGGTCCGCGCTGGCCTGCTTCTCGACGGCGGTGACCTGCGCGCCCCTGGCCTCGTCCGTCAGCGCGATATCGAGCGCGACGAGCTCGGGAGCACCGGCACCGTGGCGTTCGGCGGGGAAGGCGTTGGAGGAGACGCCGAGGAAGGACAGCTTGCCCTCGGCGAAGGTGGAGGTGGTGATGATGTCGCCCCCGAAGACCTCCTTGGTCGCCACCCAGCGACCGTCGTCGCCGAGCTCGATGCCGCTCACGTCGGTGATCACCCCGGCGTCGACCCGGATCGCGAGCCGCGCGGCGACGTCCTTGACGTGGTTCGACGAGGCGAACAGCAGGGTGTCCGCCTCGGAGAGATCCAGGACCTCCTCGAGGGCCTCCACCTGCGGCAACGTCACGTAGCCGTAGGCGTCCGCGGAGTCCCAGTGGTAGAGCTTGGTGGCGCCGTGGGCGCCCAGTTCCTCGGCAGCCGCAGCGGCGCCAGGACCGAGCCAGACGGCCGCGACCTCGTCACCGGTGCTCTCCGCCAGCGCATGCGCCTTGGACAGCATCTGCAAGCTGACCTTGCGCGGACCGTCGTCGCTGTGATCGATCAGGACCAGCATCTCACTCATGTGCTCTCTCCTCACCCTGTGTGGCCCGCGTTGGGGCCGCGCCGTGACGGCGATCTCAGACGAACTTCTTCTCGACCAGCCAGTCGGCCAGCTGCGCCGCCGCGGCGCCGGACCCGTCGTCCTCGACGATCGTCCCGGCCTCCTTCGGGGGGCGCGGCTCGTGGGCGTACATGGTCGCGGCCGCCGCTCCGGCCCCGACCTCGTCGGCGGTGACCCCGAGGTCGGCCAGTGAGCGCACCTCGAGCGGCTTGGACTTCGCCGCCATGATCCCCTTGAACGAGGGGTAGCGCGGCTCGTTGATCGCCTCGACCACCGACACGACCGCAGGCAGCGTCGAGGACACGACGTCCCAGCCCTCGTCGTGCTCGCGGTGGACGGTGACCTGGTCACCGTCGATCTCCAGATGCCGGGCGTAGGTCAGGGAGGGCAGACCGAGCAACTCCGCCACCGCGGCGGGGACCAGACAGGTGCGGGCGTCGGTGGACTGGTTGCCGAACACCACCAGGTCGAACTCCTCCTGCTCGAGCGCGGCGGCGATGACCCGTGCCGTGCCGAGGGCATCCGACCCGACGATCGCGTCATCGGTGATCTGGATCCCACCATCCAGCCCGTACGACAGCGCCTTGCGGATCGTGGGCTGCGCCTCCTCGGGTCCGACCAAGAGCACCGTCACCTCGGCCTCGAGACGCTCCTTGAGTCGGACCGCCTCCTCGATCGCGAACTCGTTGACCGGACAGAGCACCGTCTCACCGGCGTCGCGGTCGACGGTCCTGGTGTCGGGATCGATGACCTTCTCGCCCGCGGTGTCGGGCACCCGCTTCACGGGCACGATGACCTTCATCCTTGTGCTCCCTGTCCGTCGGTCCGTGGTCGTCTGCAGAGCTACAACCGCGCCCAGGAAACTTGAGCGCTCGCTCAAAATCAAATCCGCACGTTCCCCCTCCGGAAGGCACCGGGCCGCTGCCTACCCTGAGCGCATGGTCGCCGACCCCGTTCCCGACGATCCCGTCCGCTCGGCGGCCCGGGGCGACACGCGCCAGGGTCTCCCCCTGACCGGGGAACGGACGCTTCCTGGGATCCCCGACGAGCGCTACTGGTTCGTCCGACACGTGGTCGCCTACCGAGCAGCACGAGCCTGGCTCGACGAGGTGGCCGACGACGCCGCGACCACGGGCGGACCGACGGTCCTCGACGCCGGCTGCGGCGAGGGCTACGGGCTCGCCATACTGCGTGCCCTCGGTGCCGCACGGGTCGTCGGCATCGACCTCGACGGAGCGACCATCGCCCATGCCGAGGCGACCTACGCCGCCCCTGACCCCGGTATCGAGGTGGCACAGGCGGAGCTCCGCGCGATCCCGCTCCCCGATGCAGCGGTGGACCTGACCCTCTCGCTCCAGGTGATCGAACACCTGCACGACATCCCCGGCTACCTGCGCGAGCTCCAACGGGTCACCCGTGCCGGTGGGTTGGTCGCGATCAGCACCCCGAACCGGCTCACCTTCTCCCCCGGACGCCGGCACCCGACGAACCCGTTCCACACCGTCGAGTTCACCGCGACGGAGCTGAACGGACTCCTCACCCGTGCCGGCCTCGAGGTGTTCGCGCGGCTCGGATCGCACCACGCGGGACGCATCGCCGAGGTCGAGGCCGCCCGGGGCACGTCGATCCCCGACCTGCTCACCGAACTGGACCCCTCGCGCTGGCCCGACTGGCTCCGCACGCTCGTCCACAGCACCGAGGAGACCGACTTCGTCCTGACGAGCGACCACCTCGACACCAGCCTCGATCTGCTCCTCGCCTGCCGGGTACGCCCGTGACGGCACCACCCGGCGAGTTCGCGCTCGTCCTGCACACCCACCTCCCGGAGCTCCGACATCACGGCGTGTGGCCCGTCGGCGAGGAGTGGTTGTTCGAGGCCTGGGGAACCTCGTGGCTCCCGGTGACCCGGTTGCTGGAGCAGCTCGCTGGAGACGGGTTACGCGAGATCCTCACGCTCGGCGTCACACCGTCGGTGGCCCACCAGGTCGCCGACCGGCGGGTGGCCCGCGATCTCGGGACCTGGCTCGGCGGACAGATGTGGCGGGCCGAGGAACAGCGTTGGCACCTGCACCTGCCGCGTGAGGTCCAAGATCTGTCCGCCTTCCACTGGCGCCGCTACCAGGACCTCCTCAGCTACCACGAGGACGTCGAGTCGCGCGGGGGGCTGCTGGCGATCTGGCGTGCCCTGGCCGAGGAGGGTGTCATCGAGCTCCTCGGCGGTCCGGCGACCCACCCCTACCTCCCGCTGACCGCCGACCCAGCGCTCCTCGAGGCCCAGATCGTGACCGGGCTCGAGCACCACGCCACGTGGTCCGGTGAGCCACCCCGAGGACTGTGGCCCCCCGAACTCGGCTACCGGCCCGCCGGGCGGGTCGCCGACGCCACGGCCCGACCCCGCCGTGTGGATGCTCACGGGACCCCGACGCTGCCGCGCAGGGGTGCGGTCCTGCCCGGTCTCGAGGAGCTGTACGCACGCCACGGCATCGACCACATCCTGGTGGACGCCGCCACGCTCGTACGCGCGGTCGGCGGTCCGGAACGTGACTGGACGGCCCGACCCGCCGTCCCGGCCTCAGGCGAGGACCACCCCGACGAGGTGGTGCACGAGCCGGTCTGGATCGGCGACAGCGAGGTGGCGGCGTTCGCCCGCGACCTGTCGGTCGCCTACCACGTCTGGTCTCCCTCGGGGGGCTACCCGGGGAACGAGTGGTACCGGGACTACTTCGCCCGCGGGACCTTCGGGACCCATCCCTCGTGGCGGGTCACCGACCACGCGCTCCCGCCGGATGCCAAGGCCACCTACGAGCCGGCCGCGGCCGCCGCACAGGTGGAGACGGACGCCGCCCACCTCCACGGGGTGCTGCGCACCGTCCTGGATCCACGGCCCGGGCGGGTCGTCGTCGCCGCCTACGACACGGAACTGTTCGGGCACTGGTGGTTCGAAGGGGTGGCCTTCCTCGAAGCGCTGCTCCGCGCCGTGGCCGCCGACCGGACGCTTCGGACGACCACGTTGGCCTCACACCTGGAGCGGCACCCACCGACCCGTCGGCTGGCGCTGCCGGAGTCCTCCTGGGGGTTCGCCAAGGGACACGCGAGTTGGAGCACCGACACGACCCGGCCGCTGTGGAAGACGCTCAGGAGAGCAGAGGCACGCGCCCGCGGCAGCCTGGCAGGCGGCCGAGGGACGGAGCGCCAACGCGCCCAGGTCGCCCGGGAACTCGCCCAACTCCAGGCCTCCGACTGGCCCTTCATGACCACACGAGGGGCGAGCCCGGGCTATGCCCGTGACCGGATCGCTCACCACGCCGAAGCGCTCCAGCGACTGTGCGACGCGATCGATGCCGCCCTCCCCGACGATGATCACCTGGAACGACGCGAGGCACTGGTCCTCGCGCCGCGAGAGGTCGGCCCACTGGTCAGGGCCCTGGACCCCCGAGCACCGGGCGAGGAGTGATCTTCGCCCGGCGTTGCCGATGGTGACGCGATCCTCACACGTCACGTACCCGCATGAGGACGATCGCAGCACCGGCCGCGACCACGCAGTAGCCGACGAAGGTCGCGAGTCCGACGAGCGGGTCCAACGGCGCGAGCATCCCCTCGGGTGACGCCGCCATGACGTCCTCGGAGAGGAACATGGCCTGCAGCGCCTGGAACGGCAGCCACCGGCCGACCGCGGGGAGGAACTGGGAGATCAGGGACTCCACGATGAACACGTGGACGAGCAGCAGGGCGACGGCCACGACCTGGTTGCGCAGGAGCGCACCCATCGCGACCCCGAACACGGCGGTCAGGAGCAACCCGACCGGTCCCTGCCACAGGGCGGCCACGGTCTGATCGCCGAAGGTCAGCTCCGCACCGGAGATGCCCAGCAGCACGGTGACGGGGATCAGTCCCAGGACGAAGAACGCGACGCCGTACAGACCGCCAGCCAGCATCTTGGCGGCGACCACCCGGGTCCGACTCGGGGTCAGCTGGAAGGTGCGACCGATCGTGCCGTGACGGAACTCGGTGGTCATCGACAGGAGGCCGACGACCAGCACGATGACGCTGACACCGCCGATCTGCTCGATGACCGCCGTGATCTGCCCGTCGGTGCCGGTGAACTCGCCGGACATCTCGTCCTCGAAGACGAAGAACGCGCTGGCCAGCGTGACGAGGGCCAGTCCGACCAGGGTGATGATGGCCGTGGTCCAGACGGTGGTGAGCTTGCGGGTCTCTGCAGCGATGAGCGACATCAGGCGATCCCTCCCCCGGCGGTCAGTTCCATGAAGACGTCCTCGAGTTCGGCCACGGCAGGTCGGAGCTCGTAGAGGGCGATCCCGGCGCTGAGCGCCGCGTGCCCGATCTCCTCCGGCGTGCAACCCGTGACGACGAGCCCGCCCTCGGTGTCCGAGATCTCGGCGCCAGCCGCGCTCAATCGGGCCGAGAGCCCGTCGTCGTCGGCTGAGCGCACGGCCGTACCTCCGGCGGCCGCGCCGGTGAGCTCGTCGACCGACGCCTGCGCCACGAGCCGACCACGGCGGATCACGAGCACCTCGTCGGCCAACCGGGAGATCTCCCCGAGCAGGTGCGAGGAGACGAGGATCGCGCGGCCTTCGCCCGCGAGGTGCCGGAGCAGCTGCCGGACCCAGTGGATGCCTTCCGGATCCAGGCCGTTGGCCGGTTCGTCGAGGAGCAGGACCTTCGGGTCGCCGAGCATGGCCTGTGCCAGGCCGAGCCGCTGCCGCATGCCCAGGCTGTACTGCCCGACCCGCTTGGTAGCCGCGTCCTGGAGCCCGACCAGCTCGAGCACCTCGCCGCAGCGGGCGTGGGGTATCCCGGCCGTGGTCGCGCTGATCTTGAGCTCTTCGATCGCCCGGCGGCCCGGGTGGTAGCCGACCCCGTCGACGATGCTACCGACGGAGCGTGCCGGGTCGGCCAGGTCATGGAAGGGGATACCGAGGATGGTGGCGGTCCCCGCGCTCGGCGCGGTCAGTCCGATCATCATCCTCATCGTGGTGGACTTCCCCGCCCCGTTGGGGCCGAGGAACCCGACCACCCGCCCTCTCGGGAGATCGAAGCTGACGTCGTCCACGGCGAGCTGGTCACCGAAGCGCTTGGTCAGACCCCGGACCTCCACGACGGGCGTCGCGGTGTCGGTGTCGGTCACTGGCGTGCTCCTGTTCGGTCGTTGCAGGGCACGCTACGGCTCGGCCGGGACCGGGCCATCGGCCGGGAGGATGAACCTGTTCCCCTCCCTGGGGCGGACACGGGCCGGGTGGGTCATCCCCCGGTGAGATCGTCCGGTGCACCGGGACCGCGCCGCTTGCGGAGCCGGCGCACCTCCAGGAGCCGACCCAGCCCACCGACGACCGGCACGAGCAGCGCTCCGACGACGAGGGAGATGACCAGTTCCCATCCGCGCGCCAGGGCGGCCCCAGCACCGATCAGGACCCCGAACGGCACCAGCGCGAGCAGCGCGAGGACGGAGCGCCCCTCGGCGTCGAGGCGACGCTGCGTCAGCGTGGCACCGGTGGCACCGAGCAGGACGAGCGCGACCCCGACCACCAGGGTCAGCGCATCGTCGGTGCCCGTCAGCCCCTCCACCTCGACGGTGCTCCTGCCCCTCGGGCGTCGTCCTGGCGCGGGAGCGTACGGGTCGACGGACGGGGCCGTAGCCTCGTGCCGTCAACCCCGATCGGCGGACCCGTGACCGAGCTCCTGACCGAGGCACCACTGCTCGCGTTGTTCCTCGTGCTCGCGGCCGGGACGATGTTCGGTGCCGTCCGGATCGGCGGCGTCTCGGTCGGCCCGGCCGGTGCCCTGTTCGCCGGGCTCGCCCTGTCGGCGGTGCTCCCCGAACTCGCCGGCACCGTGCCGCCGCTCGTCGGGGCACTCGGCCTCACCCTCTTCGCCTACACGATCGGGCTCGCCGGTGGGCCGTCGTTCTTCTCCGGGCTGAGACGCAACGCAGCGATCATCCTGGCCGCGGTCATCGCGCTGATCGGCGTCGCCGTCCTCGCCGGGGTACTCGGACGGACCTTCGGGCTGTCCTCCGCCGACGTCGCCGGGGTCTACGCCGGCGCACTGACCAACACGCCCGGTCTGTCCGCGGCGGTCGACGCGGTCGGCTCCAACGAGCCGGTCGTCGGCTACTCGATCGCCTACCCCTACGGCGTGCTCGGGGTGATCCTGGCGATCGTCATCGGGCAGCGCTGGTCACGGGCGCGTCCGACGGAAGAGGACCGGGAACCGGCCCAGCCGGCCGGCTACGTCACCGTCGAGGTCACCGTCTCGGACCTGCCCACCCTGGCCGAGCTCACCCGGTTCGAAGGCACGGAGCTGGTGTTCTCCCGCTTACGCCGCGACGACGAGGAGCGCACACCCGACCCTGACGAGTCCCCGCAACCGGGCGACCTGCTCACGGTGATCGGACCGGAACCGGTGCTCGAGGGCTTCACCCAGCGGGTCGGCCGGCGCTCCGAGGCCGACCTGCCCCTGGACCGCCGACAGGTGGATTTCCGCCGGGTCGTGCTCTCCAACGCACGCTACGCCGGCGCGACCGTGGCGGAGCTCGATCTCCACCGCTTCGATGCCATCGCCGGGTTCGTACGACGCGGCGACGTCGACCTGGTGGCCCGTCCCGACCTCGTCGTCGAGCTCGGGGACCGCATCCGGGTGGTGGCACCCCGGGACCGTCTACCGGAGGTCATCTCCGAGCTGGGCGATTCCGAGCGCGCAGTGGTCGTCGCTGACCCCGTCGGCTTCTCGTTGGGGCTGCTCCTCGGTCTCGCGCTCGGGGTGATCCCGATCCCGCTCCCGGGCATGACCCTGGAGCTCGGCACGGCGGCGGCACCGCTCATCGTCGGGCTCGTGCTCGGACGTCTGGGCCGAAGTGGCCGGGTGGTCTGGCAGCTGCCGTACGCGACCAACCAGGCGTTGCGCCAGCTGGGCGCCCTGCTGTTCCTGGCCACCGTCGGCCTGAGCTCCGGACCGGACCTGGCCGAGGCGCTCGCCTCCTCCCGAGGCGCGGGCCTGTTCGCGCTCGGCGTCGTGCTGACGACCTCGATGGCCGCAGCGGTGCTCGTGGTCTCCCGGCTCCTCCAGCTCGGAGGGCCACGGATCGCCGGAACCCTCGCCGGGGCCCAGAACCAACCGGCCATCCTCACGTTCGCGATCGAACGCACCGACGGCGATGATCGCGTCAACCTGGCTTACGCCCTGTTGTTCCCCCCGACGTTCGTGGTGAAGATCCTGGCGGCGCAGATCCTGGCGACCTGGTGACCCGCCGGTGCACCACGACCCGCGGCAGACAGGGCACCATAGGAGGCCACCGACCGATCGGAGCCTTGGTGCCCTTCCGTCGCAGCGTTGTGGCGTCCGCGGTGCTGCTCCTGGCCCTGATCGTGGCCGGCTGCGGCCCCAACGGCACGCCTGAGCTGCACGTGGGCACCGTCCAGGCGGCCGACCCGATCGCCGGCAGCTCACAGGTCGTGCTCTCGATCACCAACGACGGTGACGCTGATGACACGCTGCTCGCGGTCGAGACCGACGCCGCGGTGGCGATCGAGCTCCACGAGACGCGGATCGAGGATGGCCAGGCGACCATGGAACGCCTCGACGAGGTCCCGCTCCCCGCCGGCGAGACCGTCCGTTTCCAACCCGGAGGGCTCCACCTCATGATGGTGGGACCGGACGACGAGGTCGAGCTCGGCGCCACCTTCGACATCACCCTGGAGTTCGACCGCTCCGAGGCGATCACGGCCACGGCCGAGGTACGCGAGCTGCTCGACCTCGCCGAGGGTTCGGACCACGACAGCGACCACTGAGGGGATACACCGATCGTGCGTGCTCCACGCCCCGCGAACGCCATCGGCCCGCTGCTGGCCCTCGGCCTGCTCCTCACCGCCTGCGGGCCGGCCAGCGCGACTTCGACCGCGGCCCAGGGCCTCGAGGCCGGACCGGACGGCTGGCATGGTCAGCCGGTGGGAGCGGAGCAGAGCGTCCCCACGGGGGCGTTCACGACCACCGAAGGTCGGACCGTCGAGCTGGCCGACGCGTTCCTCGACACCCCGACCCTGTTGTTCTTCGGCTACACGAACTGCCCGGACATCTGCCCCGTTCACCTGGCCGCCATCGCCTCGGCGATGGAGACGGCCGGCGTCTCCTACGACGAGTTGGACGTCGTGTTCGTCTCCGTCGATCCCGATCGCGACACCCCGTCGCGCATCGAGGCCTTCCTCGACAACTTCGATCCCCGGATGCACGGACTCCATGCCGACCGCGAGGTGGTCACCGGCGCCCTCGGCCAGCTCGAGCTCAGCGGGCCCGTCGTGGAGGGCGAGGACCCGCGCGGGGACGGTGATCTGATAGGTCATCCCGCCCAGGTGATCGGGTTCGACGCCGACGGGGACATCCGCCGCGTGTGGCCCTTCGGCGCTCGCCGCTCCGACTGGGTCTCAGACCTCCCCCGGATCGTCGAGGAGTGGTCGTGAACGTCGCCTGGTGGTGCTCCTCGACGCCCGGACAGGTCTGGACGTGGCGCTACACCCCGTTCCTCGGGGTCTGGGTCGTCGCAGCGACGTTCATCGGGGGGTACGTGGCCGCCCACCGCCGGGCCGGACGACCTCTGGAACGCGGACGGACACGCCGTTGGGTGCTCGGGGTGCTCTCCCTGGTCCTGGTCTCCGAGTGGCCGATCGGCCAGCTCGGGGTCGGCTACCTCGCCACGGTCGGGATCGCCCGCTACGTGATCTACACCTTCGTCGCGGCGCCGCTGCTCCTGTCCGGACTACCGGACTGGCTCGTCGAGCGCTGGTTCCCGGCAGGTTCCCGGCGCTCGAACGCACTCCGAGCGGTGACCCGTTGGCCGGTGGCGCTGCTCGTGTTCAACGCGGTCCTGTTCGGCACCCACCTGCCGATCACCATCGACACGTTGAAGGTCACCCAGCTCGGGTCCTTCGGTGTCGATGTACTCCACCTCGGCGCCGCCCTGATCTGGTGGTGGCCGGCGATGCAGCGGATCCCCGCCGAGAACGCCATCCAGGAACCACTCCGTGCGTTCTACCTGTTCGCCTCCTCGGTGCTGATGTTCGTCCCCGCGGCGTTCCTGACCTTCTCGCCGCTGCCGCTCTACGGGCTGTACGAGCTGGCACCCCCGCTGTGGCTCGGCTTCGATCCACTCGCGGATCAGCAGGCGGCCGGCATCATCATGAACGTCGTGGGAGGCTTCGTCCTGTGGGGCATCATCGCCGCGCTCTTCCTACGCTGGGCCGGGGAGCGAGAGGCGGAGGACGAGGCGACGCGCCGCACTCGTGACGCCGCGACACTGCGACGCATGACGGCCCTGGAGAGCGACCAGGTCGAGACCGAGGACCCGGGCCACGCCACGACGACGTGAGGAAGGCCGCACCGTGCAGGAGGACCCGTCCGGCATCAACAACGATCGGGCGTGCGTGACCGCCATCGAGGACGGCAAGGCCGTGCTGGCCGCCGGCCCGAGCCGCACCCCGATCCACGTGCCGCTGGAGGACCTGCCGGAAGGAGCGGGAGAGGTCGGGACCTGGGTCGTGCTCGACACCCAGATGCAGCCACCCCTGGTGCTCTCGATCGACGTCGAACGCACGGCGGCGGAGCGCGGCGGCTGAGCCTCCGGAGCGCCTCAGCCCTCGAGCGGGTCACCGGGTATCGGCAGCCCGGAACGGACCAGGGCCGCCGCTTCCTCCGGATCGACGCCGGCCGGCAGCCGTGAGCGCACCACCCTGGCCGGGACGCCGACCGTGATCGCGAACGGCGGGACGTCGCGGTTGACCAGACAGTGGCTGGCGATGACCGCGCCCTGCCCGATGTCGACACCACGCAGCACGCTGGCTTTCTCCCCGATCCAGACGTCCCCACCCACCCGGGTCGGTGCGGTGACGATGCCCTGGTCCTTGATCGGACGATCCAACCCCGTCGTCTGATGATCGAAGTCGCACACGTAGATCCAGTCCGCGAAGATCGCGGCGTCGCCCACCTCGATGTCGAGGTAGCTGTTGATCACGTTGTCGCGTCCGATCACGACCTTCGCCCCGAGGGTCACCTGCCCTTCGTGGGAGCGGATCTTGTTGTCGTTGCCGATCCAGCACCACGGGCCGATGACGATCCGACCGTGACCGGGACGGGCGCGCAACTCGACCCGCTTGCCCGTGAACAGCATCCCCTGGAACTCGATGTGGTTGCCGGTGGCCAACGCCCTCGCCCGCTGCCACGCCGCCCGCCGGTACTGGTCGAGGTAGCGCGGCGTGGTCATGCGGCGCGTCACGGCGATCCGGATCGCCTCGCGCCAGCCCCAGCGTGGGTAACGCAGCCGCAGCGGCGGCCGACGCAGATGGGCGGGCGCGCCCGCGTCAGCGAGCAGGTCGTCGCTCAGCAGGGACGCGCGGGCGAGACCCTCGCGGGCGGTCTCCGCTCGCACCGCCGCATCGACGTGGGCAGCGTGGGCGGCCCGGGCGCTGGCTTCCACGACCTCCGGTCCAGGCTCGAAGGGCTCCGGCGCGGTGGTCGGGCTCACGTCGGATACGGCTTCCGGGCGTGGAGGATCAGGTTGTAGAACAGCTCCCGGGGGACGAACCGTGCCAGCACCTCGTCGTCGAAGCGATGCAGGCGCAGGTAGGTGTGGAAGGCCGCGAACGCCCACCTGGGGCCGAGCAGGCCGGGCCGGACCGCCCCTTCGATCGTGCGTACCGACCAGCCGACCCAGTTCGCCGTCAGCTCCTCAGTGACCACCTCGACCTCGGTGAGGCCGGCCAGCCGTGCCATCCGTTCGACGTCCTTCGGCCGGAAGGTGTGGAGGTCGACCTCGTGCTCGAGGGCGGCCAGCACCTCGTCGCTCTCGCTCCCGCCGGACTCCCGGATCGAGGGCTTGCGCAGCTGGGTCAGGCCCGGGAGCGCGGTGACGGCACGGAAGGTCCGCCAGGTCGTGTTCTTCACGACCCACGACAGGCGGTCGCCCAACTCGGTCGGCTCACCCGCGATCACCAGGGTGCCGCCCGGCCGCAGGATCCGAGCCATCTCCGCGATCGCGGCCCCCGGCACGGGCAGGTGGTGGATGAAGGCGTGCCCGATGACCAGGTCGAAGCTCGCGTCGTCGTAGGGCAGTGCCTCGGCGTCGCCGGGGCGGGTCTCGATCGCCAGCCCGTGCTCCTCACCGTTGCGCCGGCAGACCTCGAGCATCCCCTCCGACAGGTCGGTGGCATGCAACTCGGCGCGATCGAGGCACCCACCGAGCGCCAGGTTGATCAGGAAGAAGCCCGTGCCCGCCCCGACCTCCAGGACGCGGTCGAAACCCGCACCCTCCGGGATGACCTTCCGGAAGCGGTCCCGGGCGTAGTCGATGCAGCGCTGGTCGTAGGAGATCGAGAACTTGTCGTCGTAGGTCCGCGCTTCCCAGTCGTGGTAGAGACGCTGCTTCGTCTTGATGTCCAGGCTGCGGACATCCAGCTGCGGCTCGGGCGGACGCCCATCGGACGATGTGCCGCCCAGAGCATCAGTGGCTTCCGGGTCGAGAGGTTCAGCGCTCACGAGGGTTCCTATCGACCTTGGAAGGTGGCCTGGCCCGGCCCATGCTCGAGGAAGCTCGCGATCCCCGTCGCGGCGTCCTCCGTGCCGAAGCAGGCGGCGAAGAGCTCGCTCTCGAGCCGCAGCCCCTGGTCGAGGGCCTGCTCGGTCCCGTCGTCCAGGGCACGCTTGGCAAGCGCCAGGGCGGCGGGCCCAGCGGCGTAGCGGGCAGCGGCTTCGGTCGCCGCGGCGATCAGGTCGTCCGCGGGCGCGATGTGGTCGACCAGGCCGATCCGCTCCGCCTCGACCATGTCGACCATCCGCCCGGAGTAGATGAGTTCCTTGGCGCGCGACAGACCGATGAGGCGGGGGAGCCGCTGCGTCCCACCGGCACCCGGGATGAGACCGAGGAGGATCTCGGGCTGGCCGAGCTTGGCGTTGTCGGCCGCGTACCGCAGGTCACAGGCCAGTGCCACCTCGCAGCCACCACCGAGCGCGTACCCGTGTATCGCCGCGATCGTGACCATCGGCGTCCGCGCCAACGCATCGAGAGCACGCTGGAGGATCGCACCCTGGGCGCGGGCGCCGACTTCGGAGAGGCCGGAGAAGCCCGTGATGTCGGCGCCAGCGGCGAAGACCTTGGGGCCGCCCCACACGATCAGGGAGCGGACGTCCTCGTGCGCTTCGGCCGCACGGACGCCGGCCTCCAACTCCTCCCACATCGCCACGGACAACGCGTTCATCGGGGGGCGGTCCAGGCGCAGGGTCCCCACCCGCGTCGCCGCGTCGACCTCGAGTCGTACGAACTCTCCCACGGGCCGCTCCTCGTCGCCCAGCGGCGATCCCGCCGCGATGCTGCCGGGCGAAGCAGCGTAGCGGTGGCGCCCGCGCGACCCCCGACGACCCGTTGGTCGCCGTCGCGGTGACGGCCGCTAGCCTCGACCGTCGGCCCGGTCGGCGAGCGGGCCTGCGAGGAGTCCCCGTGTGGCCGCTGTGGGCTGTCGGCGTCGCGGCCATCCCGATCGTCCTCTTGAGCGTCCTCGTGCTCCGGGCCAAACCGCTGACCGCCAGTGCCTGGATCAGCGCCGGCGTCGCCGCCATCCTCGGTGCGACGGTGTTCTCTCTGGCACCCGGCGCGCTGGCCATCGCGACGGTCCGCGGGATCTGGACCGGTGCCTGGATCCTGCTGATCGTCCTGCCGGCCCTGCTGTTGTTCGAGATCCTGGACCGCTCCGGCGCGCTGGATCAGCTGGCCGACGCCGCCGACGTCCTGGCTCCCACCGAGGGCCGGCGGCTCCTCCTGCTGGCCTTCGTGTTGCCGTCGTTCCTCCAGGGTGTTGCCGGCTTCGGCGCGCCCATCGCGATGACCGCCCCGATGCTGGTGCGTCGCGGGATGACGCCCGTTGCCGCCGTCGCTGCCTGCCTGATCGGCTACCAGTGGTCGGTGACGTTCGGCTCGATGGGCTCGAGCTACTTCATGGCCGAGGCGACCGCTCGACTGACCGAGACCGAGGCCGCCTCCTTCGCCCTGCGTGCGTCGTCGTTGCTCGCGGTCACCGCCGTGGTCTCGGGGTTCCTCGTCCTGCGGCGGGGCCGGCCGGTGACCGGCGACCGCCCACGCGCCCTGGCGATCGGCCTGGTGATGGGCATCACCCTGATCGCGGTCGTGCGCACCCAGCCGGCCCTCGGATCGACCGCCGCCGGACTGGCCGGACTGATCGCCTGCTGGTTCCTGCTGCCTGGTCGCGGTGGCGACCGTCCGGCCGGCAAGGCCCTGTCCCTGGCGGCAGCGCCGTACCTGGTCCTGACCGGCAGTGCGACGATCGGTTTCGCGGTCCCCGGGGTGCGGGCGCTCTTCGAGCGGGTGCCACGCATCGCGCCCGAGCTCCCGGGCACCACGGCCGCCTTCGGCTTCGAGACGGCCGACGCGGCGCTGAGCCCGGCGTTCCGACCGCTGTTGCACCCGCTGCCCTACCTGCTGCTGGCGGCTGTGGTCGGCGTGGTCGTCTACCGCCGCCAGGGCTGGTGGCCGCTCGGGGCGTCATGGCTCGTGGTGACCAGCTGGGGCCGGCGATGCCGCAAGGTCAGCGCGAGCATCCTGGGGCTCACGGTCCTCGCCGCGATGCTCACCGAGGCCGGGATGATCACGGCGATCGCCGAGGTGCTGGCCGACACGCTCGGCGTCGCTTTCGTGGCCGTCTCCGCACCACTCGGGACGCTGGGCACCGTGCTGACCGGTGCGACCACGGCTTCGAACGCGCTCTTCAGTTCGCTGCAGTCCGAGGTCGCTGTGGCACTCGGCATCCTCCCCGCGATCCTCCTGTCGGGCCAGACCGCTGGCGGCAACGTGGGCAACGCGCTGACGCCGGCGGTGGCCGCGGCCGGGACCTCAGCCGCGGGAGCCACGGGACGGGAACCCGAGGTGCTCAGGCGCAACCTGCCGGCGGCCGGAGCGCTGCTGCTCGTGATCTTCGCCGGTCTCGTCGCCCAGGTCCTCCTGGCCGGGGGAACCAGCTCGTGAGGTTCAGTGCGACCGTTCGCGATCGAGGATCAGGCCATCGAGAGCCACATCGACCATGGCGTCGAAGGTCCGCTCACGTTCGTCGGAGGTGGTCTGCTCCCCGCGCACGATGTGATCGCTGACCGTCAGCACGGTCAGGGCGCGTGCGCCGTTCTCCGCAGCGACCCCGTAGATGCCAGCAGCCTCCATCTCGACCGCCAGCACCCCCATCGAGCGCATCATGTCCACCTTGTCCTCCCGAGGGTCGTAGAACAGGTCCGCGGAGTGGACGTTGCCGACGACCACCGGCTGGTCCCGCTGCTCGGCGGCCTCCGCAGCCGTCCGCAGGAGCCCGAAGTCGGCCGTCGCGGCGAAGTCCAACCCGCCGTAACGGGCGCGGTTGACCCCGGAGTCGGTGCAGGCGCCGACGGCGAGGACCACGTCCCTGAGCGACAGTTCGTCCTGGAGCGCGCCGCAGGAGCCGACCCGCACGAACCGCTTGACGCCGTACTCACGGACGAGCTCGGTGGTGTAGATGGATGCCGAGGGGATCCCCATGCCGGTCCCGAGCACGGAGACGGCCATGCCTCGGTAGGTCCCCGTGTAGGTCAGGGCACCACGCACCTCGTTGACGAGCTGCGCGTCGTCGAAGCAGCGCTCGGCGATGTGACGGGCGCGCAGGGGGTCGCCAGGCAGCAGCACGGTGTCGGCGATCTGGCCGGGCTCGGCGGCGATGTGGGGTGTTGGCACGGGACGCCTCGTGATCGGCAGCTTAGGAGGACGCTTCGTACCACCTCGCAGCGTCCGGTGCCCACCCCCGGAGAGGACTCGCCTACCTTGCCCGACGTGGAAGGGAGGTGATCGTGAACGGCGAGCGCTACGAGCTCGATCCTGCGGCGGTTCACACCGTCGCCGCCCGTCTGCAGGCAGCGGACGTGGTCGTCGCGCTCACCGGCGCCGGGGTGTCGACCGCCTCGGGCATCCCCGACTTCCGGGGCCCCGAAGGGTTGTGGACCCGGGAACCCGAAGCGCAACGCTTCGCCACGATCGACGCCTACGTCGGTGACACCGAGGTCCGACGGGAGGCGTGGCGTCGGCGGGCGGACGAGTTGTCCCGGCAGGTCGAGCCGAACGCCGCACATCATGCGCTCGCCGACCTCGAACGCCTCGAACGCCTGACGACGCTGGTCACACAGAACGTCGACGGCCTGCACCAGGAGGCCGGAAGCTCCCCGGGTCGGGTGATCGAGATCCACGGGTCCGTCCGCGACGCGATCTGCCTGACGTGCGGCCGTCGTCAGCCCATGGGCCCCGTACTGGGTCGGGTCCGCGCCGGCGAGGACGACCCGCGTTGTGAGGACTGCGGCGGGATCCTCAAGAGCGCGACCGTCTCGTTCGGCCAGTCGCTCGACCCGGCGCTCCTCCAGCGGGCACACGATGCGACGATGGGTGCTGACGTGTTCCTGGCCGTCGGTACCTCGCTGCTGGTGCATCCGGTCGCGCTGCTGCCCCGTACGGCGCTGGAGGCCGGCGCCACGCTGATCCTCATCAACGCCGAGACGACCCCCTACGACGATCGTGCCGACGTCCTCCTGCGTGCCGATGCCGGTACCGCCCTGAGGAGGATCGTCGAGGAGCTCCGTGCGATCATGTGAGTCGCGGCACGGCACGACCGCCGACCCACTCACGACCTGGCGCGGGCGACCTCGTCGAGCGCGTCGGCGATCGGGGTATCCCCGCTGATGATGCTGAAGGTCGCCCCGATCGTGTCCTCGTCCACGAGACAGCCGGCCATCACGGCCGCGACGTCGGCGCGTGGGATCTGGCCGCGCTCCTCCAGGTTCGGGATGCCGACCTTCACGAGCCCGGTCGGGTCGTCGTGGGTCAGACCCCCGGGCCGCACGATCGTCGCAGCCAGTCCGCTGGCCCGCAGCAGGCGATCACGGGCGTGCATGGCGGCGAGGTAGTGGCGGATGCGCTCCGATCCCCGCATCGGGTCGTCAGCCGAGATCGACGACAGCTGGAGGTAGCGCTCGACGCCGGCGGCGACGCAGGCGTCCATCACCCGAACCGCGCCATGGAGGTCGACGCGCAACGTCGCGTCCGGGCCCGTCTGCGACCCGGAGCCGGCACAGAAGGCCACGGCATCGACACCGTCGACCACCCCCTCGAGGGAACCTTCGAGGTCACCGATGACCGGCTCAGCACCCAGTTCGATCAGATCCTCGAACTGTCCCGGGTCGCGCACCATCGCGCGCACGGCGATGTCACGTGAGACCAGTTCCGCGACGAGGGCGCGCCCGGTCCCCTTCGATGATCCGACGACAAGCACCTTCATGTCTCTGCTCCTGTCCGCTGACCTCGCGGGGCCTCGCGGCCACCCGCCTGCTCTGCACCACCCTACGGAGGTGGATGACCGGATGGGGACCGGGGGCCGCTCGCAGCCGGACGCCACGTAGCATCTCACTCGGGCGCCCGTAGCTCAGCTGGATAGAGCATCGGACTTCTAATCCGACGGTCGCAGGTTCGA
>JBBDSW010000054.1:0-1760 GCA_040904745.1 Nitriliruptoraceae bacterium
TAGAGCGTCGGTTTCCTAAACCGTGCGTCGCAGGTTCGATTCCTGCCGGGGGCGCCAGTGCGATGTCGCGCGACACGGTCTGCATGTCTCGTCCGCCCGGTGGACGCCGGATCCGCGGGGCCTGTGGCACCCTCCTCGCATGGAGATCATGACGAACGAGGAGCGCCGCGCTTTCCTGGCCGAAGGCGCGCGGACGGCGTCGCTGGCGACGGTCCGGGCCGATGGCCGACCCCACGTGGCTCCGATCTGGTTCCTGCCCGACCGGGACGACGTGGTGTTCACCACCTGGCACGAGACCGTGAAGGGAAGGAACCTGCGTCGCGACCCCCGCGCCAGCTGCAGCGTGGACGACCCGCGGTTCCCGTTCTCTTTCGTGGTGCTCGAAGGAACGTGCACCGTCACCGAGGACCTGGCAGAGCTGGGCACGTGGGCCCACCGCATCGCGGCGCGCTACGTTCCCGCGGCGCAGGCGGACGACTTCGGGCGGCGCAACGCCGTCGCCGGCGAGCTCCTGGTCCGCCTGACCCCGACCCGGATCACCGCCCAGCGGGCCATCGCCGACTGAGCGGGTCCCATCGCGAAGGGAGTCGCCCCCGTGCGCACCTGGTCCCGCCGCCGCTGGCTGGCAGCTGCCGCAGCCACGGGTGGCGCGCTGCTCGTCCTGGGCCTGCCGACCGCGATCATCCCGAACCCGGTGTTCGCCCGGCAGATCGAGGCGCCGGGCTGGAGCTACCTCGCCTTCGCCGTCACGGCCGTGCTCACGGGACTCCTCCTCGCCACCTACGTCCGCGAGGACGAGCCCGAAGAGGTAGCAAGGGACGACGCGAAGCGGTTCACCGTGGGCGGGCTCCTGGCGTTCTTCGCCATCGGCTGCCCGACCTGCAACAAGCTCGTGCTGATCGCGCTCGGCACCAGCGGGGCGATCACCTGGTTCGAACCCGTCCAGCCGTTCCTCGCGGTCGGCGGAATCGGGGTGCTCGGCTACGCCCTGCGTCGACGCCTGCGCAACGAGGCCAGCTGCGAGGTCCCCGCGGCGAAGGTGTGACGGGCACCCGAGGCCGGAACGTCGCTCAGCCCGGGTACCAGACCCGCCGGGGATCATCGGCCGCGCGTTCGAAGTCCCACGCCTCGTCGACCAGGCGCGCGAGGTCGTAGCGCGGCCGCCAGCCGAGCAGCGACTTGGCCTTGGTGTCGTCCAGCCACGTCGAGTGGTACGTCGTGACGACATCGACCGACGGGAGCCCGCGGGTCTCCTGCAGGTAGCCGGCCAGGGCGCGGTAGTCGACGGGCTCGTCCATGCAGACGTGCATGGTCTCCTGCCGCGCGTCCGGGTGATCGAGGGCGAGAAGCATGGCTTCGACCAGATCGTTGACGTGGACGAAGTTGCGGGTGATGGCGTTGCCGTCCGCATCGCAGAGCACCGGGATGGCACCCACGCGCACGTACTCATCGGCGGCGGCCTCGCCAACCAACTCCCGCCAGGACGGCCCACCGAACTGGTCCTCCCCGAAGGACAGCGAGGCACGGAAGTCGTCCTTCTCCATGATCCACGGTGCCCTGAGGCAGCAGCCATCCAGGTCGTACTGGATCTGGAACTGCTCGAGCATGACCTCCTCGAGGACCTTCGACAGGGCGTAGCACCCGGGGTAGGCCTCATGCGGGTGCTGCTCGGTGACGGGCGCGCCCCGCGGGTAGAAGAAGTGCCCGATCGCAGCGTCACCGCCGAGCAGGACGAACCGCTGGAAGTCGGCGTTCGCGCG
>JBBDSW010000054.1:1860-9261 GCA_040904745.1 Nitriliruptoraceae bacterium
GAGGGCACCGGTCTTCCTTGATCTGGAGCGTTCAGCTCTCGTCGTCCCCGGGGAGCTCCACCTTGGCGAACAGGCGGGACGGTGTCCCGAGCGTGGTACCGGCCAGGATCTCCGGGCGACTCCAGCCGCCGGCGACCATGTCGCCGGTGCCCCCGAGCCAGCCGTCCAGCTTCGCCGCGGCGAAGGGCAGGTACGGGGCGAGTCCGACGTTCAGGCCCGCGATCGCTTGCAGCGCCGTCCACAGCGTCGTGGCCGTGCGTTCCCGATCGGTCTTCGCCGTCTTCCAGGGCTCGCGGGCGTTGAGGTAGATGTTGGCCGCCTGCGCGCCGGCCATCACCTCCTTGAGCGCCCGTCGCAGCTCGACCTGCTCGAGCAGCTCGGCCTCCGAAACGAGACGCTGGTCGACAGCGGCTAGCAGCGCCTCGTCCTCCGCGTCGAGTGGGCCGGGCTCCGGCACCACGCCGTCGAAGTTCTTGCCCGTCATCGCGAGCACGCGGTTGACGAGGTTGCCCCAGGTAGCCACCAGCTCGTCGTTGACGCGACGCACGAGTTCCTCATCGGTGAGATCAACGTCGTTGTACTCCGGCAGGTTGGTGGCCAGTGCGTAGCGGAGCTCGTCGGGACCGAACACCTCGAGGTAGTCGAGGACGGCGCGGCCGACGCCGAGCGACTTCGAGGCCTTCTCCCCCTTGAACGTGACGTACTGGTTCGCGGGCACGTTGGTCGGCAGGTTGAGCTCGGGCCGACCCATCAACTGAGCCGGCCAGTAGACGGCGTGGAAGGGGATGTTGTCCTTCCCGATGAAGTAGTAGCTCTCGGCCGCCGGGTCCTCCCACCACGCACGCCAGGCCTCCGGATCGCCCTGACGCTGCGCCCACTCCTTCGAGGCCGACAGGTAGCCGATGACGGCTTCGAACCAGACGTAGACCCGCTTGTCCTGGGCATCGGCGAGCCCGAGATCGTCGGGGATCGGGACCCCCCAGTGGATGTCGCGGGTGACGGCCCGGTCGTGCAGGCCCTCACGCACGAACCCCTGTGCCCAGTTGATGACGTGGTTGCGCCAGCCTTCCCGAGAGGCGAGGTAGCGCTGCACCTCACCCTGCAGCTTGGAGAGCAGGATGAACAGGTGCTCGGTGGCCCGCGGCTCCGGTGTGGCGCCGGTCAGCTTGGAGCGCGGCTCGATCAGGTCGATCGGGTCGAGCGTCTTCCCACAGGTGTCGCACTGATCCCCGCGCGCATCGCTCGCACCACAGTGCGGGCAGGTCCCCTCGACGTAGCGGTCCGGGAGGAAGCGTTCGGCCTCCGGGTCGTAGAACTGGTCGGTGGTACGGGCCTCGAGGTAGCCGTGATCGGCCAGCCCTCGGAAGATCTCGCCCACGACCTCCCGGTGGTTGTCGGTCATCGTCGTGGTGAACAGATCGAAGCCGATACCGAGCCGCTCCCACTGCTCGTGGAAGCGCGGGTTGAAGCGCTCGACGATCTCGGCCGGAGTGACGCCTTCCTGGTCGGCGAGCACCGTGATCGGTGTCCCGTGGGCATCGGTGCCGGAGACCATCAGCACCCGGTTGCCCGCGATGCGGTGGTAGCGGGCGAAGATGTCGGACGGCAGGTAACAGCCGGCGATATGCCCGAGGTGCGACAGACCGTTGGCGTAGGGCCAGGCCACGGCCACGAGCACGTGGCGCCCGGAGTCGGCACGCTCGGTGTCGGGGGCACCGGCGGTCACCGGCGCGGGAGGTGTGGTGGGAGCGTTCATAGGCCGAGCCTACCGATGCACCACGGTGCTCGACCGCGCGCGGCCGGATGCGTCCGAGCCGGGGGCTCGGCGGATCCGAACCCTACGATGACGCCAACCCACCGCCTGCTGCTGACCGGTTCCCTGGTCGCGCTCGTGCTCGGAGGTCCGCTCGTCGTGCCCGCATCCGAGAGCGCCACGCGCGGTCACCGGGACCTCGCCTATCCCGACAGTCGCTTCGAGCGGCTCGCCGGGGTCGACGTCCATCACCTCGACGCTGGCTCGAGCGACGGCGAGACCCTCCTGCTCTCCCACCACTTCTACGGCAGCGCGCCCACGTGGCGGAAGGTCGTCGACCGACTCCAGGACCGCCACCGCCTGGTCGCCTTCGACCGGCCCGGGTTCGGGCTGACCGAGCGCGTGGACCGGCAGCACTGGGACGGGGCCAACCCCTACACCCGCGACGCGGCCGCGAGGATCGGATGGGAGCTCCTCGACCACCTCGACGTCGAGGAGGCCGTCCTCGTCGGCTCCTCGGCTGGCGGCACGAACGTGCTGGAGATGTACGCCCGCCAGCCGGCTCGGGTCCGGGCGCTGGTGCTCGTCAGCCCGGCGATCACGGGCGACGTCGGACCGCCCGATCCGCTGCGGCCGCTGCTGCGCTCGCCACAGGCCCGTCGGCTCGCGCCCCATGCGATCCGCCGGCTCGTCGGCGAGGTGGACGCCGCGCGGGTCGGTGCATCCTGGGCCGACCCTGCTCGTGCCACCGAGAGCGATGCGGAGCCCTACCAGCGGATGCTCGAGGTCGAGGGGTGGGAACGAGGCTTCTGGGAGGCCATCACCGCCGAGGCGAGTCCCGATCTCTCCGACCTCCTCCCGCGGATCGAGGTCCCCGTCCTTCTCGTCACGGGTGGAGCCGATCGGGTGATCGCACCACGGTCCTCGCAGAGGACCGCCGAGGTGATCCCGCAAGCCCGCTTCGAACGCCTCGACGACTGCGGCCACACCCCCCAGGAGGAGTGCCCCGAGCGCCTCGCGATGCTGATCGCGGACTTCCTCACCGGGCTCGACGGGCGCTGAACGGGACGCCAGCGCCGGGCCCCTCAGAGCAGCTCGTCCGCATCCTCCGGATCGTCGTGAGCGACCTCGAGATGCCCCTCGGCCGGTGAGACGAGTCGCTCGTCAGGCAGTACCGCCAGGATCTCGGCGACGTAGCGGTGCGCAGCATCGGTGAGGCCCATGTCCCGGCCTTCCTGCGTGGACCACTTGTGCCACAGATCGAGGACCTCGTGGAAGACCTCGGCCGGCTCGCGGCGCCCACGCAGCTCCTCCGGGACGATGTCGACGACGGGGTCGAAGGACCGTTCCAACCAGCGATGGGCGATGAGGGACTCGGGCATCGGGCGGCCCTCCTCCTGCTGGAGCCAGGCGCCGAAGTTGTGGATGTCGTTGAGCAGCCGACGGGCCTGGTTGTCCTGCACGTCCAGGCCGGTCAGGTGCTGGAGGATCCGGCGGTACCGCCCGGGCTCGACGACCGCGGTGTGCAGGCGCATGCGGGTCTCGCCAGGCTCGTCCTGCACGAGTTCGAGCTCCTCGACGTCGTAGCCGAGGTCGTTGATGCGGCGCAGACGCTCGTGGATACGGTGCCGCTCGTCGTCCGCGAAGACCTCATCGCGGGTCAGCTCCGACCACAGGTGGCCGTAGCGATCCCGGAGCTCCAGCCCGAGCTCGAAGGGATCCACATCAGCTGAGAGGACCCCCGCCGCTTGGAGGTCGAGCAACTCGCCGGCGCACTTCTCGACCGCGAGCTCGACGTCCATCTCGCGCTGACCGGGTGAGAGCTCGTCGTGGAGCTCACCCGTCTCGGTGTCGACGAGGTAGGCCGAGAGGCTCCCGGCGTCCCGACGGAACAGCGTGTTGGAGAGCGAGCAATCACCCCAGTAGAACCCGTTGAGGTGGATACGGACCAGGAGGTGCACCAAGGCATCCAGCATGGGATCGCGGATCGTCCGTTGTTCCTGCCGGAGGAACAGCAGCCGGTAGGGGACCGAGTACTCCAGATGCTCGGTGATCAGGACCGCCTCGAGGGGCTCACCCTCCGCAGTGACGCGCAGGGTGACGACCCCGACGACATCGACGACCGGAACGGCCTCCTCCTTGAGGTGGCGCAGGAACCGCCACTCGCGCTGGGCGTAACGCCGTGGGAGCTCCTTGAGGTGGTAGAGGCGGCCGTCGTACTCCACGGTGCGCACGACGTGGCGGTGGATGCCCATCGGCATCTCCACGAGCCGGTCGTTCGTCCAGTCGGCCAGTGGCTCGTCCCACGGCAGATCGAGGAAGTCGGGGTGGCCCGTCCGCGCGGTCAACTGGAAGCGCACGTGACGTCATCCCCTCCAGCGGCCGCCTCTGGGCATCCTGCCAGGGCGGTGGGCACCTCGATCGAACGATGCGCGCTGCGGCCGCGCACGTTCGCGCGGCCGCAGCGGCGTCGGGTCAGCCCTTCACCGATCCTGCGGTCAGGCCGCGGACGAAGAAGCGCTGCAAGGAGAAGAACACCGCGAGCGGGACGAGCATCGTGATGAACGCCCCGGCGCTGAGCAGGTGCTCCTTCTCGCCGAACGTCCCGATCATCCCCGCGAGGTAGGTCGTGGAGACCTGCCCCAGCCGGGCGGTGTCGAGCAGGATCAGTGCCACCAGGTAGTCGTTCCAGGTCCACAGGAACTGGAAGATCGCGAACGCCGCCAACGCCGGGACCGACAGCGGCAGGATCAGTCGCACGAACGTGGTGAAGTGCGACGCCCCGTCCACCCGTGCGGACTCGATGACCTCCCGCGGCAGCGACCCGATGTAGTTGCGCAACAGGTACACCGCCAGCGGCATCCCGAAGCCAGCATGGGCCAGCCACAGTCCGAGGAAGGTGCCTTGGATGCCGAGGCTGCTGTACAGGTTCACGATCGGGATGAAGGCGACCTGCAGCGGCACGACCAGGAGGACCACGAAGACGATGAACAGCGTCTCCCGTCCCTTGAAGTCCATCCAGGCGAAGGCGTAGGCCGCGAAGGCCGCAGCGGTGATCGGGATGATCGTCGCAGGGACAGCCACCACGATCGAGTTCACGAACGCTTCGGCGAGCGTCGAACCTCCGACGCTCTCCTGGAGCACCTCGCCGTAGTTCTGCACGGTGAACTGGGATGGATCACCGAAGATCGTCCACCAGCCCGAGGTGTTGGTCGCACCTCGCGTCCGGAACGAGTTGACGAGCAACCCGACGGTCGGGACCAGCCAGATCGCGCTGATCAGCAGCAGCATGCCCTTGACGAACCAACCGGCGCCGGTGCGATCGTCGGGGTCCCCCTTGAGGGCCTTGCCGACCGCTCCCTGCCCCTTGTTGCTGACGGTCGGTTCCGTGGATGCGGTGGATCGCGTGCTCATCGCGTCGCCTCCTGCTCACGGAACCGCTTCACGTTGATGATCATGAACGGGAAGGTCATGAGGACGAGCAGCAACACCACGACGCCTGCTCGGCCGTAGTTGCCGCCCTCGAAGAAGGTGTAGAAGTAGTTCGCGATGACCTGCGTGTTCCCACGACCGTTGGTCGTGACCCGCACGATGTCGAAGATCTTGAGCACCAGGATGAGGATCGTGGTCAGGACCACGACGATCGTCGAGGCGATCTGCGGGATGACCACCCGGAAGAAGGTCTGGAACTCGGTCGCGCCGTCGATCCGGGCCGCTTCGATCGTGTCCTGCGGCACGCCCTTGATGGCGGCCGACAGCAGCACCATGGCGAATCCGGCCTGCATCCAGATCATGATCACCATGAGCGCGAAGTCGTTGGTGAGCGTGTTCTCGTACCACGAGATCGGCTCGAGGCCGAACAGCCCGAGGAACGCGTTGAGCACCCCGGTCTGCTCCCGGGACCCCGGCTCGATCTTGTAGATCAACTCGAAGATGGCGGCTGCGCCGACGAAGCTGATGGCCATCGGCAGGAAGATCACCGACTTGACGACGCTCTCACGCTGGGCGGGCAGCCGGTCAGCGAGTACCGCCACGACGAGCCCGACGACCACGGCCACCGCGGGGACCACGATGATCCACTGCACGTTGTTCAGCAGCGAGAGCCAGGTCTCCGAGTCGGTCAGTACCCGCCCGTAGTTCTCGAGACCGACGAACGGCCGTTCGCCGGCCACGAACCGGTCGGCGTACAACGATGCACGGATCGTGTCGAAGAACGGGTAGATCAGGAAGACGGCGACGACGAGGAACGCGGGCCCGAAGAACACCCACGGCTTGAACTTCTCCTCGAACGTGCCGCCGATGCGCTCCGTGAGGGTGTTCAGCCCCCAGAAGACGGCGAATACCCCGACGACACCCGCCACGATGGCGACGAAGCCGTTGAGGAGGATCTCTCCCATGCGCTGCTCCTCTCCCTCGATGCGGTGCTCGGGGCCGGGTCGCCGAGCGACCCGGCCCCTGGGCTACGGCTGGCGCAGCCCCCCGCTCGCCATACTCAGCCGGACACCTCCGCGTAGAGCTCGTCGATGTTCGCGAGCGCCTCCTCGAGGCTCTGGTTCCCCTGGATCCAGTCGGTCATCTCGATCCAGAACGAGCCGGACTGCGAGGACGAGCCGACGTCACCCGGCATCGTGTCGGAGCCGTCGAAGCGGAACGAGGTCGCCTCGGCCAGGATGTCCGACGCACGGCGCGCCGAGTCGCTCGGGTAGATCGAGTCATCGAACACCGGGGCGTACGGGGAGAGGAAACCGCCCTGCGAAGCCCAGCCCTCACCGGCTTCCGGCGTGGTCAGCCACTCGACCAGGGTGTTGGCCGCCGGGTTCTCGGTGTAGAGCGCGGCGAAGTCGCCGGCACCCAGCGTCGGGTTGCCGTGCTCCTCCGCGATCGGGGGGAAGTAGAAGAAGTCGTAGTCGGTGCCGAACTCGGCGTCCGGGTCGCTCTCCTCGATGAAACCCTCGATGAACGTCGCCTGCCGGTGCAGGCCACACTCCGGGTCGTCGCCGAGGATGCCGGACACCGAGTCGCCGAACGCGGCGCGGGCGATCTGCTCCTGACCACCGAACACGTAGTCGTCGTTGGTCCAGATCGGGACCATGTAGTCCTCGATCGCGCCGGACACCTCGTCGGAGGAGAACCCGAGATCACCGGCCACCCACTCGTCGTAGGCTTCGGGGCCGATCGTGCGCAGCAGGATGTCCTCGACCCAGTCGGTGGCGACCCAGCCGGTCGCGTCACCCGACTCGATACCGATGCACCACGGCGCCGCTACGACGTCGTCTGAAGCCATCTGGTCGGTGAGGGCCATCATGTCGTCCCAGGTCTCGGGGACCTCGTAGCCGCCGGCCTCGAACGTGGCCGGGTTGTACCAGACCAGGGACTTGAGGCTCAGGCGCATGGGGACGCCGTAGAGCTGGTCATCGAAGGTCACGAGGTCGAGGAGTCCACCGACCGCATCGCTCTCGAGCTGTTCGCCGTCGACGATGTCATCGATGGGCTGGACGACCCCTTGGTTGTAGAAGTCCTCGAGAAGCCCCGGCTGCGGGTGGAGGATGATGTCCGGCGCGTTGCCGGCGCCGATCCGGGTCCGAGCCAGGGACTCGAAGTCGTTCGAGCCCTCCTGCAGGACCTCGATGTCGGGATACTCTTCCATG
>JBBDSW010000055.1:0-9232 GCA_040904745.1 Nitriliruptoraceae bacterium
CCCCGGCGACGCGACGGGCCATCTTCGTCTGCCGGTGAGTCTCCGGTCACGCCGACACCTCCACCACATCGGCGAGCCACACCGAGACCCGGGTCGGTTGCACCGCCGTGGCGGCCGTGTCGGTCGCCCGTTCGCGGGTCGTGTCCAGGTCGACCTCGTCGCGGACCTTCTGGGTGAACGTCTCGACCGCCTGGCGGGCCTCGTACCCGGCCCGCTTGGATGGGCGGTCGAACCGGCTCCTTCACCCGGGTGCGCACGGGCTGGAACAGAGCGGCGGCGGCTGGCGTGGAGATCGTGACCGCCAGGTCGGAGTCCTCGACCCCCGATGAGGGCGCTACCACCCGGGACGGGGCGGTCGAGCCGGTCACCTTCGCCCTGCGAGACGCACGCGACGAGACCCCGTCAACGCAGGTGGACGTCGTCGTGTGCGCCTGGGTCGACGGCTACGGGCCCGGTCCGGCATGTCTGCTGTGCGTGGCACGAACCTGGCTCGCGACCACGCTGGTCCGACGGTGGGGCGTGGTCCTCGTACCTGTGCGAACGCTGACCGGATCCTCATCGCAGCCGCACCGGACATTGCTCCTCGGTGCGCTCACCGTGACGGAATGGCTCCGGCGACCAGCACGTCCCAACGACGACCCCTGCGAGCAGCCGACGGGCGTGGAGCCGCCAGTTCCATTCGGTCAGGGTCAGACGACCCATCGCGACGGTGATGATCTGGCGTCCGATGGCGAACGCGACTACTTGTCGCGTGGTGGAACCGACCGCATGCATCCGCTCGCGTCGACGGTCGCGGCCTGGATCATCCAGCGAGACCACGCCGACGCAGCGACGGTCTTGGCAACGGCCACGCCAACGAGTCGCATGGGGATTGCCGCCGGAGATCCGCGGGCTACGAAACGGCTTGACGATAACGCGCGCCGACAACAGCCATGTGCCCTTCGGCGCTCCCGAAGCGCCTCGACCCGCAAAGCTCGAGGACTGCGGTCAGGGTGCACCCGGCGACAGCGGACGTGAACCGGCGCTGACGGTTGTGCGCTAATCGGCGCATACGCAGAAGCGCTCGAACCCGCCCACAGCGGGGGGAAGTCCAGTTGTCGTCTTCCGTAGCCGACTGCGCTGGTGACTGCGGTCGGCGGCCCGCAGGACCGTGTCGGCGACGGTCACGGCTGGGCGTCGCGATGACCGGAGGCCAGGGACCCAGGTCTCTACCGCCGTGGGTCGGCAGTGGTGAAACTGGCGGTCGAAAAGGCGAAGGCTGGGACTGGAGCCGGAGATGCTGCGACGAGCCCGCGCGAGCTGGGGGGCAGCGGCTGTACTGCTGGTGTGTGCGGGAGCTGTGAGCTGCCAGCCGTACCTGCATGCCGTGGACGACGGCCTGTACGGCGCGTTGGTCCCGACCACGGAGCAGTGGGCCGACGAGAGGTCGCAGGAGATCCCGGGAGGCTTCGCAGCTCTCAGCGCTGACGGTGTCGAGCGTGTCACGGTGCGGCTCGCAGGTGACATGGCGACATTCGAGCTGGACGGAGAGACCGCCGTGACCCGGACGGTGGTAGAGCGCCGCGACATCCAGGACAGCGAGGGCTCGGGCCCGTTCAAGGCCGACACAGAGGCCCTCGCCTTGGGGGAAGAGCCGCTGGTCCTGGGCTCGTTGCGGATCAGCGACCCGGTGATCTGGTATTCCGGTGGCTACGACAGCACCGAGGTGATCGCGATCAAGCCGAAGGACCCCCAAGAGCGGGGGCCGATCGCGCAGTGCACCGCCAAGGACGAGCAGTGCCTGGAGCTGCCGGTCGGCCAGGCGCTGGTCGGGGACCCGATCGGTGACTACACGGACATGGGCGGACCGGGTGTTCCACGCAACCCGGTGACCGGCATCCGGGTGACGGCCACGGACGTCGTCTACACGCTCGACACCGGAGAGACGGTACGCAGCAGCCGACAGGAGGAGTTGCAGGTGCGGGCATGTGCACTCTGGGAGACGGCGGTCTGGCCGGTCCCGGCCGAGGTCGACGTCGACTTCGATGACCCCGTGCTGGTGGAGACCAACTGTCCCCTGCCCGCTGGCCAACCGCCCAGCCTCACCGTCATGGAGCGAACCGCGCTCCCCGTGCTAGCCCCGCTGGCACCACGGTGGGGCGGGGAGTGGTGCCAGCCAGGGCCGAACTGCCTGTGGTTCATCGACGAGGAGGGCTGACCGCGCCGGCGGATCGGCGTAGCTCATCGTACGAGCACGCGATCAGACCGTCGGGCGATCTCTCTTCGAACGCAGATCCCTTTGCCTCGTGTGCTCGCCCGGCAGCGCGTAGTACCCCTTCGCGAAACCGCTGCGAAGGAACC
Organism: Nitriliruptoraceae bacterium; assembly: GCA_040904745.1. Classification (GTDB taxonomy): domain Bacteria; phylum Actinomycetota; class Nitriliruptoria; order Nitriliruptorales; family Nitriliruptoraceae; genus T1Sed10-7. Next base: position 2,341 of record JBBDSW010000055.1, read on the forward strand.
ATCAGCGCCATGCCCTGCTCCAGCGCGAACACACGCGGAACTCCGGAAGGACGTTCGCACGTCCGCCTGTGGGGGCATGCGGCGTTGTCATGCTCGCTGACGACGCCATCCCTCTGGTGACGGAATGGGAGGAACGGGTCGTGTGGAGTCGGGTAGGTGGGAGCCGACCAGGTCCTTGATGGCCGCCAACGATGCGCGGATCGGAGTCTCCGCGAAAGGGTTCCAATCCGCCCGAAGCGGGGATTTCGGGGCTGTCGTCTTCCGTAGCGCACTGCCCCCGTACCACGGTCCTCGCAGCCCGCAGGGCCGGGAAGGCGTTGCCCACTGGCTACGCAGCGAGGCCCGTCGTGAGGTCCGCGACGTTTCCGGACCCTTGGGCGGCCCGCTCACCACTTCTGGCGCCTCGAGACCGATCGGCAACGGCAGAGCCGACAGCGGTTGTGCGTACCTGGCGGCGGACAGCACGGCCTCTGCCTGGGGCCCTCATCCGATCGATAGGAGAACTGCTGTCCGCCACCGGGTGGTTCTAGGTGTCCGTTGACGAATCCCGCAGGGGCCGGGAAGGGGGTACCTACCGACGACACCCCGCGGACCGAGCGGGCCACGGGTTCGTGCCCGTCCTGGATGTGGCAGATTCGGCTTCGGTGCTGTTGAGCGAGACCGCGGTTCCAGCGTGCTACCGGGTGTAGGCCGCGAGGGTTGCGGTGGTGAGCGTGACGACGTCGTTGATTCGGGCGCTTTCGTCCTCGGGGGTGGTGGCCGCCAGGACGTGTTCGTGGATCGCTGCATCGACGGCCACCACGAGCGCATGACCGCGCCGGTCTGCGACCGGCGCATCGACACCGGCTTCGGCGAGGAGCGCGGCGACCGCCGCTGCGAGATCGTGCCGAACCCGGTCGAGGACCTCGACGAGTTCCGGGGTACGCGGCGCGGCCTGGTAGAGCACGGTGTGCAACGCGCTTGGACGGTTCAGGTCCACCGCTGCCTCGATGACCCGGCGGACCAGCTGGTCGGGTTCGGTTGGTGCGTCTTCGAGGACGGACTGCAGCGACGCCTGCGCCTCGGCGAGGTGTCGTTCCGCAAGCGCGACGAGCAGCGCGTCCTTGTCCGCGAAGTACTGGTACAGCGAACCGACCGAGACGCCGGCCCGTGCCGCGATCTCGTTGGTGGTCGCGGCATAGCCCCGTTCAGCGAAAACCTGAGCAGCCGCATCGAGCACGAACGAGACAGTCGCGAGGGCGCGCTCCTGACGAGGCTTACGCCGCCGCTGGCGGGCCGTCTGCAGTGAGCGAGGAGCGGTCACGGGTCATCCTGGAACGCGAGTAGAGAACCTGAGCGATACTCAGGATACTGACCCGACATCCCCCTCCCCGATCGGACCACGACACCATGAACGCGCTGACCCTGACCCGAACCATCGACCTCGACGCCCCCGCATCCGCGGTGTGGGACGCCGTTCGAACCCCGGCCGCCTTCCGAACGGTGACCCGCGGCCTGCTGCGCTACCCGCCCGTCGAGCGTCGGACCGACGCCTGGCGGGAAGGCGAGACCGTGTCCGGCCGGTTGCGGTTGTTCGGCGTGCTCCCGTTCGGCCGCCACACCATCCGGATCGCCCGCATCGACCCTGCGCAGCTGACCCTAACCAGCGACGAGCACGGCGGACTCATCCGCTCCTGGGTCCACGACATCGTGCTCGAACCCCTCGACGACGACCGCACCCGCTACACCGACCGCGTGACCATCGACGCCGGCTGGGCCACCGTGGCGGTCACCGCCTTCGCCTGGCTGTTCTACAAGGTCCGCCAGACCCGCTGGCACCGACTCGCCCCAACACTGCGCACACCCACCGCCGACGAGACCTGCTGCTGACCATCATCGCCACCGGGACGTCGAGACCTGCCATCCGGTACTCGACACAGCGCCGCCGTGCCCTCCCCGGAGAGACGCCCATCGAGACAACCCAGCACATTCCAGACGGCCCCTGGAGTCGACGTCCGACGCCCGCTCGCGGTGCGGTCTTCGGCACCCCGCTCGGCAGGTGCCGAGCGAGCTCACGAACGAGGACCGCAGTCTGGGTCCGAAGGCTTCGCCGATACCGGACACCGGCCACTGTGGCCCGGATGCTGGTTGTCCGGCCGTATGATGTGCGACCCTCTGGAAGGCACTTTGAACGTGACCGGTATCGGTGGCCAGCTGACGCTGGTCGGTTTCCTGATCGTCATCAACGCCGCCTTCGCCGGTTCCGAGATCGCGCTGATCTCGCTTCGGGAAGGGCAGCTGGCCCGACTCGAACAGCGATCCCCTCGGGGCCGCGCCCTGGCCAGGCTCGCCCGGCAGCCGAACCGGTTCCTGTCAACGATCCAGATCGGGATCACCCTGGCCGGGTTCCTCGCCTCGGCGACAGCCGCGGTCGCGCTCGCCGAGCCGTTGGTCGAACCGCTGTCCTTCCTTGGCCGGGGTGCCCGTCCGGCAGCGATCTTCACGATCACGCTCGGGCTGACGTTCATCACCCTGGTGTTCGGTGAGCTGGCACCCAAACGGCTCGCGATGCAGCGTGCCGAGAGCTGGGCGCTGCTTGCCGCACGTCCCCTGACCCTGCTCGCCCGTATCACGGCACCGGCGATCTGGCTGCTGTCGCATTCGACCGACCTGACCGTCCGACTGTTCGGCGGCGACCCGAACCGCGACCGCCAGGAAGTCACCGAGGAGGAGATCCGCGATCTGATCGCCGCGCAGTCCTCCTACACCGACGAGCAACGTCAGATCATCGACGGCGCGCTCGAGGTCGCCGACCGGACGCTCAGACAGATCGTCGTACCGCGCTCCCGTGTGGTGGGAATCCCGGCCGACCTGCCGGTCGCCGATGCGCTAACACGGCTGGCAGCCGCGGGCCACAGCCGTGCCCCGGTCTTCACCGACGGACTCGACGATGCCGACCGGACGATCTCGGTGCTGGGACTGATCGGGCGGACCGGCACGGTCGCCGACCACGCCCGGCCCGCGCTCGCGCTTCCGGAATCGCTCAACGCCGTGGATGCGCTCCGCGAACTGCAGACCCAACGCCAACAGCTCGCACTGGTCGTGTCCGAACACGGCGGCATCGAGGGGATCATCACGGTTGAGGACCTCGTCGAGGAACTCGTCGGCGAGATCTACGACGAACACGACCGCGACATCCTCTCGGTCCAACACCACCCCGACGGCAGCATGCTGCTCCCTGGCACCTTCCCGCTCCATGACCTCGCCGACCTCGCCATCGACATCCCCGACCACCCCGAGGTGACCACCATCGGCGGACTGATCATCGACCAACTCGGACGCATCCCCGAACCCGGCGACCAGGTCCACATCGCCGGCCTGCACCTCGAAGTCGTCACGATCCGCAACCGCACCCCCGACCAGGTCCGCGTGGGCCGAACAGAGCATCGCTGAACGGGGCCCCCAAGGAAACGGCAGCCACCGATCGAGAAGGGATCCGGGTCCGAAGTGCTCTGGCCGTGAACCCGTCTGCCATGCAAGCTGGCACGGAACACCCAAAGGTCGGCGATGGATGACCAGAGCACATCGGCGGCGAGCACGTTCGTGCCGACCACGGTCGTCGTGCCGCTGGACGGGTCCGCGTTGAGCGAGATGTCCCTACCCCTCGCACGCCTGCTCGCGCACCGGTTCGACGCCACCATGCGTACCGTCACCGTGAGCGATGAGCACCACGCCGTCGCGGCAGACCTCGTGCTGGGCGGGGATCCGGGCGACGCGCTGCTCGACCATCTCGCCGGCAGCGACCGGACGCTGGTCTGCATGTCCAGCCACGGGCATGGCGGCATCCGGCGCCGGTTGATCGGCAGCGTCGCAGAACAGCTGATCCGTCACGCACCGACCCCGGTGATCGTGACCGGCACCCACGTCGCACGCAACGACGTGGACGTGCCACGCACCCTGCTGGCCGGGATCGCGTTCAGCCCCCGCCAATCGAAGCTGGTGCAGCTACTGGCCTCGTGGGCACCGCTGCTCAGCGCCGGACTCGAGCTCGCCCACGTCCGGTTGCCCTCAGCGGCCGAGCTGTACGTGACACGAACGACCGGGCGGCTCCCGCCCGATCGCCCGGACCTGGACCAGCTGGTGGCAGACCTCCACCATCGAGGTGTTCCTGCGACACCCCACACGCTGCTCGGCACCGACCCAGTCACGGCACTGCACACTCTCGCCGATCGGCTGCCGTCGCCGGTGCTGCTCGCGGTCGACTCACACCACACGAGCGAGCACACCCAACACGACGTGGCCTACCAGCTCATCCGCGCATCACGGTGGCCCGTACTCGCCACGGTCGGGACCTGACGCCGCCTCGCTACCTGCGGCCAGGGCCTGCTCCAGCCGCCGGACGTCAGCGACCCACAGATGCAGCGACCGACGGCCCGCCACCTCGAGGGTGATGAGCCCGTCACGCCGCCAACGCACGACAGCACGGCATCCGAGCCGGTCGACCTCCCCGAGTTCGACATCGAGGCGACCTCGGCTCCACCAGCCCCCACGAGGCATCGCCAGGGTCAGCTCACCCGCGCCGGTGAAATGCAGGTCAGCGACCATCTCCTCATCCACATCGAGCAGCCCGGCAGGCTCGGTCACGGACGTTGACCGGAACCGTAGGGTCGACCCATCAACCCAGACATGCCCGGCCACCCCATCGACCCGCCACACCCACCGTGCCCGACTCCCGTGCCCCCGATCCGCACGCAAAGCTGGCATCGCCCCGTGTGGCACGTCCGGACCAGCCTCGGCAGGCAACCGAGTGAGACGCCGTCGCGCCCACCCGGGCAGCAGCCACCGCGGCGGCCAGAGAGTGAACATCGTCGCGGGAACCAGGTAGACGCCGGCGTACAACACCGCATCAACGACGTCCCCATCGCCGACCTCGACGCCGAGCAGACCAGCCAGCCACAGCAATCCGCCTGAGAACAGCGGCACCCCAATGGCGAGCAGCGGCACCGGCCAGGCGAACACGGTCCACGCCTCGGAACGACCGAACCAACGTCGGAACGTGCCCCACCACACCAGCCACACGTACACGAGCAGGCCGACCAGCACGGCCAGGGCCAACGGATCGAGGAACAGCACCGCCATCAGAACAACCCACCACGGTCGATGGCCGGCGCATCGATACCACCAACCGGGTCAGCAACCACGACCTCGTCATCGAACATCGCGGCCCGCTCCTGAACGATCACAACGGACCGCGTCCATTCCAAGATACGTCGCACGGCCACGCTCGGTATCTCAACCACCCGAACCGGCCAGTCTGAACCGGTGGCACGCGCCAACGCCCGGGCTGCAGGAACGTGGGCTGGAGCCCAGGGTCCTGCATCCCACGGTCTCGCCGATCCACAGTGAGGCAGCTTGGGCTGGAGCCAAGCTCTTGCATGACGCCCTCAACCCGGCTGCGGCGGTTGTTGCACGGTTCAGGTCGTGTTCGCATTCGCGCTTCGGAAGCCGCGTGGCTATCGCCTGAGTGGGAATCGTGTCCTGTCACGCAGTTGAAGACCGCCAGGCATTTCCGTTGAGACGACCCTGATAGAGGGGTGCCGATGTTCGCACCGACCGAGGCTGACTCGAACGCGACCGTGCTACCTGTGAGCATCAGGACACCGGGATGCCGGGTGGCTGGCCTGGTGTCACGCCCGTGGCGTTCGCGATGGCGATGAACGCGGCGACAGCGACGACGAGCACGATGGCGATCGCGAGCGGCAGGAGTGGCGCTTCTCGGCGGATGACGGCGAGAACGACGATCCCCATCGCCACGATGATGGCGAGGTTCATACCGAGCAGCAGCAACCCTCCCAGCGTGCGGTCCATATCGCCTGCCAGTGCGGCGAGGCCGGCCGCCGCAGCGGCCGGGACCAGTGCCAAGGCCGCGACCGAGCCGATGAGCGTGTCGGTCTTCTTTTCGGTCAACGCGACGACGCCGGCAACTCCGGCAGCCAGCGCAGCGGCGAGGCTCCACCAGCCTGGGCTGACCCGCTCCTCCAGTAGGGGCTTGGCGAGCAGTTCGGTGCCTGGCGGGATCACCTCGGTGACCCGCATCAACAGGCCGACCACGATGGCAGCGACCGCTGCGGCACCGAGACCGAGTACAGCCACCGCTGCGCCTCGGACGGCCAGAGACGAGCGGCGGTGCACGACACCGAACGCGATCAGCGCGACGGGTGGCAGCACCGGTGCGATGATCATCGAGCCGACAAGGATCGGCACGGAGTTCGACAGCAGCGCCACCCCGGCCAACACCCCGGACAAGGTCATGTAGATGATGTAGCGCGGCGACAACGCCGCTTGCGCCACCACGTAGCCCAGCGCGTCATCGCGATCGTCGTCGGCCATGTCACCCTCCAAGTCGGGTCGGCGGCGCGGGCGCGACTCGCTTGCTTGCGTCCCGGGTCCGATCCGCAAGCAGGAGGACACCAGGAGGCGAGATGGCGTCGCCGATCCTGCACCAACCCGATCTTGCACCAACCGTAGGGCTCGGGGAGGTACCCCTGGAGGGTCGGGTCCGTTCGGGCAGTTGTCGACCAGGGCTATGGCGGGGTCGCTGCTTCGATGGTCCGCTCAGTGAACTCTCAGGATCGTGCTGCACGCTTCGGCGACCAACCAAGGAGTGCATGTGCGCAACAGCTTCAGACGAGGGCTCGCCCTGACTGCCGCGATCGGTCTTCGCCATCGGATGCAGTGATGGTCAGCCGCCACAGGAGCCGAGTTCGGACGAGCAGGCGGCCAGCGACGCCCCGGGCCCTGACGAGTCCGAGGACTCGGATGTCGACCAGGATGATTCCGGTTCGACGCCCACCAGCGACGCTGATCGGCAGGACCCCAACGACGACATCGAGGATGGGGTGTACCGCGGCAA
>JBBDSW010000056.1:0-1529 GCA_040904745.1 Nitriliruptoraceae bacterium
GATGTAGGCCTCGGGCTGGTAGTAGTCGTAGTAGGAGACGAAGTACTCGACGGCGTTGTCGGGCAGGAACTCCCGGAACTCGTTGGCGAGCTGCGCCGCCAGGGTCTTGTTCGGTGCCATGACCAGGCACGGGCGCTGGATCCGCTCCAGGACCTTGGCCGCCGTGAACGTCTTCCCGGTCCCGGTCGCACCGAGCAGCGTCACCGCCCGCTCGCCGGCTTCGAACGACTCGACGATCGACTCGATCGCCGTCGGCTGATCGCCGGACGGCTCGAACTCGCTGACGACCCGCAGCGGCGTGTCGTCACGCACATGCCGATGCAGTTCGGTGCGGTCCGGACCCGCTGGGCGCTCGGGTGCGCTCCCGTGGGCAGAGGTGGAGGTGGACATGGTGCCACGGTATCGCTGCCGCTGGGGGCCTCCACTGCCGGGCGTGGCAGCGGAGGCCGCCTTCACCTCTGCGACGATCCTCTGGATCATCCTGCCCGCCCTGGCCATCTACCACCTGCAGGTCGCCACCGGAGGCACCGAGGTACTGCGCACCTCGCTCGGTCGCCTGTCCGATGACCCCCGGCTACTCGCCCTGTTGATCGGGTGGTTCTTCACGCTCTTCATGGAGGGAGGTGCCGGCTTCGGATCGCCGGTCGCCCTCGCCGCGCCGTTCCTGGTGGGGGTCGGCTTCCGGCCGCTGGATGCCGTGGTCATCGCGATGATCGGGAACGGGGTCGCGGTGTCCTTCGGTGCCATCGGGACGCCGGTGGTACCGATGGCTGCCGCCAGCGACGAGGCACCCCTGGCGATCGCGGGCGATCGCGGGCGCCACGGCGACCTACCACCTCGCCTTCGGGCTGGTCCCGTTGGTCGTCATGATGTTCATCGCCTCCCGCGGGACGGGGACGCGGATGCGTGGTGCGATCTGGGGATGGACCGTGTTCGCCGGCCTCGCGTTCCTGGTCCCGATGTGGACGATCGCGACCTTCGTCGGGCCCGAGCTGCCGACCCTGGCCGGTGCCCTGGTCGGTGGGGGCGTCTTCATCGGCGCGCTCCTGCTCGTCCGCCGACGCACCGGCGCATCCGTGCATCCCGATCCCACCGGGGCCGAGTCGGGTCCTGCCCCTGCCGCGCTGGAGCTCCGGGCGCTGCTCGAGGCGGGCGGGCCCTACCTGATCCTGATGGTGCTGGTGCTGGTCACCCGCCTCGTCCCGGCCATCGCGGACCCCCTCGGCGCCGACGGCTTGGTCGATCTGCTGCGGTTCGTCGACCTGGGCGTCCTCGTCGAGGTGGACGGCCACCTCGCCGGGTTCGTGCTCGGTGCCCTGCTCCAGCGCAGCCGTTGGGTCCGCATCCGCGGCGTCCTCGCGACGACGCTCCGGCAGTTGATCCCGGTCAGCATCGCGCTCCTGGCGATGCTCGTGCTCGCACGGTTGATGGTCCGCTCCGGCATGACCGAGGCGCTCGCGGAAGCCGTGGCCGCAGCGTGGCCGCAGCGTGGCCGCAGCGTGGCCGCAGCGTGGCCGCAGCGTGGCCGC
>JBBDSW010000057.1:0-9194 GCA_040904745.1 Nitriliruptoraceae bacterium
TCGGCGGTGCGCTGGAAACCGAACATGGAGTAGAAGATGTAGAGCGGGATCATGGGCTCGCCGTGGGTCGCGTAGCTCGACCCGGCGGCGTGGAAGGTCCCCATCGACCCGGCCTCGGTGATCCCCTCGTGGATGATCTGACCGTCGGTCGCCTGCTTGTAGGACAGCAGCAGCTCGCGGTCGACGGGCTCGTAGTTCTGCCCGAGGTGATCGTAGATCTTGGCCGTCGGGAACCAGGAGTCCATCCCGAACGTGCGCGCCTCGTCGGGGATGATCGGGACGATGCGCTTGCCGACGTCCTCGGTACGCAGGAGGTCCTTGAAGATGCGCACGAGCGCCATCGTCGTGGCCACCTCCTGGTTGCCGGAGCCCTGCTTGAGCGCGCCGTAGACGTCGTGGTCCGGGAGCTGGACCGCCGGGTAGGAGACCCGGCGCTCGGGCACGAAACCGCCCAGCTCACGGCGGCGTTCGGTGAGGTAGTCGACGACGTCGCTGTCGGCGCCCGGATGGATGTAGGGCGGGAGGTCGCCCTCGAGCTGCTCGTCGGTGACGTCGAGGTCGAGGCGGTCCCGGAATCCTTTGAGCGCATCGGAGGAGAGCTTCTTCATCTGGTGGACCGCGTTGCGGGCCTCGAAGTCCGGACCGAGCGTCCACCCCTTCACCGTCTGTGCCAGGATGACGGTCGGAGCACCCGTCGTCTCGGTCGCGGCCTTGAACGCGGCGTAGACCTTGCGGTAGTCGTGCCCGCCCCGGCTGAGCTTGCCCAGCTGCTCATCGGTGAACCTCTCGGCCAACGCCTTGAGCTTGGGGTCGGCGTTGAAGAAGTCCTCGCGGACGAAGTCGATCCCCTTGGCGATGTAGGTCTGCATCTGCCCGTCGGGGACCTCGTTCATCCTCTTGACGAGCGCTCCCTCGACATCCTCCGCCAAGAGCTCGTCCCACTCACGGCCCCAGATGACCTTGATGACGTTCCAGCCGGCACCCCGGAAGACACCCTCGAGCTCCTGGATGATCTTGCCGTTGCCACGGACCGGCCCGTCCAGCTGCTGGAGGTTGCAGTTCATGACGAAGGTCAGGTTGTCCAGGCCCTCGCGGCTGGCGACCGCCAGTGCACCCAGGGTCTCGGGCTCCGCCGTCTCACCGTCCCCACCGAAGAACCACACGTGCTGGTCGGAGGTGTCCTTGAACCCGCGATTGTGGAGGTAGCGGTTGAACCGTGCCTGGTAGATCGCGTTCAAGGGTCCCAGCCCCATCGAGACCGTCGGGAACTCCCAGAAGGTCGGCATGAGCCGGGGGTGCGGGTACGAGGAGAGCCCTCCCGGTTCCACCTCGGCGCGGAACCGGTCGAGCTGGGACTCGTCGATGCGGCCCTCGAGGAAGGCTCGAGCGTAGATACCCGGGGACGCGTGGCCCTGGAAGTACACCTGGTCCCCGCCACCGGACGCATCGTGGCCGCGGAAGAAGTGGTTGAAACCGACCTCGTAGAGCGAGGCGGCGGAGGCGTAGGTGCCGATGTGCCCGCCCGTGCCCCGCTCGACGTTGGTGCGATGGACCATCACCGCGGCGTTCCAGCGGATATGGCGGCGGATGCGCTTCTCGATCTCCTCGTCGCCGGGGAACGCCGGCTCGCGCTCCGAGGGGATCGTGTTGATGTAGTCCGTGGTCGTCAGCGCCGGGATGCCGATCTTGGCCTCCCGCGCGCGCTGGAGCACCTTGAGCAGCAGGAACCGGCCGCGGCTCGGCCCGTGCTCCTCGATGACCGCATCGAAGGACTCCAGCCACTCACGGGTCTCCGTCTCGTCGATGTCCGGATACTGCGCCGGGACGCCATCGGTGATGATCTGCCGAGCGTCGGATTCGTTGTTCGACACGGAGTCCTCCTCGAGGGTGACCGGCGGGGGGCGAGGGGGTGCCGCGCAGGGCCGTGGAACGGCCCGGAGCCCGCCGGGAGCGCTGTCACGGTAACCGGTCCGCGCGAGCCGCGCCGGGGGGGTTGCGGGTACCGTTCTGCCCATGCGTCATGCCCCGCCCATCACCCTCAGCCTCGTGATCGTCGCGGTCGTGGTCGCGGGTTGCGCGGGCCTCGACACCCGGGTCGAGGACCTCCGTGGCGACGCGGAGGAGCTCTCGGAGGCCGCGCGACTGTGCCTGGCGGTCACACGCACCATCAGCGCCGTCGAGTCGGGTTCGCCGGACACCGCCGAGGACGCGGCCGAGGAGGTGTTCGCCCAGGCGCCCGATGACCTCGCAGCCACCGCCAGGGAGGTGGTCGAACTCCTCGGCGCCGCCGCCGCGGAGGGTGATGCCTCGCTCCGAGACCCGGAACTTCGGGAGACGGTCGACCGGCTGCGCGAGCAGACCCGGGAACTGTGCGGGTCCAACGGCTGAGCACGCGCGGCCGGACGCGGGCGATCCACGGCGGCCGCACGACAGGACCCGCGGCGGTCAGCAGCGGACGAGAGCCCTTCGGTGGAACGGATCGACGTGCTCCACGTCGATCCGTTCCACCGGATCCGCCGGCCACCGCACCCGGACCACGGCCGCACCCGCTGGCCACCGGCCACGGACGCTGGCCGGAACACCGGGCCGGGTGGCCGTCCGGCCGGTCGCCCGGGAGTACCGTGAACCTCCGTCGAGCTCATGGAGGGCACGGGTGGCGCGCAAGCGCAGCAGCAAGCCGCAGACCCCGGACCAGCGCGTCCGTGATCTCCGCAAGGAGTTCCGGGGGTTCGACGGCGAGGAGCCAGGACCCGACCGCGCCGCGCGCCTGGCCGCCTTCACCCGTGCCGCCCACGAGGACCGTCAGCTCAACATGGCGATGCACACCGCGGCTCTGTGCCTCGAGGAGGACCCGCAAGCACCGGCGCTGCTGGTGGCGGCCTACGACGCGGACACCGGCGACGAGGAGGAGCGCCTCGCTGCGCTGAGCGACCTCCGCGACCTCGGCCGCTACATCGACCGGTCCGACGTCGCCGATGCGGCCGACCGCCTGCTCCGTGACGGCGCCCACGCGTGGGTGGAAGCCGCCGATCAGAGCGAGCGCCGCTACCGCCTGCGGACCGTCCAGTCGCTGACCTCCCGCGAGGTGGCCGACGACATCCGCGATGCCCTGAGGCCGGACCTGTGAGCGAGGGAGCGTTGAGGCGATGAGCCACCTCGCCGCAGCTCCGATCGACGCCGACGACGTCGCCCGCGCCGCCGAGAGGCTCGCAGGGGTGGCCCACCACACACCGGTGGTGACCTCCCGACGCCTCGATCGGGCGACCGGCGGCACCCTGTTCCTGAAGGCCGAACACCTCCAGCGGGTCGGCGCGTTCAAGTTCCGTGGCGCCTACAACGCGCTCGCGGCGCTGGCACCGCGCGTCCGGGCTCGCGGCGTGGTCGCGTTCTCCTCCGGCAACCACGCGCAGGCCGTCGCGTCGGCGAGCGCACTGCTCGACGTGCCGGCGACGATCGTGATGCCGACCGATGCGCCGGAGGTCAAGCTCGCGGCCACGCGCGCCTACGGCGCCGAGATCGTCACCTACGACCGGTACGTGGACGATCGTGCCGCCATCGGCCAGGCGATCGCCGACGAGCGCGGCGCGGTCGTCATCCCCCCGTTCGACCATCCCGAGGTGATGGCCGGGCAGGGAACGGTCGGACGTGAGCTCGCCGCCCAGGTCGCGGGGCTCGACCTCCTGGTGGTCCCCGTCGGCGGCGGAGGCCTCATCTCGGGCTGCGCGGTGGCCATCACGGCCGCGCTCGGCGAGGTCGAGATCGTCGGTGTGGAGCCCGCATCACGCCACGCGGCCCGCGCGGCGCTCGAGACCGGGGAGGTCGTCGAGGTGGCGGTCCCCCGGACCGTCATGGACGGACAGCAGACCACCCACGTGGGCGTGCGGCCGCTGGCGGTGATGCGATCCCTGGTCGACCGGGTCGTCGGCGTGAGCGACGACGAGGTGCTCGACACCGTCCGCACGTTGGCCCTGACGACCAAGCAGGTGGTCGAGCCGTCCGGCGCCGCCGGTCTCGCCGCGATCCTCGCCGGCCACCTCGACGTGACGGGACGCCGGGTCGGGGTCGTGCTGTCGGGCGGCAACATCACCCCGTCGGTCCTCGCCCGAGCACTGGGCGGAACGGGCGCGGGGTAGTCGCCCTTCAGCTGGTGGTAGCGGGGAGTCAACTCGCCGTGGCCAACGCTTCCCCGACCGACCAACGGGCGCGGGCAGCCGCGTAAGCGGCCGCTGCGGCCATCCCGTCCCCTTCCTCCAGCGCCTCGATCGCGCGCCACAGATCGCCACACGTCCGATCCGCTTCCAGGGCGGCTCCACCACGCAGGCGACCTGCTCCGCCATGGTCGAGTTCGAGCAGGGCGTCCTCCTCGAAGGCAGCGGCCCACACGGCCAAGCGCCCGAGCTCGGCGAGGACCTCGTCGGCGTCTGCCACCACCGTCTCCACGACCTCCAAGGCGTGCTCGAGCCGGTTGAGTGCTTGGCCGATGGTCGTCAGATGCACCAGCCTCGGGCCCCGACCCTCCGGTGGGTCGACGAACCGCTGCTCCTCCGGGGCGAACGCGACGAACCACGGCAGCGGGACCACGAACGGGTGGTCGAGCACATGCGGTGGCAGGACGGCCGCGGCGTCGAGTCGATCGCGGACGCCTGGATCCGGCACCAGTTCCTCGACGACGCGGGGGCCGACCACTTCCCGCAGGGTGGCCAGCGCGACACCGGCGCGGACGTCGAGGTCGAGCGGGCAGAGCATCGTCCGGCCTCCGACACGCCGGACCTGTGCGAGCCGGGGGGCCGCCGGCGTCCCGGTACCGAGCAGTCCCCTCGCAGCGCTCTCCGACTCCACGGCCGCAGCCTCGTGCCTGGTCAACCCCGCACCGGCATCGACGTAGGCACGCCAGCGTTCCCGCTCCCCGGAGGGGAACGCGTCGAGTGGCGAGAAGACCTTCAGCTGCGCGCAAGGGACGGGCATGCCCACGACGGTAGCCACCACCTGACCACCACCTCGAACCAACCGACCTGCCAGCACGGTCACTAGGGTCGAGGACGATGGGAGAGGAGGCCACGGTGGAAGGCACGTTCGCGCAGCTCGACGGCCACGAACAGGTCGTGTTCGGCCATGACGAGGAGTCCGGGCTCCGCTGCATCATCGCGATCCACTCGACGGCGCTCGGACCCAGCCTCGGCGGGACCCGCTTCCGTGCCTACGAGGACGAGGAGGCCGCGCTCGCCGACGTGCTCCGGCTCGCCAAGGCGATGACCTACAAGTCGGCGTGTGCGGGGCTCGACGTCGGCGGCGGCAAGGCCGTCATCATCGGGGATCCGACCACCCTCCGGTCGGAAGCGCTGCTGCGGGCCTACGGGCGGGTGATCGAGAGCCTCGGTGGTCGGTACGTGACGGCCTGCGACATCGGCACGACCCCGGACGACATGGCGGTGATCCAGCGTGAGACCCGGTGGGCCACCGGCGCCGACCCGGTCGAGGGTGGCTCCGGCGACTCGGGTGTCCTGACCGCCCTCGGGCTGTACCTGGCGATGAGGGCGTCCGCAGCCGCAGCGTTCGGGTCCGAGGAGCTCAGCGGACGGCACGTCGCGGTCCAGGGACTCGGCAAGGTCGGCCGCCGACTGGTCGAGCACCTGCTCGAGGAGGGGGCGAAGGTGAGCGTCGCCGACGTGTCGGAGCGGGCGATCGAACGGGTGGCAGACCGACCCGGCGTCGAGGTGGTGCATGTCGACGACGTGCTCGCGATCGACGCGGACATCGTCTCCCCGAACGCGCTCGGGGGCGTCCTGCACGCCACCAGCATCGCCGATCTCCAGGCCAAGGTCGTCTGCGGCGGCGCCAACAACCAGCTCCTCTCCGAGGAGGAGGATGCCGAGCGGCTCCGGGAGCGTGGCATCCTCTACGCGCCGGACTACGTGGTCAACGCCGGTGGGGTCATCAACGTCGCGGACGAACTCCACCCGCAGGGGCACTCACCGGAACGTGCACGGCGCCGGGCGCAGGCGATCCCGGCGACGCTGTCCCGCATCTTCGCGGTCGCCGCCGAGGAAGGCGTCAGCACCGAGGTGGCCGCCAGCCGGGTCGCGGAGCGGCGGATCGCCGCGGTCGGTGGCCTCAGACGCTTCTGGCTCCCGCCGCGCTGACCCATGAGCGCTCAGCCGGGCGGAGACGGCCTGGTCGCGGTGGAGGTCAGGAGGACGGTGAGCCGTGCCGGAGCACGATCGGTCGTGGGATCGAGCGTGCCGCCGAGCGAGCGCGCGAGACGGTGCACCCCGGCGAGCGGCTCGGCGTCGGCGCCCAGGGGCGGACCGCCGTACAGCACCGTCAGCGCCCAGCCGCCGGATCGACCATCGACGGACACCTCCACGTCGCTGCCGAGCGGTGAAGCCTCGATGGCGACCGCGACCAGAGAGAACGCGAGCCGCCGCAGCTCCGCGGGTGGTGCGGCGACGGGGGCGGGCCCGGCCGCCTGCACCACGAGCCGCCTGGCCTGCCCCTGCGCGAGCGCCAACCCGCGGGCCGTGATCGCCGCCTCGCGCACGGACTGGGCAAGATCGGCCAGGACCGGCGGTGGCGGTGGGGACGGCTGGGAACCAGACGAGAGGGCCATCTCCGACGGGGTCCTCGACCCGTTCACCGGGACGGTGCGCGCGAGGGCAGCGCGCAGCTCGTCGACCTGGGCCAGTGCCCGTGAAGCATCGTCGACGAGACCCGCTCGCCGCGATGGGGTCAGCTCATCGTCCCGGTCCCGCAGGGTCGCGAGGAACGCCTGGGCAGCCGCGACGGCGCGACCGAGATCGACGGCGAGATCCCCGGCGGCCGCCAGCCTGCCCGCACCCTCGGTCCCGGCGCCTGCGGCACGCTGCCGTTCGCTGTCGAGGTGGCTCGTGGTCCGCAGCGCTCGCGCCGCGTGGCGCCCGAACCGCTCGAGCACGGACTCCTCGGTCGCCGTGAAGGGCCGCTCCGCGGCGGCGCGCTCCAGGAGGAGCACCCCGACGACGCGGTCCCCGAGTCGCAGCGGTGCCGCCACCTGGGACGGGCCATCGGGCGTCCCCCAGGGTGCACCGCGTCCGCCACGCAACGCCTCGCCCCGCTCCAACGTGGCGGTCGCCAGGTGGGTGGGGCTCACCGGCTCCCCGCGGGCCGGCATCTCGCGGCCCTCGGCCGCCGCCACGAGCAGCCCCTGATCTCCGCGGAGCAGGACGATGCCCCCGCTGGCACCGACCAGCGTCCTGGCCGCCGCGAGGATCCGCTCGACCACCTCGGGGAGTTCCTCCGCCTCGTGGACGCTCCCGGTCGCGATGTCGAGGGACTCGAGCGCCGCGACCCGACCGGTCAGCGCCGCCCGACGCTCTCCCTCGGCGACCAACGCACGGATGACGCGCCGACCCCGCCGCTCCTGGAACGCGACGTTGACGCCGTAGACGATCGTGACGACGAGGAAGCCGCCGATCGTGGCGGGGACCACGGCGATGTCCACCTCGTCGACCACGACCCAGGACAGGGTCGCGACGACCGCCAGCACCAGGATGAGGGCGACCAGCCACCGGTCGCGGGTGCCGCGCTCGAGCTCGGCCAGCGCATCGGCCAGCGGCCCGGACCGTTCGGTGTTCGTCGCCGTCGACCCGGCGTCGGGACGCGCGGCCATCAGCCGGGGACCAGGGAGACCGAAGACTCCGTCTGACGCGACCCGACACCGCCGCAGACCCAGGCGTCGACGTCGCGCTCGGCCAGCAGGGCGATGGCGTCGTCGACGGCGGTCGGCGCGAGGATCGCGACCATGCCGACACCGCCGTTGAACGTCCGCCACATCTCCTCGCGCTCGATCGGTCCGCGCTCGGCGAGCCAGGTCATGATCTCCGGCCACTCCCACCGATCGGTCTCGACGTAGGCATGGAGATCGGCGGGGAGGACCCGCGGGAGGTTCCCGGGGAGCCCACCGCCGGTGATGTGGACGAAGGCGTGCACATCGACCGCCCCGAGCAGTGCCAGGCAGTCCGGGGCATGGATCCTGGTCGGGGTCAGCAGGATGTCACCGAGCGGGGCGCTGAGCCCGTGGGTCTCCGTCAGATCCAGCCCGGCGACCACTCGCCGGACCAGGCTGTAGCCGTTGCTGTGCAACCCGGACGACGGCAGCGCGAGCAGGACGTCGCCGTCGCGCACCAGGTGCGGGCCGAGCAGTGCCTCGCGCTCGACGACGCCGACCCCGAACCCGGCGAGGTCGAACTCGTCGGCGCCCAGCAGACCGGGGTGCTCGGCGGTCTCCCCTCCCACCAGCGCGCAGCCGGCCTCCGCGCAGCCATCGGCGATGCCACGCACGAGATCGGCCACCCGGTCAGGATCGAGCGTCCCGACGGAGAGGTAGTCGTTGAAGAACAGCGGCTCCGCACCCGTGACCACCAGATCGTCGACGACCATGGCGACGAGGTCGCGGCCGACCGTGTCGAGCACCCCGAGCTCGCGTGCGAGGTCGATCTTGGTCCCCACCCCGTCGGTCGAGCTGACGAGCACGGGTTCGCGGTAGCGGGCGACGTCCAGTGCGAAGAGCCCACCGAAGCCACCCAGTCCCCCCAGCACCTCCGGCCGGGTGGCGCGGGACACGATGCCGCCGAGCATGGCAACGCTCGCCTCGGCAGCCGCGAGGTCCACGCCGGCATCCCCGTAGGTCAAGGGAGCGCCCGTCGGGCCGTTCCCTGGCTCGTCCACGCTCCCTCGATCTCCCACGGCGTCAGACCGTCTCGCGCGGCAGCTTCCAGGCGCGACGCCACGCGCGTTCGGCGTCCGCGAAGGTGTCCAGTGGCTCGATGACGTCCTGGACGGCTTCGAGCAGCTCCTCGAGTTCACCCGTGGTCGCCGCCACCTCGTCCACCTCGGCGCAGCCGTGCTCGGCGTCGTCGAGCGCCTGCAGGCAGGTCTGCCACTCCGTCTCGACCTGCTCGATCCGCCAGCGAGGCATCCACTCGCGCGCATCGGCGATCGCCCGTCGGAGCGCATCGGTGCCGACCCCTACCGGTGCCGGCTCCACACGACCGGTCGGCAGGACGCCGAGCAGGACCCGGCGTCCGCCCTCGATCACCTCCGCGCAGTCGAGGAACGCCCGCCAGGCATCCTGGAGGTCGGCGGGCAGCGCGGCCTTGCGCGCGAACAGGGGCATGGCGCGGAGTATCGCGGTTGCGGCTGCCCGCGTCGAACCGCGG
>JBBDSW010000058.1:0-9118 GCA_040904745.1 Nitriliruptoraceae bacterium
GGGGCGGGGGGGGGGCGGCGTCGAGGTGGCGATGTGTCAGCTCGCGAGACGACGGCGGCGCTGGCGGGCACGCTTCAGGGTGCGGCGCTCGTCCTCGGTCAATCCGCCCCAGACCCCGGCGTCCTGGTTGGTCGCGAGTGCGAACTCGAGGCACTCCTCGCGGACCTCGCAGGTGGCACAGACCCGCTTGGCGGCGTCGGCCTGCTCGACGGCGGGCCCGGTCGTCCCGATCGGGAAGAACAGCTCCGGGTCCTCATCCGTACATGCCGCTTGGCCTCGCCAGTCCATCGGGTCTCCGTTCGGGGGTGCGTCCCGAGCACGCGCGACGGTGGTCGCCGGGCCGGGGACACAGGGCAGGTGGTCTCGGGCGCGCCTCGTCGACGAGGAAGGGTGACCACCGAAGAGGGCGGTGCACCGGTGTCGCTCCGCCAGGTGCGACGCTTGTGAACGTGTTCTCGAGGTGCGTTCCGGGAACGTAACCCACGGGTCGGCCGTGTCAAGGGCCCAACGAGCATCCCGCTTGCGGCCGTGCGCGGTCGTGCGCGGTACGCACAGAGGTGCGCGGTTTCATCCCCTGATCGTGCCCGGCGGGGATCGCTCAGGCGAGGACGCGCAGCGCCCCGGGCACGGAGGTGAAGGCCACGGCGTGGTGCTCGCCCGCGTAGTCGCCATCGACCATGAGCGGCTGGGCGGTGGGTGAGCTCAGGGTGAACGCCTGGAGGTCGTGGAGGTAGTGGACCCCTTTGGCCCCGATGTGACGACCGTCGCGGAAGGTGCCGCCAGCCACGCGCAGCAGCCGGGCCGTGCTCGGGTGGTCCAGGGTGAGCAGATCGAGGCCGAGGTCGAACGATGCCCATGGGTGGACGCGCATCGGTCGGGGCCCCAGATAGGTGTAGGGGTCCGCGTTGCCGATCATCGAGATCGCGACGGGTCCGAGCGTGGAACCATCCGGTCGTGTGAGAGTGATCGCGGCGTCGTCGCGGCCGGCGCCGAGCGCCCACTCGCGTCCGACGGACCAGACGAACGCGCCCTGGCGGAACCAGCGCTTCGCGCCGGTGTGCTGCTCGACGTGGCGGATCACCGCAGCATCGAACCCGTAACCCGCGTTGAAGCCGAAGTAGCGCTCGCCGGCCAGGCCGAGGCTGATCCGGCGGGTGCGGTCGGTGCGGATCGCTTCGAGCAGCACCCCGGTCGCGGCCACGGCATCGTTGGGCAGGCCCAGGTTGCGGGCCAGCACGTTGGCTCCCCCGCCGGGGATGATCCCGAGTCGGACGTCGGTGCCGGCCAGCGCTTGGAGGACCTCGTTGGCGGTTCCGTCCCCACCGAGCGCGAAGACCACCTCGACGCCCTCGTGGACGGCGCCGGCGGTGATGTGGGTCGCGTGCCCGCGTTGTTTGGTCGGCTGCACCGTGAGGTCCACGGCGGAGCGCAGGGCCGAGGCGATCACGTCACGGATCCGCTCGTCCGTGGTGGTCGCGTTCGGGTTGAAGACCAGCAGCGCGCGCACCGCACCTCCAGGACCGGATGGGGGGCGGCCGCACCAGGGCGAGGGAGCGGACGCTCAGGTGGAGGCTACTGGCGGGTCGCGGCCCGGAGTGCGTGGTCGAGGTCGGCCAGCAGGTCGGCGATCGACTCGATCCCGACCGACAGCCGCAGCAGGTCGTCGGGGACCTCGAGCGCGGTCCCGGCCACCGAGGCGTGGGTCATCACCCCGGGATGCTCGATCAGGCTCTCCACCCCGCCGAGGGACTCGGCCAGGAAGAACAGCTCGGTCGCCTCAGCGATGTCGATCGCCGCCTGACGTCCGGCCGCCACACGGAAGGAGACCATGCCGCCGAAGTCCGACATCTGCCGGGCGGCCAGCTCGTGCCCGGGGTGGCTGGCGAGGCCCGGGTAGGCGACCCCGGAGACCGCCGGATGGTCGGCGAGGAAGGCGGCGATCCTCGCGGCGTTGGAGGAGTGGCGCTCCATGCGGACCTCGAGCGTCTTCACCCCGCGCAGGGTGAGCCATGCATCGAACGGGCCGGGCACCGCGCCGACGGCGTTCTGCAGGAAGGCCAACTCCTCGGCGGTGGCGGCATCGGTGCACACGGCGCCACCGACCACGTCCGAGTGTCCGCCGAGGTACTTCGTCGTCGAGTGCACGACGACATCCGCCCCGTGCTCGAGCGGTCGTTGCAGGGCCGGCGTCGCGAACGTGTTGTCCGCGACCAGTCGGGCCCCGTGTGCATGGGCGAGCTCGGCCAGGGCCGCGAGGTCGAGGATCTTGAGCAGCGGGTTCGACGGCGTCTCGGCCCAGACGAGCCTCGTCGTCGGACGCACCGCTGCCGCCACGGCATCGAGGTCGCTGAGATCGACCGCGCTCACCTCGAGCCCGAACCGGGTGTGGACCTGGGCGACCTGACGCCACGTGCCGCCGTAGACGTCGTCGGCCATGATCACGTGGTCGCCGGGGGACAGCAGCCGGAAGACGGCGTCCTCGGCCGCGAGCCCGGAGGCGAAGCAGACCGCCCGTTCGGCGCCCTCCAGCGCGGCGAGCGCGGTCTCGAGCGCCGTCCGGGTGGGGTTGCCGGTGCGCGCGTACTCGTAGCCCGTGTGCTGGCCGACCGCCGGCTGGGCGAAGGTCGAGGTCTGGAAGATGGGCACGGTCACGGCCCCGGTGACGGACTCCGGGTCCTGCCCGGCATGGATCGCTCGCGTCGCGAACCCGTGTCGGTCGGCTCCAGCGCTCATCGACCGCCCCCGGCCAGGAAGGTGAGCACGTCGGCGCGGGTCACGACCCCGATGACGCGTCCCTGGTCATGGACCAGGACGGCCGGATCACCGGCGGCCAACGCGCGGAGCGCGTGGTCGATGGCCTCGTCGGTCCCGAGCTGGGGGAGCGGCGGCTGCAGGACCTCGACGATGGGCTTGCCCATGGCCTCCCCGTCGCGCAGAGCCGCATCGAGCAACGAGTTCTCACGGACCGAGCCGAGGATGTCCCCCGTGGTCGCATCGTCGTGGACGCCGTCGCGGAAGACCGGCATCTGCGAGACCCCGTACTCCTTGAGCAGCGCGATCGCGGCGGCCACGTCCTCCCCGGGATGCAGGTGGACCAGCGGGGGGAGCGCTCCGTCCTTGGCGGAGAGCACGTCGCCGACGGTCCCTGCGCTCGAGGTGTGCGCCAGGAGCCCGTGCTCGGCCAGCCACGTGTCGTCGTAGAGCTTGGAGAGGTAGCCGCGGCCGGAGTCCGGCAACAGGACGACGATGGTCTTGTCCGCGGGCTGCGTGGCGGCGTAGCGCCGCGCTGCGACCAGTGCGGTGCCGCCCGAGCCGCCGATCAGGATGCCCTCCTCCCGGGTGCAGCGCCGGGCCATCGCGAACGACTCCGCGTCGGAGACCCGCTCCCAGACGTCGACCAGGTCGCGGTCGAAGGTCTCCGGCCAGAAGTCCTCGCCGATCCCCTCGACCAGGTACGGGTGGATCGTGTCCCCGGAGTAGAGGGAACCCTCCGGGTCGGCGCCGACGATCGTGAGCGCGGGGTTGCGCTCCTTCAGGTAGCGCCCCATGCCGGTGGTCGTGCCTCCGGTCCCGACCCCGAGGACCAACGCGTCGATCTTGCCGGCCGTCTGTCGCCACAGTTCCGGGCCGGTCGAGAACGCGTGGGCCTGGGGGTTGGCCGGGTTGAAGTACTGGTCGGGCTTGTAGGCGTTCGGCTGTGCGGCGAGGCGGTCGGAGACCGAGTAGTACGAGCGGGGGTCCTCCGGCTCCACCGCGGTCGGGCACACCACCACCTCGGCGCCGTAGGCACGCAGCAGGGAGATCTTGTCGTCGCTGACCTTGTCCGGGACGACGAAGACGCACCGGTAGCCCTTGCGCGCGGCGACGATCGCCAGACCCACCCCGGTGTTGCCCGACGTCGGCTCCACGATCGTGCCGCCGGGACGCAGGTCACCGGACGCCTCCGCCACCTCGATCATGGCGATGCCGATGCGGTCCTTGACGGACCCGCCGGGGTTCAACATCTCGAGCTTGGCGATGATGGTCGGGGGCACGTCGCTGGACAGCCGGTCGAGGGCCACCAGCGGTGTGTCGCCCATGAGCGCGATGAGGTCGGGCGCGACCTCGCGTCCCTGGTCGTCGAGGTGTCGCCGCGGCAGCTCGAGCGGATCGTGCTCGATGCCGATCGTCCGGTGGTAGACGGAGCGGTCGGTCACGTCGATCGGCGCCACGGTGTCCTCCAAGCGCGGGTCCCTCCGGCTGCGGGCGGGGCTCCCGACGACGACGGCCCGCATCCGTGTGCAGACGCGAGCCGGCAGGTACCCCCGGTAGGAATCGAACCTACGCTTCCGGCTCCGGAGGCCGGTGCTCTATCCACTGAGCTACGGGGGCGGGACGCGGTCTCTCACCGCGGCCGGAACGGTACCACGGTGCCTGCGGGTGCTGGCCGCGCCGGAAGTGCCGCCCACGCGGCAGCCACGTACGCTCCGCGGCCGCTCCCGCTCGACCCCGGGACGCGATCCTCCGCCCGCCTCCTCGCACCCACGATGGACGTTCCCGATGGCCCGCACCGCTCTCCTCGACCCCGTGCTCGACGACCTCGATGTGCGCATCCAGGCTGCGCTCCTGGCCGCCGAGCTCCCCGCGGCCGACCCGGACCTCGAGAAGCCCAAGCAGCCGGAGCACGGGGACTGGGCGACCACGATCGCCCTGCGGCTCGCCAAGCCGACCGGGCGGGATCCCCGTGACGTGGCGCAGTTGGTCGTCGACAACCTGACCCTGCCCGAGGTCGTCGAGGAGGTGTCGATCGCGGGACCGGGGTTCGTCAACTTCCGGTTCGCGCACCGCTACCACGAGGACCTCATCCGACGGGTGCTGGCGGCCGGCCCCGACTACGGGCGCAGCCAGGTGCCGCGCGCCGAGCGGCGGACGGTCGACGTGGAGTTCGTCTCCGCCAACCCGACCGGCCCGCTGCATGTGGGCGCCGGACGCTGGGCGGCCACCGGGGATGCGATCGCCGCGCTCCTGGAGGCCACCGGGCACACGGTCGTGCGCGAGTACTACGTCAACGACGCCGGGGAGCAGGTCCGCCGCTTCGGCGAGTCGGTCGTCCTGGTGGCGAGCGGGCAGGAGCTGGGTGAGGAGCACTACCGCGGGGCCGTCATCGCCGAGCTCGCCGAGCAGCTCCGCGAGAGCCACGGGGACGCCCTGTTCTCCACCCCGGTGGTCGACATCGAGGTGGATCTCGCCGGCGGATCGACCGATCAGGACGACCGCGAGGAGACCGACGGCGATCCGCGTGTCGATCCACGGATCGGGGCGGCGGTCGGCGTCCTGGCCGTCGAGGCCATGCGTGGCCGGATCGAGGCCGTCCTCCACCAGATGGGGGTGGACTTCGACGTCTGGTTCTCCGAGCGTGAGCGCCTGCACGCGACCGGTGCGGTGGCTGCGACGATCGCGGAGCTCGAGGAGCGGGGGGAGGCCTACCGTGCCGACGGCGCGCTGTTCCTGCGCACGACCGCCCACGGCGACGACAAGGACCGGGTGCTGGTCCGCTCCGACGGGCGCCCGACCTACTTCGCCTCCGACTGCGCCTACCTGCGTGACAAGTGGTCGCGTGCCGACCAGCTCTACTACCTGCTCGGTGCCGATCACCACGGCTACGTCGATCGCCTGAAGGCCGCTGCCGCCTGCCTCGGGGTGCCACCCGACCGGGTCGAGATCCGCCTCGGTCAGCTGGTCAACCTGCTCCGCGCTGGGGAGCCCGTGCGCATGTCCAAGCGGGCCGGGGAGACCGTCGATCTCGACGAGGTGATCGACGAGGTCGGCGTCGACGTCGTTCGCTACCACTTCCTCCGCCAGGGGCTCGACACCACGGTCGACTTCGACCTCGAGGTGGTCGCGGCCCAGTCGATGGAGAACCCCGTCTACTACGTCCAGTACGCGCACGCCCGGATCGCCTCGGTGCTCCGCAACGCCGACGAGCGCGGGTTCGACCCCGGCGCGATCGACGAGGCGGATCTGTCCGGGTTGACCCACCCGGCCGAGCTCGCGCTGTTGACCGCGATGGCGGGACTGCCGCTCGTGATCGCCGAAGCCGCGGAGCTCCGGGCGACCCAGCGTCTCGCGCGCTACGCCGAGGAGCTGGCGGGCACCTTCCACCGCTTCTACACCGAGTGCCGCATACTCGCACCCGCCAGCGGGGATGCGGACGCCCCCGGTGCCGAGGTGGCCGAGGACCCGGCGCTCGGCCGGGCCCGCTACCACCTCGCCGTCGCGGCCAAGCAGGTGCTCGCCAACGCCCTGGCCGTACTGCGGGTCTCCGCCCCGGATCGGATGTGACGATGACCGCTGGACCCTGGCCCGCCTCGGCGGAGCGCGATGTGGACGGTGCGCTCACGATCGGTGGCGTCTCCGTCTCGGCACTGGCCGCCGAACACGGCACCCCACTGTGGGTCGTGGACGAGCTCGACCTGCGCGGCCGTTGCCGCGCCTACCTCGACGGCTTCCCCGGCGTGGACGTCACCTACGCCTCCAAGGCGTGGTGCACGGTCGGGCTGCTGCAGATCATCGACCAGGAGGGCCTCTTGATCGACGTGGCCTCCGAGGGCGAGCTGCACACCGCCCTGATCGCCGGCGTCGCCGCTGACCGCATCATCCTGCACGGCAACAACAAGTCCGAGATCGAGCTCGACCGGGCGCTGGCGGTCGGGGTCGGCCGCATCGTCGTGGACTCCTTCGAGGAGCTCGAACGCCTCGAGCGGCTGGCGGCGGAGCGGGAGACGACCGCACCGGTGTGGTTGCGCATCACCCCCGGGATCGACGCGCACACCCACGAGTACGTGCGCACCGGCCACGACGACTCGAAGTTCGGCTTCACCCTCTCGCTCGGGCTGGCGGATCAGGCGTTCGCGCGTGCGTTGGAGCTCGAACACGTGTCGGTGGTCGGTGTCCATGCACACATCGGCTCGCAGATCTTCGGGACCGATCCGTTCATCGCCAACGTCGAGGTGATGCTCGATCTGCTCGCACGGTGGCGTGACGAGCACGACGTGACCTTGGCGGAGCTCAACCTCGGCGGTGGGATGGGGATCCGTTACACGCACGAGGACCATCCCGTCGAGGTACAGCGGTACGGCAAGGCCATGCTCGATGCGGTGGAGGAGCGCTGCGCCGCCCTCTCGTTGCCCCGGCCACGCCTGATCGTGGAACCGGGGCGGGCGATCGTGGGGCCGTCGACCATCACCCTCTACGAGGTCGGCACCATCAAGGTGCTCCCCGGGCTCACGACCTGGGTCAGCGTCGACGGGGGCATGAGCGACAACATCCGCCCGGCGCTCTACGACGCCGAGCACGAGGTCACGCTGGCCAGCCGTGACAGCGACGCGGAGCCTCGGTCCGTGACCGTCGTCGGCAAGCACTGCGAGTCCGGGGACCTCGTCCGGGAGCACGCGCCGCTGCCCGGCGATCTGACCGTCGGTGACCTGTTGGCCGTGGCAGCCACCGGTGCCTACACGGCATCGATGGCCTCCAACTACAACCGTCTGCCGAGACCGGCCGCGGTGCTGGTGCGAGAGGGGAGCACCCGCGAGCTCGTGCGGCGCGAAACGCTCGATGATCTCGTGCGGTTCGACGTCCTGCTGCCGTGAGCGGCGAGTCCGCCGAGGTCCGGGTCCGCCGTGTCGACGAGCGGCTCGGACTCGCCGTGCAACGCGTGGGACTCGCCCCGGTGACGCTGGTCACCTACGCCCGGGACCACGTCGCGGTGCGGACCCCGTCGCGACCCGACTTCCGCGATGGCAACACCCTGGATCTCACGGAGCCACCCGGGCCCGAGCAGCTCGAGCGCTACGTGGAGCGCTTCCGCGAGTCGGTCGGGAGCCTCGGTGCTCGCCACGTCCAGTTGCGCTGGGAGACCCCGCTGCGGCCGGACGCGCCGTTGGTGGTCCCCGAACCCGGGCCCGGGCTGGCGGTCGCCGCCGCTGAGCTGGGGCTCACGCTGCATCCGGTCACGGTGCTCCTGCTCGGTCAGCTCCGCCCGGTGCCCGAGCCGGACGCCCAGCTCGTGCCCATCTCGCCGCCGGGTGGCACTGCCGGTGGGGCCGTGGACCGGCGCTGGTACGCCGCGACCGTGCTCTACCGATACGAGGCCGGCGACACCCCGGACGACTGGCGCGGGATCGATCAGGGGTTCGTCGACTGGTCCGTCGAGCAACAGCGTGCACTCGCGCTCGCCGATCGTTGTCAGGTCTGGATCGGTCTCCGCCACGGGACACCGGTGGCGCGCCTGACCATCACCCACGACCGCCAGGGACTGGCCAGCGTCGAGGACGTGGTGACCCATCCGGTGCACCGGCGGATCGGGATCGCGTCCGCGCTGACCCACCGTGCGGTCGCGGCCCACCTCGAGGTGTACCCGGGGAGCCGCGTCGGCCTGGGGGCCGTCCCGGCGAGCGAAGCGGAGCGGCTCTACCGCCGGCTCGGATTCGTCCCGCACGCCACCGTGTGGTCCGCGTTCGCGGCGGATGCCACGTCCGTGTCGGGCCGGACCCCCGGAGATGGCGAGCGATAGTCTGCCGTCACCTCTGCTCCCGCCCGTGACTCCGAGGATCGCTCGTGGACCGTGTCATCCGTATCGGCATGCTCGGCTGTGGCACGGTCGGCGGCGGTGTGGCGGCGATCCTCGCCCGCGAGGCCGATGACATCGCCGCACGGACCGGCGCTCGGCTGGAGATCACGCGGATCGCCGTCCGCGATGCCGGCCGTGACCGGGGGACCGGCCTGCCGGCGGAGGTCTTCACCACCGATGCGCTCGCGGTCGTCGAGGCCGACGACGTCGATGTGGTGGTCGAGGTCATGGGTGGACGCACACCGGCCGGTTCGCTGATCCGGCGGGCTCTTGAGCTCGGCAAGCCGGTCGTCACGGCGAACAAGGAACTGGTCGCCCACGAGGGCCCGGAGTTGTACGAGGCCGCCCACGCGGCCGGTGTCGACCTGGCCTACGAGGCGGCGGTTGCGGGCGCGATCCCGATCATCAAGCCGATGAAGGAGTCGCTGGCCGGTGACCGGGTCCGCCGCGTCGTCGGGATCCTCAACGGGACGACCAACTACATCCTGACCCGCATGACCGAGGAGGGGG
>JBBDSW010000059.1:0-6568 GCA_040904745.1 Nitriliruptoraceae bacterium
TGGCTCAGTCGAGCGCCGGTGCTGCGGGCAGATCGAGTTCGGTACCGACGAGGTGGTTGAAGTAGTTGGTCATGATGGTGCGGACCACCTCGGCGTAGGCCTCGAGCAGTTCCTGCTCGGACCAGCCCACCTCGGTAGCGGTCTTCCAGGTGACGTCGTCGACGTAGCCGGTGTTGGCCGCGATCTCGCGGGTGACGTCGAGGAGCGACTCGAGCTTCTCGTCGTCCGGCAGGGAGCCGCGCCGGATCGCGATGGTGTCGTCTTCGCTGTGTCCGGCGGCCTTGGCCGCACCGGTGTAGGCGGCCTGGCAGTACTCGCAGTTGTTGGTGTGGGCGACCGCCAGATGGATGGCCTGCCGGGTCTTCTCGTCGAGCGAGGACTCCTCGCGGAGGAGCTGCTCGGTGTTGGCGTACATCTTCACCAACGCGGGAGCATGAGCCATCTCGCCGAAGATGTTGATGACCTTGCCGACCTGCTTCCCGAGGGCCTCGAGCGTCTCACGGCTCTCGGCAGGAGCATCGTCGACGGTGTGGACAGGAACGCGTGGCACTTTCGAACTCCGATGTGGTTGGGAGCGGGAGTCAGCTGTGGCAACCGTGGACGAGGGCGATCTGTTCCATCGCGAGGGCGATCTCCGTGGCGGACGACAGAGGTGGCCGATCGACACGGAACAGGGTCGGGTGCCTCTGGGTTCCCCACCCGAGGTGTCGTTCGCGAGCTGTCGGTCGCGAGCTGATGCCGGACCCCACCCCGACCACGTACGTACGAGGGAGTCCCATGACCCCGGCCGGCTCCTGCCTGGCGCACAGCGAAGCACCAGCAGCGGACCCCGCCGACGCGCCCGCTGCGGCGACACCGGCTGCGGCGACACCGGCTGCGGCGTCCGCCGCCGCGGACGCGCCCGTCGCCGACGCTCGCGATCGCGCGTTCCAGACCTACGTCGAGCCGGAGCTGCGGTTGCTGTTCGCGGTGGCGATGCGTCTGACCCGGGACCCTCACGAGGCGGAGGACCTGGTGCAAGACACCCTGCTACGCGCCTACCGGGCGATCGAGAGGTTCGACGGCCGGTACCCACGCGCATGGCTGCTCACCATCCTCCGCAACACGAACAGCAACCGTGGCCGGAAGAAGACCCCGGCGCTGCTCGAGGATCCCGACCACGCGCTCGCCCAACTCACGTCCCCAGGCCCGGACGGTCGGGACGGCGCCGCCGAGGTCGCCCTCAGCCACCTCGCCGACCCGGACCTGGTCGCTGCTCTCCAGCGGTTGTCGGCGGATCATCAGGCGGTCGTCGCTCTGGTCGACATCGACGGTCTCACCTATCAGGAGGCCGCTGAGATGCTCGACGTGCCGGTCGGCACGGTCATGAGCCGCCTCCACCGCGCCCGCCGACGGCTGCGGGCCACGTTGCAGCGCAAGGGAGCGCTCCGGGAGGTCATGGACCGATGAACCTGCTCCGACGGCTACTGATGCCCGACTGCGAGCGCGTGCGCAAGGTGCTGCAGTCCTACCTCGATGGTGAACTCGACGAACGCCACGCCAGGACGGTGGCGGCCCACCTCGAGCACTGCGACCGCTGTGACATCGAACGGGACGTCTACGAGCAGGTGAAGTCCTCGCTCCAGGACCTGCGGCAGCCACCCGACCCGGAAGCGCTCGCGCGCCTGCAGAGCTTCGCAGCCACCCTTCGCCGGATCGCCCCCAACGCGCGAGCCGACGGTGGGCAGGATGACGACGTCGAACGGGATGCCGGCGGCGACGGCAGGTCGTGAGCGCCGGCGGTCAGCGCCAGGACCGCTGGACCGCGATGAGCGCGACCACCGGCGGCAGGAGGAAGACCAGCGCCAGCGTCGCGGCCACCTGGGGATCGCGCGTAACGAACGGCAGCAGCACCATCGGCAGGGTCAACCGACCTCCGCCGACGGCGAGGCTGGTGCCGTACTGGCTCCAGCTCACGAGGAAGCCCAACAGGCCTGCGAGCGCGGTCGCCGGCGCGGCAGCCGGGAGCGTGATCAGCCACCATCGTGACGAGGCTCCGGCTCCCAGCGTGCGGGCGGCTTCCTCCTGCCGCCGCAGTTCGCGTCCGAACGCCGGGGTGAGCGTCAGCACGACGTAGGGCAGCACGTAGACCAGGTGGGCGGACACGAGCCCGCCCACGGTGTCAGCCATCCCGAGCCGCAGCAACCAGGTCGCGAGCCCGGTCCCGACGGCGTACGGCGGGACCAGCAGGGGCAGCGCGATGATCGCGAAGCCGACCAGCCGTCGCCGGGTCGGGGCGGTGGCCAGGAGCCGTGCGGCGGGCCAGCCGAGCACCAGTGCGAGCCCGGTGGTGATCAGGGCGACCAGCAGCGAGGTGGTGACGGCTTCGCTGACACGGGTACCGGTGTCGGTGAGGACCGCGAGCCCGCGGGTTCCGAGCTGCTGGGGCACCAGCGCCGGTGACCGCCAGACGTCCGCCGCAGCGCGCAACGGGAGGACGCTGAGCGGCAGGATCGCCACGAGCGCGACGGCCCACGCCCAGCCCGGGTGCGCGCGCGTCGGCTGCCAGCCACCGGTCTCACGCACGGTCGCGCCTCACCACGAGTCCGGCGACCGCGGCCACCGCGAGGCTGCCGAGCGTGGCGAGCAGGAGCACGGCCGAGGCGACGGAGCGGCCCGACAGGTCGGCGGTCCGTGTCGCCCGCAGCGCGTAGGTCGCCAACGTGTCCGGGCTGGTGGGGCCGACCAGCAGTGGCACCTCGAACGAGCCGAGCAGGTAGGCGGCGACGACGGTGATGCCGATCACCAGTGGGAGCTTCAGGGCGGGCAGGACGACCAGGACGAGGCGCGCGAGCGGCCCGGCGCCATGCACCGCCGCGGCCTCCTCGCGGCTGGTCACCGACTCGTCCCAGGTTGCCAGGAGCAGCAGTGCGAGGAACGGCACCTCCTTGACCACGTAGACGAGGACGATCCCGGCGCCGGAGGCCGCGCGCACGACGTCGAACGGCAGACCGCCGAGCGCGCGATCGGCCAGGCCGCCGGAGCCGAGCCACAGCACCGCGACGACCGCCACCAGGAGATGTGGGACGAGCACCGGCAGCGCCGCGAGCGTGCGCGCCCATCGTCGCCCACGCAGCGCGACGGCGGCGCCCACCGCCAGGACGACCGCCAGTCCGGTCCCCACGAGCGTCGTCCAGGCCGTGAAGCGGGCCGCACGCCAGAACGCGGGGTCGGTGAGTGCCTGCTGCCAAGCCGCCAGGCCGAACCCACCACCACCGAGGGGATCCACCTCGACGCTGGTGCGTGCCGCCCCGAGGAGTGCGCCGCCGAAGAGCGCGCCGACCACGGCCAGTGCCGGCAACGCTGGTGCCCACGGTCGCAGCCGGGGCATCATGGGAGCACCCGAGGGAACACGGTGATGGCGGGTCGGGTTGTCCCCCTGGCCGCGATGTGACCGTGACGAGGAGACGACGGCCCATGCTCGACCAGCGTGCCCGGGCCGTGCTGCGCCCCGGGCTCGATCGTGTGGCGCGACCGTTGGCGCGGTGGGGTGTGACGCCGATCGTGCTGACGCTGGCCGGGTTCCTCGTGGGGCTCGGCTCGGCCGGGGCGGCCGCGCTGGCGGCGTGGTGGCTCGCGCTCGGTCTGTGGCTGGTCAGCCGACTGCTCGACGGTCTCGACGGTGCGGTTGCTCGCGCGCGTGGCACGGTGACCGACCGTGGCGGCTACCTCGACGTCGTGGCGGATTTCACCGTCTACGGAGCCTTCGTCGTCGGCTGCGCGATCGGGCAGCCGGACGCACGCATGGCACTGCTCGTGCTCCTGCTCGCCTACTACGTCAACGGCACGGCGTTCCTGGCGCTCTCCTCGGCGCTCGAGCGGCGCCGGCAACACACCGGGCTCGAGGACGAGCGGTCCTTCGTCTTCTCCCGTGGTCTGGCCGAAGGGACCGAGACCGTCGTCGCGCACGCGCTGTTCGTGACCTTCCCGTCGGTGATGCCGGTGTTGGCCTGGGTGTTCGCGGGCATCGTCGCCGTGACCGTCGTGCAGCGTGTCGGTGTCGCTATCCGCGCGTTGGCGCCGTGATCCTCGCGCGATCATGGTGTCTTCGCCGGGGCCTCCGCGCCCCGGTGGGCATCCGGGAGCACCCAGATGTGCTCGGGGGCGATGGTCAGCAGGACCTGCTCTCCCGCGCGCGGCGGCGCAGTGGTGACGTGGGCGACGATCCGGAGGCCGTCGACGTCGACGGTGAGCCGATGGTGGCTTCCCTGGAACTCGACCTCGTCGACGACGCCGGACAGTGAGCCGTCCCGGGTGTCCGGTCCGTCCGCGACGTGCAGGTGCTCGGGCCGCAGCGTGACGGTCACGTCGCGGTCGGGACCAGGCACCGGCAGATCGATGCTGTCCCGCCGGAGCCTGCCAGCCGTGACCGGGCCGGACAACTGGTTGCTGGCACCGAAGAACCGCGCCACCACCGCCGAGGCGGGACGTTCGAAGACGTCCTGCGGGGGAGCATGCTGGACGATGCGCCCCTCGATCAGCAGTGCGACCCGGTCACCGAGCGCGGCCGCCTCGGTCCGGTCGTGGGTGACGTAGAGGGTCGTGACCTGACGATCACGTTGGATGCGACGGATGAGGCGCCGGAGGTCCTCACGACGTGCCGGGTCGACCGCCGAGAGTGGTTCGTCCAGCAGCAGCAGGTCCGGGTCGCCGGCCAGGGCCCGTGCCAGGGCCACGCGCTGGGCCTCGCCGCCGGAGAGCCCGCGGGTCGGGCGGTGCCCGGTGCCGGGCAACCCGACCTCCTCGAGGAGTTCGTCGGCACGCCCCCGCCGAGCACGACGTCCAACGCCGGCCATCCGCAGGGCGAAGGCGACGTTGTCACGGACGGCCATCGACGTGAACAGCCGCGGTTCCTGGAAGACGACCGCGAGCCGGCGCCGGTGGACGGGCTCGGCCCCCAGGTCGCGGTCATCGAGGTGGACCGTTCCCGCGGTCACCGGCGCGAGGCCGGCGATGGTGCGCAGGAGGGTCGTCTTGCCGGCGCCGGACGGACCCACGACCGTCGTCATCGACCCCGCCGGGACGTCGAGGTGGAGGTCCCGCAGGATGGTCGTGTCATCGACGCGGCACGCCAGTGCGGCGCAGGTGAGCCGTGCGGTCATCGGAGCACCTCATCGCGCCACCGCTCCTCGATGGCCTCGACGCGTTCGACCGGCAGCTCGTCGACCAGCGGACCGTGGTCATCGAGCAGGTAGGGCCCCTGGCGGGCAGCGTCGAAGGCGGCGCGCTGGTCCTCGGTGAGGCGTGCCAGATCGAGGACCGTCGGGACACCCAGGATGTCGGGGTCGGCCTTCCGCGCCTGCAGCGCGGGCTCGAGGAGCAGGTTGGCGAGGACCAGGCCGCCCTCCCGGTTGGCGGCGTTGGCGGGGATGGTCACGTAGCTGACGTTGTGCAGGGTGCCTTGCTCGAGCATGAAGGGGCGGGTCGACTCCGGGAAGGTCCCTTGGGCGACCCCGGTCTGGACGAAGCCGGGGTCGTAGCTCATGGCGAGGTCGACCTCGCCGTTGGCGAACAGCTGGTTGAGCTCCGCCTCGGAGCCGGGGTGGTTCCTCCCCTCCTGCCACAGCAGCGGTGCCAACTCGGCGAGCCACTCCATCGCTTCGTCCTCACCCATCGCCGTGACCACCTGGCGGACGAACGCGGACCCGGTGAAGTCGGGCGGTGCCGGGTAGGTGAAGCGTCCCGGTTCGGCGCGGGCGAGGCTCATCAGGTCGTCGAGTGAGCGCGGTGGCTGCGGGAGCCGATCGGTGTCGTGGGCGTAGACGAACAGCCCACGGCTCCACGGCGACTCCTGTCCGTCCACGGCCACCCCGAAGTCGGTGTCCACGGTCTCCGGGTCAACGAGGTCGGCATTGGGCAACTCGCGCGCCCAGTCCTCGAGCCACAGGCCGGCGTTCTTCCCAGCGGCGAAGTTCTCGCCGTTGATCCAGATGAGGTCGACCGAGCCCTCTTCCTCGCCGGCCCGGTTCTCCGCGAGGACGCGCTGCACGGCGTCGGCGGTGTCGGAGATCGGCACCCGTTCGACGCTGATGCCGAGCGCTTCGGCAGCCGGAACCACATGGTCATCGATGTAGGCGTTGATGCGATCGTCGCCGCCGAACAACCACCATCGGACCGTCTGACCCTGTGCCTGTTCGCGTAGCGCCTCGAAGTCCGTGACGGTCGGCTGGTCCGCTGCCGGCTGGTCCGCTGCCGACTCGTCCCCGGACGTCTGATCCTCGGACGTCTGATCCTCGGAGGTCTGATCCTCGGACGCGGGAGAGGCGGCTCCCGCATCATCGGATGCTTCGGACCCGCACGCGGCAGCGAGCAACGCCAGCGCGAGCGTGGCGCCCAGGAGTCGGGTACGGACCCACGTCGGGGTCAGCGGCATGGACGGACCTCGGGCACGGGGGCGGGTTGGAAGGGCGCGCAGGAGGCGCCGGTCACCGTCCGGAACCCGTCACGCCCGCGGTTGCTTCCGTTCGTGGCTGCTGCGGGGTCCGTGCGGGTGCCGTGCGGGTGCCGTGCGGGTGCCGTGCGGGTGCCG
>JBBDSW010000059.1:6668-15024 GCA_040904745.1 Nitriliruptoraceae bacterium
CCGTGCGGGTGCCGTGCGGGTGCCGTGCGGGTGCCGTGCGGGTGCCGGATCGGCTGCGTGTGGGGTCGGCAGGGTCGAGCCTGTGCGTCGGGTGTCGGTGGCCCGCGGCGTGCCCTGACCGGTTCGCTGGAAGGATCCGACGTCCCAGACGTCGGATCCTTCCAGCGAGTGCGCCGGTTCGTCTGGCCCGGGGGTGCCGGATAGGGCGCACGTGAGCTGCAGGGGGCCGCAGGTGGGGCGCCGCTGATGCATCATGCTGGGGTTCACTGTGGTGAGGGAGCGACGGGCCGCGGACACCTCGAAGGAAGCCCTCGGGCGTGTGGCGGGTTCCCGGCCCGAACCTCGAGCACCCGGATCAGCACGAGCCACCGTCCAGGCCGAAGCCAACAGGAGCGACCATGAGCGACGAGCGCCCACCCGCCAACTACGACGATCTGTCCGCGCTCTTCATCAACTGCACGCTCAAGCCCGGCCCGGAGCCCTCGCACACCGAACTGCTCGGCGAGGCGTCGATGGGATTGATGCGCCAGCAAGGGGTGAGCGTGGCCTCCATCCGAGCGGTCGACCACGACATCGCGCCGGGGGTCCAGCCCGACATGACCGAGCACGGCTTCGAACGGGACGACTGGCCTGCCATCCAGGAGCAGGTGATGGCGGCCGACATCCTGGTGCTGATGTCGCCTATCTGGCTGGGGGAGCGATCCTCGGTCGCCAACCGCGTCATCGAGCGGCTCTACAGCTACTCGGGGATCCTGAACGAGCAGGGTCAGTACGCCTACTACGGCCGGGTCGGCGGCTGCCTGGTCACCGGCAACGAGGACGGGGTGAAGCACGTGGCGATGGGGACGCTCTACGCCCTGCAGCACCTCGGCTACGTGATCCCACCGCAGGCCGATGCCGGGTGGATCGGCGAGGCCGGCCCTGGGCCGTCCTACGGGGACGAGTTGGAGGACGGCACCCGCGCCGGGATGGACAACGACTTCACGAAGAAGAACACGACGTTCATGACGTGGAACCTCCTCCACCTCGCGCGCATCCTGAAGGACGCCGGCGGGATCCCGGTGTACGGCAACCAGCAGCGGGCCTGGAGCGAGGGCTCGCGGTTCGGCTTCGCCAACCCCGAGTACCGCTGACCGCGTCACTCGCAGGGTCACTCGCGAGCCGCGCCGCGTCGGCCCCTAGCCCGTGCCGCCGAACACCTGGATCTCGACCGCGCCGACGTTGCCGCCGGTCGACTCCGCGACCTCGAAGGTCAACTGCTGGCCGGTGACCGCCACCTCGATGATGCCGGGGTCGGCAGGGCTTCCAGCGGGGAACGGTCCGAGTACCTCGTGGCCGTCGACGGTCACGGTGAAGGCCTCCGTGATGGCGGAGCCGTCGGCCATCGACCGGGTCAGGAACGCCACGCCGGTGAGGTCGGTCGCTTCACCGAGGTCCAGGGTGATGAAAGCCTCATCGCCGTCGTCACGGCTCGACCATTCCGTGGAGTGGTCCCCGTCGATGGCGAAGCCCGCCGCGAAAGCGTCGCCGAACTCGCTGGAAACCTCGACGATGTCCGCGCCCGGCGCGAGGTTCTCGCCGAGGTCGACCTGCGATGCGGCACCGCCCTCGCCGTCCTCGGAGGTGGCGGCGTCCCCGGGGTCGGTCTCGGGGATCGTGAAGGTGTCGACCTCGCTTCGGTAGAGCGTGCCGTCGGCCGTGGTGCCCTGCAGGATGTAGACGTACTCGCGACCCGGCTCCAGGTCCGGGAGAGCGACGTCGTGCTGCTCGATGCCGGTGCCGTCCATGGCCAGGCTGTTGTTGAACCGCCCGAACTCCTCGGTCTCACCCCACACGATGGCGCAGATGGCCGGCTCGGTGGTGGTCACCCGGAAGATGCCCGCGGACGGATCGAGCGGGTCGGCCTCGAAGCTGACCGGGCCGTCCTGGATCTCGGAGAACGGACGTACCTCGGCGTCCCGGGCGTCGGTGTCCTGCGACGCTTCGCCGTCCGCACAGGCGGAAGCTCCCAGCGCGAGGGCGGCGACGCTCGCGAGGCTGGCCATCAGCGGTCGGCGCATGACGACACCGCTCCTTCCGGGTCCCTCTTCGGGTCCGCGTTCGGCTCCTCCCAGGGAACCATCCGGCAGGACGCGATGTTCCGTTGGGTGCCCTCGGCCCGGTTGCTCCGGTGGTGGGTGTCGAGAAGCTGCGGGGGGCCCGCCGGTTCTCGCACTGGTGGCGGGTCGATCGGTCGGCGGGCTTCGTGGGTGTCGAGAAGCTGCGGGGGGCCCGCCGGTTCTCGCACTCCGGGCCGGAGGTAGGCGGTGCCGGTGAGGCTGCGCGCCGGCAAGGGCCGGTGGCGGTCAGCCCACCCTCAGCCCACCATCTGGAGGAAGCGGCGGGTCCGCTCGTGCTTCGGCTCGGTGAGGACCTGGCTGGGAGGTCCTTCCTCGACCACCACGCCGGCGTCCATGAACACGACGCGATCGCCGACCTCCTGCGCGAACGCCATCTCGTGGGTGACGACCATCATCGTCATCCCGTCGCGCGCCAGGTCGCGCATGACCGCGAGCACCTCACCGACCAGCTCCGGGTCGAGCGCCGAGGTCGGCTCGTCGAACATCATCATGTCCGGGTCCATCGACAGCGCGCGGGCGATCGCCACCCGCTGCTGCTGGCCGCCGGACAGGTGCGAGGGGTAGGCGTAGACCTTGTCGGAGAGCCCGACACGGTCGAGGTTGCGCCGGGCGATCTCGCGCGCCTCCGTCTTGCTGCGGCCCCGGACGCGGCGCTGGGCGATCGTGAGGTTCCGCAGCACCGAGAGGTGGGGGAAGAGGTTGAAGGACTGGAAGACCATGCCGATGCGGCTGCGCAGCTCATCGACGTTGGCATCCGGGTCGGTGATGTCATCGCCCTCGATCAGGATGCGGCCGGCCGTCGGCTCCTCCAGGCGGTTGACGCAGCGGAGCAGGGTCGACTTCCCCGACCCGGATGGGCCGATCACGCACACCACCTCACCGGGATCGACGTGGAAATCGATGCCGCTGAGGACCTCCAGGTCCCCGAAGGACTTGTAGAGCTCCTGGACGTCGATCGCGGGGACGCCCTCGCGGGGGGTCGGTGCGGTCATCGCGTCGGTCTCCTCGTGGCGCTCATCGCGAGCGCGCGTTGCGGCGTTCGAGCACCCGCACCAGCTGTGTCAGCGGGACCGTGATCATCAGGTACACCGCGCCGACCACGATGAGCGGTGTGGCGTTGGCGTTGGTGTTCAGCAGGTCGCGCCCGAACTTGAGCAGTTCCTTGGTCGCGGGCGTCGTGCCGATCACGAACAGCAGGGACGTGTCCTTGATCAGCAGCACCAGCTCGTTGGTCAGGGGCGGGATGATGATCCGGAACCCCTGCGGGATGATGATCGAGATCATCGCCCAGGTGTAGGACATGCCGAGGGAGCGGGCGGCCTCCATCTGCCCCTTGGGAACGCCTTCGATCCCGGCTCGGATCGTCTCGGCCATGTAGGCGGCGGCCACGATGCCGAGCCCCAGGGTGATGGTGACCAGGGTCGGCCACCGCGTGCCGAAGGCGATGGGGATCCCGATGCCGACGAGGAAGATGGTGAGCAGTGCCGGCAGTCCCCGGAAGATCTCGATGTAGAGCGTGGAGAGCCAGCGGTACGGGGCGATCGATGACAGACGCATCAGCGCGAGCAGCAGCCCGAAGGCCAGACCGAAGCTGAACGCCAGGAACGTGTAGAGGATCGTGTTGCGGGCGGCGATCAGCAGCACGTCGGGGAACATCTGCCGGGCGAGCTCGGCGTTGAAGAAGTTGCGCCGCGTGGTCTCCCAGTCCGCCAGCAGGACCACCACGACGACGCCAGCGATGAACAGCAGGTACAGGATGGTGCGGATCAGTCGCTGCTGCTGCCGCTTGGTCACCACGTGCTCCTCGTCACCACCGCCCGCACGCTAGACGACCGCGGGCCCGGGGACGTCGCCACGTCGTGGCGTGCTCCCCGGGCCCGTGCCATCTCACGCACCGCGTCGGTCACGCGGTCCGTCGTGCCGCGATCATGCGTCGGCGAAGTAGCCGTCGAACAGCTCGTCGTAGGTGCCGTCGTCGCGGATCTCCTGGATCGTGTCGTTCAGGAGCTGCAGCAGGTCGTCACCGCGTTCCTGCTCGAGGGCGAAGCCGTAATCCTCGCCGGTGTCGTAGGTCTCGATCACCTCGACGGTGTCGTCCTCGCTGGCCCGGTTGGCGTTGACCGGCTCGTCCTGGAGGATCGCCTGGACCTGGCCGGCTTCGAGCCCGGTGAACAGATCGCCGCCGCCCTCGTAGGCGCGGATCGTTGCGCCGGGGACGTTCTCCTCGGCGTAGGCCTCGCCGGTCGTGCCGGACTGGACCCCGACGGTGATGCCTTCCACGAGGTCGTCGATGCTCCCGATGTCGGAGCCCTCCGGCACGAGCAGCGACTGGATCGCCGAGTAGTAGGTGTCGGTGAAGTCGACGTTGGCCTGACGCTCCTCGGTGATCGTGATCGCCGAAGCGGCCGCGTCGCAGGTCCCGGCGGCCATCTCGGCCCCGGAGGTCAGACCCTCGAAGCCGGTGTTGATCACGGTCAGCTCGAGGTCGTTCCGGTCGGCGATCTCCTGCATGAGATCGATGTCGAAGCCGCTGTAGCCGGAGGGGGCGTCCGGATCCTCGAACTCGAACGGCTCGTAGGGGACCTCGGAACACACGGTGAGTGCGCCCTCGCTGACGAGGTCGAGGTCAGCCGCCTCGGCGTCACCGGCGTCATCGGTCGTGTCGGGCTCGTCCGTGCCCTCGTCGCCACAGGCTGTGGCGAGCAGCGCGAGCGCCGCAGTGAGAGCGAGTGCGCGGGTAGCACGTCGCATGGGTCAACTCCTGGTGGTGGTGTCGGCCCGGTACCGAGCCGACGGGCGGATCTCTACGATGCTCGTAGTAGCCGGTTGCTGGCACGGACCGTAGGGCAGTGGCCCGGGCGTGAACAGAGCGGGTCGGGGCAGCTGCGCGCTCAGCGCGCGGGGCGGTCCTGTGGTCCCGGGGCCCGCATCGCCGCGATCGCGCCGTCCGGGTCGGTCACGGTCATGAACCGCCCGTGCTCGGCGAGCAGGACACGGTCGGCGAGGACGAGGAGTTCGTCCGGGTCATGGGTCACGAACAGGGTGGGCAGGCCGGCCGTCGAGACGAGGTCACGGACGATCCGTCGGAGCCGGTCGCGCACGGGGACGTCGAGGGCGCTGAACGGCTCGTCGAGGAGGAGGAGCCGCGGATGCCCGGCCAGGGCGCGGGCGAGCGCGACCCGTTGCTGCTGGCCACCGGAGAGCTGTCCCGGACGGCGGTGGGCGAGGTCGACACCCCCGACCTGCTCGAGCAGCTCCATCGCTTCGTCCCGCCGGTCGGCGCGGGTCCCGGTCCGGACGGCGAGGGCGACGTTGGAGCGGATGCTGCGGTGGGGGAGCAGGAACGGCTGCTGGAACACCATCCCGATCCGTCGCTCATGGGCCGGGAGGTGCACACCGGACGCGAGGTCGCAGAACGGCTCGCCGTCCAGCGCGATGCGTCCGTCACTCGGACGATCCAGTCCTGCCAGGAGGCGCAGGAGGCGGGTCTTGCCGGCGCCGGACGGCCCGGCCACGACGGTGAGTCCACCGGCGACCTCGAAGCGGGCGTCGAGGTGGAACGCGCCTGACGGGCTCAGGGGATCCCCCACGGAGGCACGGACGTCGACGGTGAGGCTCATGTCGTGGACCGTTCCAGCCAGCGCACCCCGAGCAGGACGATGATCGCGACCGCGGCGAGGACGGCCGCGAGCAGCCCGGCCGTGGCGTAGTCGAACGCCTGTACGCGGTCGTAGACGGCGATCGGCATCGTCTGCGTCCGGCCGGGGATGTTGCCGGCCACCATGATCGTCGTGCCGAAGTCTCCCAGCGCACGCGCGAAGGCGAGCGAGATGCCGGCCACGATGCCGCGGGCCGCCAGCGGCAGGGTGACCGTGATGGCCAGCCGCGCGCCGTGCAGCCCACAGACACGCGCAGCCTCCTCGTAGGCGGTGTCGACGGCGGCGATGGCAGCGGTTGCGGCACGGAGGGTGTAGGGGAGGCTCGCCACGGCTGCGGCGATGACGGCGGCCTGCCACGTGAACACCAGCGGGCCGCCGGTGACCGCTTCCCACGCCCGTCCGATCGGTGAGGTGCGCCCGAGCACCACGAGGAGGTAGTAGCCGAGTACCGTCGGTGGGAGCACGATCGGGAGGCTGGCCACCGCCTCGAGGAGGCCGCGCCCGGGGAAGTCCAGACGTGCGAGGACGTAGGCGCCACTCACACCGATGACGGTGGTGATCAGGGTCGCCAGCGCGGCGACCCTCAGCGACAGGAGCAGCGGGAAGAGGTCCACGGCTCAGCGTTCCCAGGTCGCGGGTGGATCCTCGCCTTCGCCCAGGAACCCGAAACGGCGCATCACGCCACGGCCGGCGTCGCTGCTGACGTGGTCGATGAACCGTCCGGCCAGCGATGCCCGATCCGGGTCGGTGGCCGTGACCACCAGCACCTGTTGCAGGGGCTCGTGGAGGCGGTCGTCGAGCAGCGTCCATCGGCCTTCGCCCGCCTCGTCGGCGGCGACGGCCAGCGACAGGGCGATGATCGCGGCGTCCGCGTTCCCGGTCGCCGCCAGCCGCTGGGTATCGGCCACGTTCTCCCCGTAGACGAGTTTCGAGCGCACCTGGTCGAGGATCCCGGCGGTGCGCAACGCCTCGGCCGCGGCCTGCCCGTAGGGAGCGTGATCCGGATTGGCGATGGCGAGGTTGGTGGGTCCGCCGTCGGCCGCGAGCGCATCGAGGTCCTCCCACCTCGAGGAGGCATCGGCACGCGACCACAGGACGAGCCGACCGAACGCGTAGGTCCGCTGGGTCGCTGCGTCTCCGACGCCCCCGTCGATGACGCGGTCGACGTAGGCGGCGTTGGCTGAGGCGAACAGGTCCATCGGGGCGCCTTCCAGCAGCTGCTGTGCGAGCTGACCCGAGGAACCGAAGGTGAAGACCACCTCCTCACCCGTCGCGTCCTCGAACGAGGCACCGAGTTCGGTGAACGCGGGCCGCAGGTCCGCGGCGGCCGCGACGAGCAGCGGTCGCTCGGCGGTGACCGCGTCGGCCCCACGGTCGCATCCCGTCAGCACGGCGGTACCCACCGCCACTGCGAGCACCAGACCGCCGGCGCGCCCCGTGCCCCTCATCCGACCACCTCGGTGCCACAGTCGGTCAGGTCGTAGCCCCCGATGGCACCCAGGCGGTGCTGCACCTCGGTGTCCGTCAGCGCGTCGAAGAACCGCCGGACCCCGGGATCGTCGAGGTGGTCGGGGGAGACCCACACCTCGCAGCGGTGCTCCTCGAGGGGGTGGAAGTCCAGTCCCAGTGCGAGCGCGACCGGCTCGATGGTCACGGCGGCGTAGCCGGTCTGCTGCGCGAGCCGGCCGGCCTCGATGTGTCCGGAGGCGACGGGTCCGGGAGGGGGGGCGTCGTTGCCGGCCTCAGTGGTGGCCCGCCGGAGGGCGGCCTGGCTCGCGGCGCCCTCCTCGCGTTGCACGACCGCCAAGCGGCCCGCCAACGCGGTGGCGGCCCACCGGGGACCGTGGGTGGCGTCGGCCGCGAGACCGACCTGCCAACCGGTCAGACGCCATCGCCTGATCGTGGGGTCCGGTGCGGGGAGGTCGCCTGCTGGTCCGTGCACGACCGCCGCGTGGACCCGTCCGTCCTCCAACGCCTGGCGGGCATCGGCGCTCGAGGCGCTGGCCCACACCACCCCGCACGTGCGTTCGTGTTCCACGAGGCGGTGGATCAGGCCGAGCGCCGGGTCACAGCCGGCGACCACCGCAGCCGGTCGCTCCGGCCGGAGTCGCTCGAGCGAGCCGCCACGTACCACCGCATCGGCCGGCGCCCACCCCGCGCCGCTCGGCGGTACCGGTACGCACACCTGCTGCGTGCCGACCCGGGCGAGGTGGACGTGTTGTCCCTCCTCGGGCGGGTCGATGGCACCGACCAGTGGGGTCGACTCCGGTGTCAGGAGGTCCTCCACCGAGGTCTCCAGCACCCGGGCGATCGCCACGGCGGCATCGATCCGCGGGCGGTGACGTCCCGCCTCCACCGCCCCGATCAGCTGCCGGCTGACGCCTGCCCGGCGGGCGAGCTCGGCCTGCGTGAGCCCATGGTGCTCTCGCAGCGAGCGGATCCGTGGACCCAGCATCGCCTCGTCCTCCCGGTCGGCGTTGACGGTGCACACGGAGACGTGATGCTCGGAAACTAGCGTAGGCGACAGGGAACGAGCGTCCCGGCAGGGAACGAGCACCGCGGCGGGGGACGAAGGCC
>JBBDSW010000059.1:15124-27300 GCA_040904745.1 Nitriliruptoraceae bacterium
CGCTGGTGCGTGCGGGGGCCGCAACCATCGGCTCCCGAGCGTCCTGCTTCCCGGTGCGCGGCGCTCCCGCCCGCTGCCCGGGCCCGACGTCGGTGGCCGCCGCTCCGGTGGCGGAGGTCAGGGAGCTCCCGTGAAGACGATGATCCGCGCGATGGCCGCCATCGTGTCCCGGTTCCCGTGGGTCGTGCTGGCCGTGACCGTTGCCCTGACGGTCGTGTTCGGTGGACTCGCGACGACCATCGAGAGCGCGTCCGGGCAGGAGGGTTTCTCGCCGGAGTCGGAGGAGATCGAAGCCTCGGAGGACATCACCGAGCTGTTCGGGGAGGCCTCGACGACCTCGGTGATGCAGGTCGTCATCCAGGACGATGGCGGTGACGTCCTCACGGCCGAGGCGCTCGGAGTGGTCGAGGATCTCCGTGCGGCGATCGCGGCTTCCGACGGTGGCGAGTACGTGTCACAGGCTCCCGAGGACCCAGGGGTCGTCAGCTACCTCGCCCCGTTGGAACAGGCCCTCGCGCAGCAGCAGCTCGATCCGGAGGACCTCGACGACGCAGCGCTGAAGGAGCTCTACCGCCAAGCGCTGGCGGGCGCCGGGCCGGAGCTGGGCTTCACCGGCCAACTGGTGCCCGAGGAGGACGGTGACAGGCCGGACATCGGGATGGTGCTCGTGTTCGTGGAGACCACCACCGACGTCGACGAGCAGATCGAACGGGAGGTCGCCGTTGCCGACGCGGTGCGCGAGGTCGATGAAGCGACCGAGCTGACGGTGGAGCCGTTCAGCTTCTCCCTGCTCTTCGGCGATGCCGACGACTTCCTCGGCGAGGTTGCCGAGCTGTTCGCGCTGGCGTTCGCCATCATCGTGGGCGTGCTGCTGTTCGTCTACTGGGTGACGCCCCGCGGCCGCACGAGCCGGCTGGTCGCCGTCCGCCGGATGGTGGCCGACACCGCGATCACGATGGCGACGATCGTGCTCGTCGTCCTGTGGATGAACGGTATCGGTGCCCTACTGCAGCGGGTCGGGGCGCTCGGACCACTGACCGAGGTCGCCCAGATCGTGCCGATCCTCCTGGTCGGCCTCGGGGTGGACTACGGCATCCACCTCACCTCCCGCTACCGCGACGAGGTCGGTGCGGGCAGCACCGTCGATGGGGGGATGCGCCGGGCGATCGGCACGGTCGGGGTGGCGCTCGCCCTGGCGACGGTCACGACCGCGATCGGGTTCCTCACCAACGTCGTGAACCCGATCCCGGCGCTCAGGGACTTCGGCATCCTGGCGTCGCTCGGGATCCTGCTCTCGTTCGTGCTGATGCTGACCTTCGTCCCGGCGCTCCGCACGGTCATGGACCGGCGCGCGGAGTCCGCGGGTCGTCTCCCGGTCGAGGGACTCGGCGCCACGCGCGATCGGCTGCTCCCGTCGCTCGTCGGCCGCACCGCCGTGCTCGCCACGCGGCTGCCGATCCCGACCCTGGTGGTGATGCTGATCCTCGGCGGCTTCGGCTACGTCGGCCTGTCCAACATCGAGACGGAGTTCTCCTTCACGGACTTCCTCCCCGAGGACTCACCGGTCGTCCAGACGCTGGACACGATCGAGGAGGAGTTCGGCGGTGGGTTCGGGGAGACCACCCAGATCCTGATCGAGGGTGAGGACCTCGCGACCCCGGAGCACTTCAACGCGGTGGCCGAGCTCCGGGAGAACCTCGGGGGAACCGAGGACGTGCTGACGGTCGAGACGCCGGGAGGAACGGTCGCATCGACCACCTCACCGGTGAGCGTGGTCCAGCAACTGCTGGCGCCGGGGCCGGACGGGCAGCCACAGGCTCCGGGTTTCGCCGAGGCGGCGGTCGCCGCCGGGTTCGACCCGGAGACCGGGCGTGTCGGTGAGGACGCGGACGTCGCGGC
This sequence comes from Nitriliruptoraceae bacterium, assembly GCA_040904745.1. Classification (GTDB taxonomy): domain Bacteria; phylum Actinomycetota; class Nitriliruptoria; order Nitriliruptorales; family Nitriliruptoraceae; genus T1Sed10-7. The sequence goes on from JBBDSW010000059.1 coordinate 17,024, forward strand.
GCTCTACGACGCCGCCCGCCAGGCCGCGCCTGAGCAGATGGGCGCCGTGCTCGCCTGGGAGGGTCAGAGCCCGGTGGCCGCCCTGGTCGACGCCGACACCCAGGCCGGCGAGGACCGCGCCCTGGAACTGCGCGACTCGGTGGAGTCCGACGCCCAGCCGGTCGTCGATGCCGGTGCGTCGGTCCGGATCACCTCGCAGAACATCATCACCGGGACGATCGTCGAGTCGCTCTCCGACTCCCAGGTCACCTCGCTGGTGATCACCCTGATCGCCGCCACGCTGGTGCTGATGCTGACCTTCTGGATCGAGAACCGACGTCCGTTCCTCGGGGTGCTGACGATGATCCCGGTGGCGTTGGTCGTGCTCTGGACCTTCGGCCTGATGTACGTCAGCGGGATCCCGTTCGGGCCGGTCACCGCGACGCTGACGGGCCTGGCGGTCGGGATCGGGGTCCCCTACACGATCCACATGGCCAGACGGTTCGAGGAGGATCGGGCCCGCTACGAGACGATCGACGAGGCGATCCGCGAGACGACCCGCAACACCGGTGGGGCGCTCGCCGGCTCCGCCTTCACGACCGCCGCCGGGTTCGGGATCCTGATCACCTCGACGTTGGTGCCGTTCCAGCAGATGGGGCAGGTCACCGCGTACGCGATCGTGCTCGCCCTGCTCGGCGCGATCCTGGTGCTGCCGTCCCTGCTGGTCCTGTGGGAGCGCTGGCACCGTCGACGTGGGGACCCGCTCGTGGATCACCCCACCGAACCCCTCGTGGGCGAGGCCGCTGCGGGGGCGACCGTCGGCCAGCCGTGGACGGCGAGGTAGCAGCGGTCACCGGAACGCGATCGGCGACGACGCGCCGTGAGGTTCCCGTCTTCCCGGCCGTTCGGGCCCCTCTACCCTAAGCGTGCCACTAAGGGTTTCGGTACCGTGCCGGCGACCGATCACGGAACCTCCCGACCCCGGGGATCCCCGATGTGTGACTACTGCGGATGTCGGCGACAGCCCGCCATCGACGAGCTCGCCGAGGAGCACGAGCGCCTGCTCGAGCAGGTCTCGCAGCTGCGCCGCCTGGCCCGGTCGGGCGCCCTCGACGACGTCGCCGGCATCCTGCGATCCGATGTCGTCCCGGCGCTGGCCGTCCACACCGCGAAGGAGGAACGGGGCATCTTCGCCGAGCTGAGACGCTCCTGGGTGGCCGACGACCGGCTCGATGCGCTGGTCGGCGAGCACCGGGAGATCGAAGCGTTGATCGGGCGCATCCTCGCAGCCGAGGACGGATGGCGACAGCTGGTGGCCGAGCTGGCAGACGAGCTGGCCGGGCACATCGTGGACGAGGAGACGGATCTGTTCCCCTACGCCCTCTACGAGCTCACGCCGACGCAGTGGGAGGTCGTCGAGGACCTGCACCGGGGCCTTCGCGCGCGTGAGACGCCGCAGACGGTGTCCTCGTGACCACGGCCCCGCGTCCGGCGCCCTGGGGTCGCATCCCTGGTGGACGCCTGGCACTGTTGCTCCTCGCCGGCACCGGTCTGGTGCTCGGCACGGTCACCGGGCTCGCGCGGGCCGGGATCGGCGATGGCCTGGGAACGGCCGGGGTGCACGGCGTCGTCATGACGCTCGGCTTCCTCGGGACGGTGATCGCACTCGAGCGGGCGATCGCCCTCGGCACACGGTGGGGGTATCTCGGACCGCTGCTGAGCGGGCTGGCCGTGCTGCTGCTCCCGGTCGCGCCGGTCGTCGGCGGTGTCTCGCTCGTGCTGGCCGGTGTGGTGGTCGTGGCGACCTACGCGGCGCTGCTCCATCGCGGGCACCTCGACATCCACCTCGTCGTGATGGGTGTCGGCGGTCTCGCCTGGGTGGCGGCCGCCGTGGCGTGGCTGGGTGGGATCGGTCCGATCCGCATCACCCCGTTGCTGGCTGCCTACCTGGTGCTGACGATCGTCGGGGAGCGTCTGGAGCTCAGTCGACTCACGCTGCCATCGGCGGCCAGCCGCCGCCGCTTCCTGGCCATGGTGGCCGTCTTCGTCCTCGGGGCGGCCGTCGCGCCGTGGTGGCGGTCCGGCGGACTGATCCTGGGCGGGATCGGCCTCGTGGCCCAGGTCGGCTGGCTGGCACGCCACGATCTCGCGCGGCGGACGATCCACCGGCCCGGCATCCCACGGTTCGCCGCGATCTGCCTGCTGAGCGCCTACGCCTGGATGGCGGTCAGCGGGGCGCTGTGGGTGGCCATCGGGCTCGGTGCCACCGGGGCGCTGCTGCACGACGCGATGGTCCACGCCCTGTTCCTCGGGTTCGTCCTGTCCATGGTGATGGGGCACGCCCCGATCATCGTCCCGGCCATACTCCGGACCTCGCTGCGGTTCAGCCGGCTCGCCTACGCTCCGCTCGTGCTGTTGCACGGCTCCGTCGTGGTGCGCATCGCCGCTGACCTCGCGGGATCGTTGCCTTGGCGTGAGGTCGCCCTGTACGGCAACATCACCGCGCTGGTGCTGTTCCTGGTCGTCACCGTGCGGGCGGTCCGTCGTGGTCGCGGCGACCTCACCGCTGGGCACCTCCCACCCGAACCCCACGCGACGGCCAGCCCACCCGGAAGCCACACGACCGCCACCGGAGTCCCGGCGTGACAGGTACCTCCTCGCTGCCCCTCCTCGGTCCAGGGCAGGGCCGGTCACGTGGACGTTCGCCGTTCGCCGATGTCGTACCCACGCTGTGGTTCGTCGCCGGCTACGCCGTCCTCGTGGCGGCCTGGGTCGTCGCAGGCCCGGTGCTGCCCGGTGACCGGTGGCTGGCGGTCCACCTGTTCACGCTCGGGGTGTTGACCAACGCGATCCTCGCGTTCAGCGAGCACTTCTCCCGCGCGGTCACCCGGACACCGGGGGAGCGAGCGTGGTGGTGGACCTGGATCGCCAACCTCGGCATCGCCCTCCTGCTCCTCGGACTGCCCACCGGATGGCTGCCGCTGCTGGGGGGTGGCGCCACGATCATCGCGACCGTGGTCTTCCTCGCCTGGTTCCGCTTGCGCCGGATGCGGCGCCAGGCCATCGGGGCCCGCTTCGCCTGGATCGTGCGGGTCTACGAGCGGGCACACGGACAGTTCGTGCACGCCGCCGTGCTCGGTGCGCTGCTCGGGTTCGGGCTGATCCCCGGCGCGTGGTACACCGGGGTCCGCCTCGCCCACCTGCACGCCAACGTCCTCGGGTGGGGTGGGCTGACCCTCATGGCCACCCTGGTCTTCTTCGGCCCGACGATGGCGCGTGTCCAGATCGAGCCGGGTGCCGACGACCGGGCGGCCCGGGCGCTGCGGTGGGGAGCCACCGGGCTCACCGCAGCCGTCCTCCTCCTGCTGCTACTGGGGCTGCCCGGCACCGGTGGGACCGTGGCCAGGCTCACGGCCGCCACCGGGCTCGCCGTGTACGCGGCTGCGGCCACCCGCGTCTGCCTGCCGGTGTGGCGAGCCGTCTACCGGGCCCGGGTGACCGGACCACGTCCGCTGGTGCTCGGCGCGGCCACCTGGCTGCCGATCGTCGCCTGGAGCGACGTGGTCGTGGTCGCGACCGCGGGGTGGCGGTGGCTGGACGGGCTCGGCCTGGTGGCGCTGGCAGGCGTCCTCGCCCAGGCGATCACGGCGACGCTCGTCTACCTCGCGCCCATGTTGCGCGGCCGGACCACCGGCGACCGGGAGACGGTCCGCTACCGGCTGGAGGTCGGGGCGCGGACCCGTGCGATCGCGTTCAACCTCGGCGTCCTACTGGTCGTGCTCGGGGCGGCCCGCGTCCTGGGCCCACTGCCCGCGGCGGCGCTCGGCTGGGGGCTGATCGTCGTCGTGCTCGCCGTCACCGGTATCACGGGTGCCTGGCCACTGCATCGCTCCGCTGCGTCCGGGGATGCTGGCCCGGGCTGATCACTGCCGGATATGGTGCACCCCGACGCACAAGGGGCGTGGGACGGAGCACAGCCACCGAAGCGATGAGCCGGCGCTGCCGGCGGCATCCACCGCAGCGGGTGATCCCCGCGAGAACGCCCGGGATCTCGACCCGCGCCGGGTGGACCGGATCGTGGGGCTGTACACCGGTTTCGCGCTCATCTGGATCCTGGCCAGCGCGCCGCTCGGGGACCTGGGCGCCGAGCTCACGGGGTGGTCGCGCTCGGGGATCGAGGTGGGCAAGGGGGTCCTGTTCGTCCTGGCGACCGCGGCCCTGCTCGCGGTGCTGCTGCGCCGCTGGGCCCGACGGCTCCAGGCGGCAGCCGCCCGTGAGCGCGAGGCCGCCGCGGAGATCCGCCGTGCGGAAGCGATCCGCACCACCTTCCTGTCGGGCGTGTCGCACGAGATCCGGACCCCGCTGACCTCGATCCTCGGCTTCGCCCGGACGATCGGTGAACGTGGTGATTCCCTGCCGGCGCACCAGTTGCGCGATGTGGGGAACCGACTCGAGCGGAGCTCCGCGCGTCTGGAGCACCTGATGCTCGACCTGCTGGACGTCGACCCGCTGTTGGCGGGTATGAGCGCGATCCACCGGCAGTCCACCGATCTCGCGTTGCTCGCCCGGCGGACGGTCTCCGCCATGGAGCTCGGCGGGCGTCAGGTCGAGGTGCGGGGGGAGGCCGTGACCGTGGCGGTCGATGTCGCGAAGATCGAACGCGTCCTCCAACACCTCGTCGGCAACGCGGTCCGCCACACCGACGATGGGGCACCGATCGTCGTGACGGTCGCGGACGGTGATCGCGAGGCGACGATCATGGTCGAGGACGGGGGGCCGGGGCTCCCACCCGAGCTGTCCCGGGAGCGGTTCACACCGTTCAACCAGGGTGCTGGCGTGGACACGCAGGCCTCGCCCGGGGTCGGGATCGGCCTCGCGGTCGTCGCTCGCTACGTCGAACTCCACGACGGCACGGTCATGGCCGAGGACGTCGCGACCGGCGGCACGCGCTTCGTCGTACTCCTGCCACGGGAGGCCAAGCCGACCGCGAGCGGGCGGGAACAGCCGCCTATCGCGAACTGATCCTCACCCGGTGGCGCTCGCCGGGCGTGCGGCGATCTCCACCACGCTCCCGTCGGCGCGGAGATGCACGGCCACGAGCGGTCGGTCCGCCGACAGGCGTTCACCGAGGACCGCCAGCGCATCGTGGAGCCCGGCCTCCTGGGTGGCGACATCGGAGGGATCGGCGGCACAGCCCTCGTGGGCGGCGATGACCACGCCGGCCGCGTCATGGGCCGTGAGCGAGGGGCCGAGCTCGCGGACCACTTCGTCGACGATCACCGCGTCGCCGGCCGCGAGCGCCGCGGCGACACCGGGAGAGGTCACGAGGTCCACGTAGGCCACCGAGAACCGGTCCCGGACCCAGCGCGTGAGCTGCTCCTGGAAGCGGCCGTCGATGCAGGTGACGCCGGCGGCGAAGTCAGGCATGGGTCCTCCACGTCGGTGCAGTGTCGATGCGGTCGGGGAGGTGGAGCCTGTCGTGTGTCGCCGTGCGAGGGCATCCGTCGTGCGGGATGCGCGCACCCTCAGCCGTGGGGAAATATGTCCGTACATTAGGCGTTCCCGGAAGGACGACCGCACCGACGCATACGTTCTCGGAGGAGATCCGTGCCCGATCACACCACGACCACCGTCTGTGTCGACCCGCAGACGCTGTCCGACCGCCTCGACGAGGTCGAGGTGATCGACGTCCGCACGCCCGGAGAGTTCGAGTCCGTCCACCTGCCGGAGGCCCGGAACCGGCCCCTGGACGACCTGGAAGGCCATGTCGACGAGGTCAGGAGCCTCGTCGGGGAGGGCCGCGAGGTGGTCCTGATCCGTCGTTCCGGGGCCCGCGCTCACCAGGCCCAGGAATCCCTGGCGACCGCCGGCCTGCCGGCCATCCCCATCCTGGAGGGCGAGATGCTCGCATGGGAGGCCGGTGACGGGCCGGTCGTCCAGGACGTCGTGCGCTGGGACCTCGAGCGGCAGGTCCGCTTCACGGCGGGCGGACTCGTCCTGCTGTCGATGCTCGTCAGCGTGGTGTTCCCGCCGGCGCGCTTCATCGCCGGCGCCATCGGCGCCGGTCTGGTGGTCGCGGCCGTCACGAACACCTGTGCCATGGGGATGCTGCTGTCGCGGCTGCCGTACAACCAGCCGCGGTCGACATGAGCGTCGGGGCCGCATTCCGCCGTCGGGTGCCCATCCTCGGCTGGCTCCGCAGGGCCGACGCCAGCTCGAGGCGGGCCGACGTGCTCGCCGGCCTGACGGTCGCGGCCATGCTCGTCCCACAGAGCATGGCGTATGCGGCGCTGGCCGGGATGCCGCCCGTGACGGGTCTCTACGCCTCGACCGTGCCGCTGGTGGCCTACGCCTTCCTCGGGACCTCCGGCCAGCTCGCCTTCGGTCCGGTGGCCATCGTGTCCCTTCTGACCGCATCGACCCTGGCTCCGCTCGCCGAGGGGGACCCGGGGCGCTATGTCGCACTCGCCGCGATGCTGGCCGTGCTCGTCGGCCTGATCCAGATCGCGCTCGCCATCCTCAGGGCAGGACGCCTGACGACCCTGCTGTCCCATCCCGTCGTGTCCGGCTTCACCTCGGCGGCCGCGATCGTCATCGCGACGAGCCAACTCGACAAGCTGTTCGGGGTCTCGATCGAACGACCCGACGGCTGGTTGGAGCGGATCGGCGCGATCGCGAGCGAGGTCGGGGCGACCCACCTTCCGACCCTGGCGATCGGCGTCCTCGCCATCGCCGCGCTGCTGCTCGGCCGGCGACTCGGCCCCAAGGTCCCCACCGCGTTGCTGGTCGTTGTCCTGACGACGGCGGCCGTACCGGCGCTCGGGCTGGCCGATGCCGGTGTGGCGATCCTCGGCGACGTGCCCAGCGGCCTGCCGGCGCCGAGCTTGCCCGCCGCTCCGCTGGAGACGATCCCTGCCCTCCTGCCCGGTGCGCTGATCATCGCGCTGCTCTCCTATCTGGAAGGCATCAGTGTTGCCCGGGCCGTCGCGGCCAGGACCCGGGACCGGATCGATCCGGACCAGGAGCTGTTGGCCTCCGGGGCTGCGAACCTGGCGGCCGGGCTGTTCCAGGCGTTCCCCGTCGCCGGTGGTTTCTCCCGGACGGCGGTCAACCACACGGCCGGTGCCAGGACCCCGCTCGCCTCGCTGGTCACCGCGGGCGGCGTCCTGCTGGCTCTGCTGGTGCTCGCGCCGTTGTTCACCACCTTGCCGGAGGTGGTCCTGGCCGCGGTGGTCCTGTCCGCGGTGGTCCGCCTCGTCGATGTGCGCGAGGCGGTCCATGCCTGGCGGATCGAACGAACCGACGGCTTCGCCCTGACGGTGACGTTCCTCGCCACCCTGCTGCTCGGGGTCGAGCTCGGGATCGGCGTGGGGATCGCGACGAGCTTCATCCTGTCGCTGTGGCGGCTCGGTGACGCGGTCATCGAGATCACCGAGGCCCCCGGTGGTGCGGTCGTCCACGTCGACGGCGTCCTGCTGCCGGCGAGCGCGGTACGGCTCATCGACACCGTCGAGGAGTACCTCGCCGACCAAGCCGACCAAGCCGACCAAGCCGACCAGGGTGAGGGCCGGTGGCTCGTGCTCGACCTCGGCGGGGTGCCCAGCGCGGACACCTCCGGGGTGAGTGCGCTGGCGACCATCGTCTCGCTCGCTCGCAGCGCCGGGCTCGAGGTGCATCTCACCGGCATCCGTCCGCGCGTCCGCGGCTCCCTGGAGCGAGCGCACCTCGACGTCGGCTCCATCCGCGCTTCCGGCGCGAGGCTGGACGCCAGCGGCGAGGTGAAGGAAGCTACGAGCGATCCTCCAGCACCCGAAGCCGCCCGCGATCGGGCCCTCGGGCCGACCGCGGCGCGGTGAGCGCACGGGCAACAGCGGCACTCGATCCCAAGAGATATCCGTACCTATAGGCGCGTTCCCGCTGACCGACGGCGACCGAGTCGCCTCCCCGTCCACACCCCCCCGCACCTGTACTGGAGAGCGCAACGATGGAGATCCTGACGATCGAGACCCCCTCGCTCGGTGACCGCAGCTACGTCGTCACCGATGGTGAGGCCGCCGCCGTGGTGGACCCCCAACGGGACATCGACCGCGTCCTCGAGGTGGTGGCTGCTCGCGGCCTCACGATCACCCACGTCCTCGAGACCCACAACCACAACGACTACGTCACCGGCGGGGTCGAGCTGGCCCGGGTCACCGGAGCCGCCTACGTCATCGCCGCCGCCGAGGAGCTGTTCTTCGACGTCCATGGCGTCGAGGACGGCGAAGAGCTGCGGGTCGGATCGCTCCAGGTGCGCGCCATCCACACACCGGGCCACACGCCGACGCACATGTCGTACTCGGTCAGCGACGGCGACCGCACGGTCGTGTTCACCGGGGGATCGCTGTTGTACGGCTCCGTCGGCCGCACCGACCTCATCTCGCGTGCCGCCACCGAGGAGCTGACCCGTGCCCAGCATGGGACGGCACAACGACTGGTACGGGAGCTCGACGACGACACCACCGTGCTGCCGACCCACGGCTTCGGCAGTTTCTGCTCGTCGGCGGCCGCGGACGAGCACACGTCGAACGTCGACCCGAAGTACGGCGTGGAGACCTCCACGATCGGTGAGCAGAAGCGCGCCAACCTGGCGCTCACGATCACCGATCAGGACGAGTTCGTGCAGACGCTGATGTCCGGCCTGGATGCCTACCCGCGCTACTACGCCCACATGGCGCCGCGCAACAAGGTCGGCCCGGGACCGATCGATCTCTCCCCGGCGATCGAGGCCGAACCGAGCGAGCTCGCCCGTCGCATCCACGCCGGCGAGTGGGTGGTCGACCTGCGGTCACGCACCGCCTACGCGCAGGACCACGTCTCGGGCACGGTGAACGTCGAGGTGGGCAACTCCTTCGTCACCTACCTCGCCTGGTTGATCCCCTGGGGTGTCCCCGTCACGCTGATCGGCGACACCCAGGACGAGGTCTCCGAGGCGCAGCGCCAGCTGGTGCGCGTCGGTATCGATCGGCCCGCCTCGCAGGCGGTCGGCGGGGTCGACGACTACGGCCAGGGCCTGGACCGCGGGAGCTACCGCGTCGCCGATCTCGAGGCCCTGGCCAAGACCATGGCCGACGGCCACGACCCCTACGTCCTGGACGTGCGGCGCCACGACGAGCGTGTGGCTGGCGGCATCGCGGACTCGATCCACATCCCGATCCACGAGCTGGAGCGCCGTCTGAGCGAGGTCCCGGACGACGGCGACGTGTGGATCCACTGCGCCTCGGGCTACCGAGCATCGATCGCGGCGTCGCTGTTGGCTCGCGCGGGGAGGACACCGGTGCTGGTGGACGATTCCGACACGCGCCTGGACGAGCTCGGTTTCGAGCTGGTCTCGTCCTGAGCAGACCGAGCCCAGACCCAGAGCGACGACCTATCCTGCTCCGCGGCGAGACATCCTGGACCACCGAGCTCGGAGCGGATGGTGTCGGAGCGCGGGTCGGCCACCAACCCGTTGTGGCAGCAGGTGCTCGAGGATCTCGAGCGCCGGATCGCCAGCGGGGACATCGTCGACCGGTTCCCGACCGACAAAGAGCTGACCGAGCACTACGGCGTGAGCCGGCACACCGCACGTGAGGCGGTGCGCCGGCTCCGCGCGCGCGGACTGGTCGATCGTCACCGTGGTCGTGGCAGCTTCCTGAACCAAGGGGTCCTGACCCAGCCGCTGGGCGGCCTCTACAGCCTCTTCCGCGCGGTCGAGGAGGCCGGGCTCGAGCAGCGCTCCGAGGTCCTCTCCCTGGGCGTCACGCGGGACAGCCACGCGGCTCGACAGCTCCAGCTGCCCCCGCGAGCCGAACTGGTCGAGCTCGAACGGATCCGCTACGCGGGCGACGAGCCGTTGGCCATGGACCACGCCTGGTTGCCCGCCGACGTCGGCCGTCCCCTGCTGGCGGTGGACTTCGGCCGGACCGCCCTCTACGACGTTCTCAGCGAGGTGGCTGGACTGCGGCTCACCGCCGCGGAAGAGACGCTCGAGCCGATCGTCCCGGATGCCACGGCCCGTGACCTCCTCGACCTCGGTGAGGACGAGGCGTTGCTGCGCGTTTCCCGGCTCGCGTTCAGCGACGAGCGGCCCGTCGAGGTCCGCACGACGCTGATCCGGGGTCAGCGGTTCCTCTACACCTCCAGTTGGCGTGCGGACGACGGACCCGGGCCGACGACCGCCTTCGTCGAAGCCCCGGCAGGGTCGTGACACGGTCGAAGGTGTCGTTCGAACCCGCCACGCGGGTTCGACGGGCGGTCCGGCCACCGAAGGTGTCGTTCGA
>JBBDSW010000059.1:27400-32017 GCA_040904745.1 Nitriliruptoraceae bacterium
GGGTTCGAGCGGGCAGGCCGGGGGCCGGAGGCGGACCGCCGAGCGTGCACGCAACGCACATCCGGACACCACCGGATAGGTACGGACATATCGGGACGCGAGCGAGCGTTGGCAGGAACGTCGCATCCACCCCGATCCCACCCGACCTCCCAGGGAGATGACCGTGCGCCACACCACCACCCTCGCCGCCGTGACGATGACCGCCATGGCCCTGGCGGCCTGCTCGACCGCTGGCGCCTCGGACGAAGCGGCGGGACAGACGACCACGCGCCCCGGCGCCGTCACGATCGGCGCGGACGATGCCGTCACCCTCCTCGAGGAGCGGGACGACCTCCGGGTTATCGACGTCCGGACGCCGCAGGAGTTCGACCAGGGCCACCTCGACGGCGCCGAGCTCCTCGACATCTACGAGGCAGGGTTCCGCGACGACGTCGCCGGGCTCGACCGCGACGCCAGCTACGTCCTCTACTGCCGCAGCGGGAACCGCAGCAGCCAGGCGGCCGCGCTGATGGAGGACCTCGGGTTCGCCGAGGTGTACGACGCGGGTGGTCTGGCGACGCTCGCTGAGGCGGGTGCCACCGTCGTCCGCTGACACCCGTGCGGTCGCCTCGGGTGGTCAGTTCCAGGGCAGTGCCCGCCGCCGCTCCCAGTAGTCGTCCGGCGCTTCGGCCGCGGTGAGGAGTTCTTCCACGACCCCGAGCGGCAGCTCGAGATCGGCCGCAGCGAGGTTGCTCTCGAGGTGCTCGACGGTGGTCGCGCCGGAGAGCACCACGCTCGCCCACGGCTGCGCGAGCGCGGCCGCCAGCGCGAGCGCGTCGACGCTCGTGCCGAGCTCAGCGGCGGCGGCCGCGATGACCCGGGGCACCTCCGTGCGTGGCGTGAGTCGCCCGTTGGCGACGCCCTCCTTCACCGCGACACCCCACCCGGCCTCGGCGGCCGCGGCCAACGCCGGGCCCGCGGACGGCTCCAGCGGGTTCCACGTCGCCTGGACGGCCGCGAACGGTGCCCGGCCGGTGGCGGTCGTCTCCAGGGCGCGGATCAAGGTCTCAGCCTGATCCGGGCCGGACAGGGACAGCCCGATGACCACGCCTTCCTCGCGGAGCTCGGTGAGCGCGTCGAGGACCTCGCCATCGTCCAGCACCCCGGTCGAGAGCGACGCGGAGTGGATCTGGTAGAGGGCGAGGTGATCACCGAGCAGCTCGCGGGTCTCCTCGCGCTGCCGTCGGAAGGTGGGCAGCGCGTGGTCCTTGACCTCGTGGGGATCGGCGTCGACCCGCCAGTCTGCGACGTAGGTGTAGCCCCACTTGGATCCGACCGTCACGGAGCCGGCGCGGGCCTCGTCCCGTCCCAGCCAGTCGGCAAGGAACTCCTCGCCCCGGCCGTAGGACCGCGCTGTGTCGAGGTAGCGGACGCCGCGGGTGTAGGCGTGGTCCAGCACCTCGTGGGTGCGGGCGCGTAGCGCGTCGACGCTGCGGTCCGGGCCGAGGTCCTCCGCATGGCCGAGGTTGACGTAGCCGGGACGACCGAGCGCCGCGAGCCCGATCCCCATCGCGGTGACCTCGAGGCCGGTGTCCCCGAACGGGCGGCGCTGCATCGTCGTTCCTGTCGTCGGATCGGCTCCTCAGACGGTACTCAGCCACGTCTGGGTGGTACGACCCTTGCGCGAGCGAGCATGGTGTGACCGACGTCGAACTCGTCCGCGACCGGGCACCATCGAGCGCAACTCCCACCCCGTGAGCGCCGTCAGCTCGGGGTGGTCGCCTGGCGCTCCTCGACCAACACGGTGACGACGTCGCGGATCGAGACGACGCCGGTGATCACGCCGCGATCGGCGACGGCGAGGTGGCGTACCTGCGCCTCGCTCATCACCGCGGCGGCATCGAGCACGCTGACCGACTGCTCGACCTGGACCACGTCCGAGGTGGCGTAGTCACGGACCCTGCCGTCATCGAGGTCGACGTCGTCGACGATCGCGGTGACGATGTCCCGTTCGGAGAAGACCCCCCTGACCCCGCGGACATCCACGACGACGAGCAGGCCGACGGCGTCGGCCGCCAGGGCGTCGGCCGCTTCTCGGAGCGTCGCGGTCGGCCGGATCGTCGCGACGGGATCGCCGACCAGCCGGGCGATGGGATCGCTCAAGCCGATGCCGAGCATCGTTGACCTCCTGGTGCGGGGTGTGGGACGAGCATCGCGGGGGAGCCGCCGCTCGGTGAGGGCCCAAGGTCCCGGTCGCGGAGGACGCTCGCCGGGGCGCAGGTGCCATCGGTCATGACCGTCCGGGAGGGCGATGGTGGCCAGTGTGCCGCCGCCCGGTCGGGCGCGTCACGCACCGACCGGTCGGCCTCACCTGCGATCCTCGTCGTCCTCCACCTCGTCGTGCTCGAGCAGCGCCTCGACGTCGGACTCCTCGACCCCCGGGATGGCACCGAGCAACTGGCGCTTCTGTGCGGTGAACTCCTCGTCGGAGAGGTGGCCCCGTTCGCGCAGATCGGCGAGGGCCTCCAACTGCTCGATGGCGCCGCGTGCCTGGGCCGGGCCGTTGCCGCTCCCACCGCTGCGGAAGTGCAGCGCCCGCAGTTCCCGCGCCCGGTAGACCTGCGATTGGAAGGCCTCTGGATCCGGGATGTCCGCCAGACGACTCTGCCCCTGGCTGCCGGCGGACTCGATCAGGACATCCCCGTAGCCGAGCAGTCGTTCGAGCACCCGTTGGTTGAACAGGACGTTGTTGATGCTCTCGAGCGGGATCTCCGTCCCCGTGCGGGCGAGCATCCCGGACCGCACGATGATGCGTTCGGTGGTGAGGACGTAGTTGGTGAACCACCAGTTGACGATGCGACGCGCGGTCAGGACGAGCCACAGGAGGACCGCCGCGGCCACGATCCACCACGTGAACTCGCTCGCCAGGGCGGCGACCCCGAAGCCGGCGACCGCGGCGAGCAGCATCGCCCAGCCGATCGCTGGCAGCAGCACCCGCCAGTGGGGACGGAACTGGTGGAGGATCTCCTCGTCATCGGTGAGGAGGCGGCTCGGGTAGCGCACGGACGTCTCCTCCCGACGGACCTGGGTTGTCTCCCTGGGGTGTCTCCCTGGGGGTGTCGGTCTGGAGCGTAGGCGGCCGACCCCGTGCAGCCGCGCTCCACCCGACCGGGGCCGAGGGGGCCGCTCGTCCCTGTACGTGGCGTCGAGGATGGCGCATGCTCGGGGTGTCGGCCCACAGGTCGTCCTGACCCGGATAAGAGGAGACCACCATGGGACGCATCGTCGTCGGCCTCGACTCCTCCGAGGAGTCCATCCGCGCCCTCCGCTGGGCGCTGGAGGAAGCCCGACTCCGCAAGGCCGAGCTCCAGCTCGTCCACGCCTATCCCACCCCCGAACTCGTCGCGCTCCCGGCCGTGGTGACGCTGCCCTCCGACGACGAGCTCCGAGTCGCCGCTGATGAGGTCCTGGACGAGCAGCTGGCCAAGGTCGGTGGATCCGGCGAGGTATCCGTCACCCGGACGGTGCGCTCCGGCGGGGCTGCCTCGGTGCTGTGCGAGGTTGCTGAGGGCGCCGAACTGCTGGTCGTCGGTGCCCGCGGACTCGGGGGGTTCCGTGGCCTGCTGCTCGGATCGGTGACCCACCAGGTGGTCGCCCACGCCCCCTGCCCGGTGGTCGTGACCGTCCCCGAGCATCGCTGAGTACGAGGCGCCGGTGTCCTGCCGCTACGGTGGTGGGTCGACGTTCCGCGACCGAGGAGCCAGCGTGCACGTCCGAAGTGGTCGGGGTCGGCGGTGAGTGGCGCGGTGCGTCCGCTCTCGCTGCCGGTGGAGGCTGCGCCGGACGGCGCCGTCACCGCTGCCCTGCACGAGCCGAAGCGCCGTCGGGGTCGTTCGGTACTGCTCGTGCCAGGGGCCGGGGGGAACCTGGATAGTGAAGCGATCCGCTCCCTCGCCGACGTGGTGGCCAGCTGTGGTCACCGGGTCGTCCGTAGCAACCTCGTGCACCATGAGGCCGGTCGTCGCGCGCCACGGGCGGAGACGGCCGTGGCTGCCTTCCGCGAGGTGCTCGACTCGGCGCGTGCCGCCCTGAACGAGGATGGACCTCTGGTCCTCGGTGGGCGCTCGTACGGGGGGCGGGTCGCCTCCATGGCGGTGGCGGACGGAACCCCCGCTGCGGGCCTGCTGCTGTCGGGCTATCCGCTCCATCCTCCCGGTGACCCCGAGCGCCTCCGGGTCCAGCACTGGCCGCACATCGGTGTCCCGTGCCTGTTCCTGCAGGGTGATCACGATGCGCTCTGCGACCTCGAGCTCCTCCGGGCGCACCTGCGCAAGCTCCCACGACGACCCACCGTCGAGGTGGTGACCGGAGGCAACCACGAGTTCCGGGTGACGGCCGCCCGCAGTCCGGACGGGGCCGCGCGTTCCCCGGCCGACTCCGTGGCGGCGCTGCGTCCGGTGGTCTGCGGGTGGCTCGCCGAGCGCTGATCCACCGGCGGCCAGGGGTTCTCGTCCGCCTTCCCCGCCGCGGGGGTGCAACTGGTGCCCGCTGGGCGGGTTCGTCGGGCGCCGGCGGGGCCGGCGGTGCAGGTTGTTCCCGCTGGGCGGGTTCGTCGGGCGCCGGCGGGGGTGGGGTGCA
>JBBDSW010000059.1:32117-47952 GCA_040904745.1 Nitriliruptoraceae bacterium
GTGCAGGTTGTTCCCGCTGGGCGGGTTCGTCGGGCGCCGGCGGGGGTGGGGTGCACGTAGTTCCCGCTGGGCGGGTTCGTCGGGCGCCGGCGGGGGCGGGGGTGCAACTGGTGCCCGCTGAGCGGGTTCGTCGGGCGCCGAAAACGGCCGGGTCTGGCCCGGCGGCCACTGAACCGGCATCGCTACCGTGTCGAACCCTTGCCCACGATCGGTGGTCGACCACGAGCAGCGCACGGACGTGATGGCAGAGTTCCAGGAGTTCATCAACCGCGGCAACATGGTCGAGATGGCGGTCGCCTTCGCCTCGGCCTCTCGTTGCAGGGGGTGATCGCTGCGATCGCCAGCCGCGTCCTCACCCCGCTGGTCGCGATGGTCTTCGGTGAGCCGAACTTCGAGGCCCTGCTCACCTTCGGGGATGTCGATCCGGAGACGGGGGTGCCTGCCGGAAGCGTCGGGGCCGTCCTGACCGCGCTGCTGGACGTCGTCCTGGTCGCGCTGGTGCTGTTCTTCGTGATCAAGGCCTACAACCGGATGCAGCGCAAGCAGGAGGAGGCCGAGGAGGCAGCGCCGGAGCCGGACCCGGACGAGGTCGTGCTCCTGCGCGAGATCCGCGATCAGCTCCGCAGCGGGTCGGCCGGAGGCAACCGACCGATCTCCTGAGCGGGCTCAGGTGCCGTGGAAGCGACGGGTGACGGCGCGCTGCACGGCCCGCTGGGCGGCCTCGTGCTCGGCGGCTTCGCGCTCGCCGGACAACGACCCCCGTGAGCCGGGCCGGACGTGGCCCTGCTGTCGTGCCACCTCGGCGACGGCGTCGGCGACCACGGGCACGACCGTGCGGTCGAACGGCGAGGGGACGATGTAGTCGGGGGCCAGGTCCTCACCGACGACGCCCGCGATCCCGTGGGCCGCGGCGATCTTCATCTCGTCGGTCATCGCGGTGGCGGCCGCATCGAGCAGTCCCCGGAAGATGCCGGGGAACGCCAGGACGTTGTTGATCTGGTTCGGGAAGTCCGAGCGGCCCGTGGCCATCACCGCGACGTGACCAGCGACGACGTCCGGATGGATCTCCGGGGTCGGGTTGGCCAGCGCGAACACGATGGGGTTCGGTGCCATCGACCGGACGAGATCGAGCGACAGGCTCTCGGGACCGGAGACCCCGATGAACGCGTCCGCACCGGCGAGCGCCACGTCCTGCCCGCCGGTCAGTTCACGTGGGTTCACCTGCCGGGCCAGGCGCCGTCGGATCGGGTCCAGCCCGGCTCCCCGGCGCGGCTCGACGATGCCGTCGATGTCCACGGGCACGATGTCCTCGACGCCGGCCGCGCGGAGCAGGTTCACGATGGCCACACCAGCGGCGCCGATCCCCTGGACCACCACCTGCATCTCCGCCAGGGTCCGTCCGGTCACCGTGGCCGCGTTGATCATCGCGGCCAGCACGCACACCGCGGTGCCGTGCTGATCGTCGTGGAAGACCGGGATGTCGAGCCGCTGCCGCAGCTTGCCCTCGATCTCGAAGCACCGAGGTGCCGCGATGTCCTCGAGGTTGATGCCGCCGAACCCCCCGGCGATGCGGGTGACGGTCTCCACGAAGGTGTCGGGATCCTGCTCGTCGACCAGGATCGGGTAGGCGTCGACGCCGCCGAAGGACTTCAGCAGCATCGCCTTCCCCTCCATCACCGGCAACGAGGCCAGCGGGCCGATGTCGCCGAGCCCGAGCACCGCGCTCCCGTCGGTGATGACCGCGACCGCGTTCGACTTGATCGTGAGCCGGTAGGCGGCGGTGGGGTCCTCGGCGATCAGCCGACACACGCCAGCGACCCCGGGGGTGTAGACCAGGGACAGATCGCGCGGGCCGTGCACCTCACGGGTCACCTCGACGCGGATCTTGCCGTGGTCGTGGGCGGCCAGGACCTCGTCGGTGATGGCGAGCAGTTCCACGCTGGCGAGGTCGACGAGCTCCGCGGCGATCTCGTCGGCATGCACGCTGTCGCGGACCTCGATGGTCAGGTCGCGGAAGGCGACGTGTCGCTGCTGGCTCGTGGTCGCCGATCCGACCAGTTCGGCGCCACGTTCCTCGATGGCGGCCACGACCCCGGCCAGCGCCCCCGGAGACCGGTCGACCGCGACGCGGTAGGTGATGCGTTGGGGCAGCGGTGGCACGGGGATCTCCCTCCCGGTGAGCAGGGGCGGAGGATACGGGGAGGGGCCCTCGCGACTAGTATCCGTTGCTCCGTGCCCGCCGAGCCACACGAGATGCGATGACCTCCGCGACCACCCCGCAGACGGCCGATGCTGCCCTCGCGCAGCGTTCGATCGACACCCTGCGAACGCTGGCGATCGACGGCGTCCAGGCCGCCAACTCCGGACACCCCGGGATGCCGATGGGGTGCGCCCCGATCGCCTACGTGCTGTTCCGCGAGGTGATGCGCCACGACCCGGCGGACCCCTCGTGGCCCGGTCGTGACCGTTTCGTGCTCTCGGCGGGCCATGGGTCGATGTTGCTGTACGCCTCGCTCCACCTCTCCGGGTACGAGCGGCCGACGATCGACGACCTCCGGGCGTTCCGGCAGTGGGGGTCGGTCACCCCGGGGCACCCCGAATCGAACGATCTGGCGGGTGTCGAGACCACCACCGGGCCGCTCGGGCAGGGCTTCGCCAACGGCATCGGGATGGCGCTTGCCGCCGAACGCCTGGCCGCCGAGCTCGATCCCGAGGACGTCGGGATCGTGCCCCAGCGCATCTACGGCATCGTCTCCGACGGCGACCTGATGGAGGGCATCTCCTCCGAGGCGGCGTCGCTGGCAGGCCACCTCCAGCTCGGGCGCGTCACCTACTTCTACGACGACAACAAGATCACGATCGACGGCGGCACCCACAAGGCCTTCAGCGAGGACGTGCTCGCGCGCTTCGACGCCTACGGGTGGCACACCCAGCGGGTCGAGGACGGCAACGACCTCGCCGCCATCCGGGCGGCGACCGAGGCGGCCCAGGCGGACCCACGTCCGTCACTGGTCGCGGTGCGGACGGTCATCGGCTTCGGCTCGCCGGCCAAAGCCGGGACCGCCGGGGTGCACGGCGCCCCGCTCGGAGAGGACGAGGTCGCCGCGACCAAGGCCGCCTACGGCTGGGAACACGAGCCGTTCCATGTCCCGTCCGAGGTCCGCAACGACCTCGACGCTCGCGAGCGCGGGGCCGAGCAGCGGGCGAGGTGGCACGGCGCGGTCGCCACCCACCGATCGGCCCACCCGGCGCTGGCCGAGGAGTTCGACCGCCGTGTGGTGCGCCGTGAACTCCCCGCCGACTGGGAGGATGCGCTGCCGACCCTGTCCGGCAAGGATGCCACCCGCAAGCACTCCGGTGCGGTGATCAACGCCTTGGCGCCGGTACTCCCGGAGCTGTTCGGCGGCTCAGCGGACCTGGCTGCCTCCAACAACACCGACGTGGACGGTGGCGGGGACTTCTCCGCGAGCGAGCGGACCGGACGGAACGTGCGCTTCGGGATCCGCGAGCACGCCATGGCGTCGATGGCGACGGGCATGGCCTTGCACGGCGGTGTGCTGCCGTACGTCGCCAGCTTCCTCGTCTTCACCGACTACTGCCGGCCGGCGATCCGCCTGGCGTCGCTCATGCAGGAGCAGGTCATCTACGTGATGACCCACGACTCGATCGGACTCGGGGAGGACGGGCCGACCCACCAGCCGGTGGAGCACCTCGCGAGCCTCCGGGCGATCCCGGGTCTCACCGTGCTGCGGCCGGCCGACGGCCACGAGACGGTCGCGGCCTGGCGGCAGGCGATCACCCACGACGGGCCGAGCCTGCTGGCACTCACCCGGCAGGGGCTCCCCGACCTCGGCGAGCGTCCGGACGCGCCGATGGAGCGGGGCGGATACGTGCTCCGCGACATCGCACCGTCCGATGCCGACGCGGCAGCCGGCCCCGAGGTGCTGCTCATCGGCACCGGCTCCGAGGTGCAGCTCTGCGTCGAGGCAGCGGAGCTGTTGGCCGAGGATGGGATCTCCTCACGGGTCGTCTCGATGCTGTCGGTGGAGACCTTCCTGGCCCAGGACGAGGCCTATCGGGCCGAAGTGCTCCCGCCTGCGGTGGGCGCCCGGGTGGCCGTGGAGGCCGGCGTGACGTTCGGTTGGGAGCGGATCGTCGGTGACCGCGGGAGGATCGTCGGGCTCGACCACTTCGGCGCGTCCGCTCCAGCCGAGCGGATCTTCGAGGAGTTCGGCTTCACCGGTCCGGCCGTGGCCGACGCCGCGCGTGCCACCCTGCGCGCCCAGGGCTGAGGTGGCCGGTGCTGGCTCGTCAGCCGCGGCGGCGTTTCTTGCCCCGCGGTTGGTAGGGCCGGCGGTCCGGGGGAAGGGACTGGCCGGAGCTCTGGCCGCCGTGCGGACCGCCCGGCTCGCCGCCGTCGGAGGAGGTGGGTCGTTCCCCGGGGAGATGCCCACCGCCGGGGGATCTTCCGGACGACGTGGACGCTGGGCGGGTGTCCTTGGCCCCCCACCAGCGGCGCTTGCCGCGCGGTGATCCCGATCGCTCCGGTTCCGCGGGCCGTACCGCAGCACGCCGCTTGCCGTCCGACAGCGCGAGGTTCGCCTCGCGCGAGCGTCGGGCGCGGATCCAGAAGAACGCGGACATCGCCCCGAGGAACGCCGAGGCGACGAGTGCGTTGATCACCGCCGGCAGGAGTCCGAGCTGGCCGATCTGGAGGAGGCCTACGACCGGTCCGATCAGCCACGACCAGCGCCAGAACCGCATCTGCCGCTCCGCGATGTGGACGGCGAAGGGGGCGTGCTTGCGCTTGTCCACCGGGAGGCCGCGGTTGACCGCCTTCACGATGGCTCGGCGCTCGCTGGAGTCGAGCGCGGCGAACCGCTGCTGGACCGCGCGACGGTCGTCCTTGCTGGCCACGGTGGGCATCCTCGGTCGCGGTTGGCTGAACGGGGAGGGTAGGTCGGCGCCGGATGGGTCCCCACCCGACCGTGACCACGAGGACGCGACCGACGGACGGCCCTGCTTTTGGACGACCGGCGCGATTAGGGTGGACCTTGGACGTGGTACCCCCTCATCCATCTGGGTGGTGCGCGTAGAGGAGATGCACATGGCAATCGTGAAGATCAACGTCATCGAGGTGCCGGCGGCCCAGGGGCCTGCCCTCGAGGAGCGGTTCGCCGCTCGGACGGGTGATGTCGACAAGGTCGACGGCTTCGAATCGTTCGAGCTACTGCGCCCGACCGACGGGACGGACCGCTACCTCGTCGTCACCCGCTGGCACGATGAGGCCGCCTTCGAGGCGTGGCGGAACTCGGACGCCTTCCAGCACGGCCACGGGGGCGGACACGTCGAGCACGCCCACCCCGGTTCGGACAGCCACGTCGACTCCGCGGGCAGCGGTGCGACGGTCGGGAGCCCGGGCGCGGACAGCACCGAGCACGCGCATGTCGACCACGACGAGTTCGGCGATCCCGGTGCAGACAGCACGCCAGGGCACGGCGGGAGCGGCCCGGACGAAGGGCATCCGGGTGCCGGGAGTCGCGGGACGGTCGCGACCGGAAGCGAGCTGTGGAGCTTCGACGTCGTCATCTCCGCCACCCGATCCGGGAGCTGAAGGGCAGACCGCGGGGAGAGCGACCGATCACGCCCACCGGATCCGTTCCGGTGGGCGTGGTCCGGTCTGATCTGATGCCGCTCGCTGTCGTGGGTGGCCGAGGGCGACGCGGCGGTCAGTGGGCTCGCCCGCCCCGTCCGACCGCGAGCTCGGCCTCGAGCCACTCGTCGTCGGTGTCGTCGCGGGGCTGCCGGGGGAGGAACCATCCGGTCGCGACGGTGGCCACGGTCAGTGCCACGACGATCGTCAGTAGGGCTTCCACGTCTGCGCTCCTCGTGCTCCGTCGTCTCGGGGTGGGCGGCGCGCCGGTCTCGCCACCTCCACCCGGTACGACCCTGACCCGCTCCCGTGGGTTGCATGAGCATCCCGTATGTGCGCTCGACGCACACCGGATGATCGGAGGACGTCGGTAGCATCGGCGGTCGCGCGCGAGGACCCGGTACGGACACCTCTGGGAGCGGACGGCGCCGCGCGCCCGTGTCCGTCCGCCCCGCCAGGAGCACACGATGGCCACCAGCCATGCTGACGACATCGCCGCTGCGCGGCAGCGTGTGACTCAGCTCGAGTCGGACCTCGACATCGCGGTCAAGCGCGATCGGTACGGGGAGCTCCAGGAGCGCGCGGCCGCGCCGGGCCTGTGGGACGACCCCGATGGTGCACGCAACGTCACCACGCAGCTGTCCCGGGTGGAGACGGAGCTCAAGCGTTTCGACGCCCTGGTCGACCGCATCGATGACCTCGAGGCGCTCGACGAGTTGGCGGTCGAGGCGGACGACGCGGGTTCCGCCGCGGAGGTGGTCACGGGCCTGGAGGGCGTGCGTGCCGAGCTCGACCGCCTCGAGGTCGCCACCATGCTCGGTGGTGAGTACGACCACGAGGATGCGATCGTCTCGATCCATGCCGGCGAAGGGGGCGTGGATGCGATGGACTGGGCGCAGATGCTCCAGCGCATGTACCTCAAGTGGGCGGAGCGACGGGGGTTCGAGACCGAGGTCTTCGACCGCTCCTACGGCGAGGAGGCCGGGCTCAAGTCCACGACCTTCGAGGTCCGGGGCTCGGACGCCTACGGGTGGCTGACGGTCGAGCACGGGGTCCACCGGCTCGTGCGCATCAGCCCGTTCGACTCCCAGGCCCGGCGGCAGACCTCGTTCGCCCTGGTCGACGTCGTGCCCGTCCTTCCCGAGCTCGACGACGAGGTGGAGGTCCCCGATGAGGACGTCCGGGTCGATGTCTACCGCTCGTCCGGGCCGGGCGGCCAGAGCGTCAACACCACGGACTCGGCCGTCCGGCTGACACACCTGCCGACCGGTGTGGTCGTCAGCTGCCAGAACGAGAAGTCGCAGCACCAGAACAAGGCCGTCGCCATGCGCGTGCTGAAGGCCAAGCTCGCCGAGTTCGAGCGGCAGAAGCGGGCGGAGGAGCTCGACGAGCTCCGCGGTGGGGTGCAGAACGTCGGCTTCGGGTCGCAGATCCGCAGCTACGTCCTCGCGCCGTACCAGATGGTCAAGGACCTCCGTTCGGACCACGAGACCGGCAACGTCGACGATGTCCTCGAGGGGGATCTCGACCCCCTGATGGAGGCCGAACTCCGCCGACGCGTCCGGGAACAGAGCGCGCGCGAGACCTGACCACCCTGGCCGTTCGCCGGGGCACCGGCGTGCATGGCCCGGGGACCGCGAGCTTGTACGCTTCCGCCCAGTTGCGAGCACCTGACGCGGTGGAGCCGGGGGCCGCGGCGCGGACCGTCCGACCGGCCACCGAACGAGGGGCCATGGGTCGAACAGCGCCGTCGCACGTCCTGACCGGCTCCTCGATCCCCGAAGCGAAACCGGGCGGACCACGTGATCAAGCTCCAGAACGTCACCAAGACCTACAAGCTCGGGGCCGATGACCAGGTCATCGCCCTCGACGATGTGTCGGTCGAGGTCGCCAAGGGCGAGTTCGTCTTCGTGGTGGGGCCGTCCGGCTCGGGCAAGTCCACGTTCATGAAGCTGCTGACCCGGGAGCAGCTCCCCGACGACGGGGAGATCTGGGTCGCGGGGAAGAACCTCGCGAGCCTCAGATCCTGGAAGGTCCCGATGCTCCGCCGGGAGATCGGCTACGTCTTCCAGGACTTCAAGCTGCTGGAGAACAAGACGGTCTACGAGAACGTCGCCTTCGCCCTCGAGGTGATCGGGCGACCCCGGCGGGAGATCGACAAGCGTGTCCCCGAGGTCCTCGAGCTCGTCGGGCTGGAGGGCAAGGCACGCTCGCATCCCCACGAGCTCTCCGGGGGGCAGCAGCAGCGGGTCTCGGTGGCGCGTGCGTTCGTCAACTACCCGCGGATCCTGCTGTGCGACGAGCCGACCGGGAACCTGGACCCTTCCACCTCGGTGGGGGTCATGAAGCTCCTGGACCGCATCAACCGCACCGGGGCGACCGTGGTCATGGCCACGCACGACCAACACATCGTCGACTCGATGCGTCGTCGTGTGATCGAACTCGACGACGGCCACGTCGTCCGCGACCAGTCGCGCGGCGTCTACGGCTACGGCGGCTGACCACCGCATGACACCCCTGCGCCCGTGAGGGCGCCGGCGACCTGGAGGCACGATGACCGCCCGCTGGAGCTACGTCATCCGCGAGGCCTTCGTCGGGCTGCGCCGCAACCTGATGATGACCTTCGCCGTGGTGCTGTCGGTGACGGTCTCGCTGACGTTGCTCGGCGCCAGCCTTCTGCTCTCCGAGCAGGTCGATCTCGCCACCGATGACTGGACCGGCCGCGTCGAGGTCTCGATCTATCTGTGTGACGACCGCGTGTGCCCGGCCATCACCCCGGAGCAGCAGGAGGAGCTCCGCCAGGACCTCGAGGATCAGGAGGTCGTCGCCGAGGTCTTCTACGAGTCGAAGCAGGACGCCTACGAGCGTTTCACCTCGATGTTCTCCGACCAGGAGTCACTCATCGAGGCGATCGATCGTGACACGCTGCCGGCCTCCTTCCGGGTCCGACTGGAGAACCCGAACCTCTTCAACGTCATCGCCGACCAGTTCTCCAACTACCCGGGCGTCGAGGAGATCGTCGACCAACGTGAGGTGCTGAACCAGTTCCTGCGTTTCACCAACGTGATCCGGACCGCGGCGTTGGTCGTCGCCGGGATCCAGTTGGTCGCAGCCGGTGTGCTGATCGCGAACACGATCCGGGTCGCCGCCTTCGCCCGTCGCGAGCAGACCGGCATCATGCGCCTGGTCGGGGCCAGCAACTGGTACATCCGGCTCCCGTTCGTCCTCGAGGGCGTGTTCGCCGGTCTGATCGGCGCGCTGGTCTCCTGGGGCCTGTTGTGGGGCACCGTGCCACAGGTGGCGAACAGCCTCTCGCGGGACATCGAGCTGATGCCGTTCATCGGTGAGGCCCAGGTCATCGCGGTCGGCCCCTGGCTGCTGCTGGCCGGCACCGGCATCGCGGCGGTGTCATCCATCCTCGCGCTCAGGCGCTTCCTCGACATCTGAGCGAGATCGCGGCCGGGCTGCTTCAGCTCGTCGGCCGTCCTGCCGATGTTCCGGTGGAGGGGTGCTACATGTGACTCCTGTTGCTGGTGTATCTTCTTAGAGGTCGTTGATCCTCGCTGAGCGTGGCGAACCGCTCACGCAAGGACAGATGGAGCGGTGCGTGCGACGCGGACAGGGACAGGTGTGGCGCTTCACGGCCGCGGTGTGCGCGCTGGCGCTGCTCCCGTCCGGTGCGCTGGCGCAGGACGCTGAGCTCGAACGCGGGCTCGAAGGCGTCGAGACCGAACGCGAGCGTGTCGAACGTGAGATCGACGAGCTGCGTGAGGCCGAGGGCGACGCGCGTGCTCGGCTCGAGGTGCTCGAATCCGAGCTCGGCGAAGCCGAGGTGGCGCTCACGGCGTTGCAGGGGCAGCTCGAGGAAGCGATGCACGCGCGGCAGTCGGCGCAGGACGCCGCGACGGCAGCGCGGTCGGAGTTGCAGGCCGTCCTCGCGGAGCAGGAGGCCACGGAAGCGCTGCTCGCGGAGAAGCGCGGGCAGCTCGAAGCCCGGGTCGTCGCGGCGTTCAAGCACGGTCAGATCTCCTTCGCCGAGATGTTCACCGGGGCGAAGGATTTCAGCGATCTGGTGAGCTCCAGCACCTTCGTGGCCAGTGTCATGGAGGGCGACCGAGTGTTGGTCGACGAGGCGAGCGAGCTCTTCGCCACCGTCGAGGAACAGCGCGCCGCCGCGCAGCAGCTCCGTCGCGACGCCGAACGGGAGGCCGCCACGGCCACCGCGGCGGAGGCCCGGATCGCACAGGCCACCGACGAGCAGGAACGCATGCTGGCCAGCATCGCCGAGCAGCACGAGGAGCGCGAGCAGCTCTTCGAGGAGCTCAAGGAGGACCGCGCGGCTGCGGAGGGCCACCTCGCCGGCCTCGAGCAGGAGTCGGCGCGCATCGAGGACCAACTGGCCGCCATCGCCCGTGAGCAGGCTGCGGCACGCGCCGCGGCCGAGGCCGAGGCCCGCCGACGTGCCGCCGCGCAGGCCGCGGCCGGCGGACAGGGCGGTGGCGACGCGGTCGAGGACGGCCCCGGCGCGTCGATCACCTGGATCCGTCCGGTGGCGGGACCGGTGACCTCGATGTTCGGACCGCGGTGGGGCCGCAACCACAACGGCGTCGACCTCGCCGGCGGGGTCGGGACGACGGTCATCGCCGCGGCGTCCGGCACGGTGGTGCACGTCACCGCGAGCTGCCACCCGACCTCCTCCTGGGGCTGTGGCGGCGGGTTCGGCAACTACGTGACCGTGGCGCACGCCGACGGCATGGCGACGATCTACGCTCACCTCTCCACGGTTTCGATCGGGGCCGGCCAACAGGTCGACGCCGGCACGACGATCGGGGGGGTGGGGAACTCCGGGAACTCCTACGGCCCGCACCTCCACCTCGAGGTCCGGGACGCCGGCATCCCACGTGAGCCGTGCGGCTACATCCCCTGCTGAGACCACCCGCAGGCCGGGCCGTGCGTGGGATGGCGCTCGCTACGCTCGTTCGCCATGGCGAAGAACCCCTCAGGCGGCGGCGGTACCAAGCTCATCGTGAGCAACCGTCGGGCCCGCCACGACTATCACCTCGATGACCGGTTCGAGGCAGGCCTCGTGCTCCAGGGCACGGAGGTCAAGACGTTGCGTGGCGGGAAGGGCTCGCTCGCCGAGGCCTGGGTCAAGGTCGACGATCACGGCGAGGCCTGGTTGATGCAGGCCCACATCCCCGAGTATCCGTTCGGCAACCGCAACAACCACGATCCGACCCGGCCGCGCAAGCTGCTGCTGCACCGCCGGCAGCTCGATGAGCTCAGCCACAAGGTCGGGGCCAAGGGCGTGGCGCTCGTGCCGACCCGGCTCTACCTGCGGGACGGGCGGGTCAAGCTCGAGTTCGCGCTCGGCACGGGCAAGAACGTCGCGGACAAGCGGCAGACCGCCAAGGAACGCGACGCCAAGCGCGAGATGGAGCGCGCGATGAAGGAACGACGGCGCTGAACGCGACCACGGTCCGCGTTGTTCCGCCCACGGTCAGCGCGGATAGTGCGGTCGAGGAATCGCGGATGACGCGTCGGTGTTGTATGCTGAGAGGCCCTCTCCGGGAGACCGGCGAGGCGGTTGACAACTCCAGAGCGATGATGCGCACGATCCAACGCGGGGCTGACATGGTTTCGACTGTGACCGGTCCGATGCCATGGGAGCGTGCCGAGGGTGCTCGCGTGACCTCGACAAAACGCGCGGGAACCAACAACCGACGAAAACGCTCAGGTTGCTATCGCGGCATAAACACCCGCGACGATCCGCCCCGGACGCCTCGTAAGGGGACCGGATCGTCATAACGAGGCTCCACCCCAAGGCAGTGACCGCCGGGCCGAGGGGAACACCTGAACGGTGGTGTGGGACACGGATGCTGTCTGGCTCCGGAGCACCGTGCCCGAGAACATCCGGAACCTACGCACGTAGAGCCCAGAGCGTCGGGGTCGCGGGACCCGGGTTCGACTCCCGGCAGCTCCACCCGACCACGTACCCCAGTTTCCAAGCTCGTGTGATGGCTTCGCACCACCGATACCGGCCGTCAAGGGCCGAGCGGTGGGGATGGGCGACCGACCGATCACCACCAAGGGTGGTCGGAACGGGTCCCGTCCGGGCACCATCTCACGTGATCCACAGCGCATCGTCGCTGACACACGAGCCCCCGCCGAGGTTTCGGCGGGGGCTTCGTTGTGGCTGGAGGCATCAGGCGGCGTCCGCCTCGGTGAGGGTGAACTCGGTGGGGTACTCGTCGGGCTCGAGGAGGACCGGGTCGACGTCGAGCTGGCCGCCGTGCTCGTCGTGCCACTTGCGTAGGAGCCGCAGGTTGGAGCAGGCCATGCCGAGCCCGATGTAGAGCAGGCGCAGTCCGAGCCGGTCGCCGCGGGAGCCGGCGCGGGAGATGTTCTCGGTGGCCGCGTCCTTCATCGTGCCGAAGAACCCTTCGACGTAGGTGCGACGCCGGTAGCTGGCTTCCCAGGCCTGGCTGCCCCAGTAGTGCTCCTGGAGATGTTTGCGGTTGAGCTGCTCGGATCCGACCTTGACGGTCACGGTCTGCTGCGTGCAGCACGTCGGTGCGGTGGCCGTCTCGGGTGGGTTGTCCACGGTCGGGAGTCCGTGGGCCCGTGCGGCCTGCATCGTGCCTTCGCGGAGCGGGCAGCCGAGGGTTCCGTTGAGTGCCGGCAACATTGGCGGATCTTGTCCACGTCCACGCCGGTCACCCGCTGCATCGCGTAGGCCTGCCGTTCGGCGATGCGAGCCTTGAAGATCTCGCGCCGCTGGACGTAGGCGTCATGCTTGTGTGTATCGATGGCGCTGACCTGGCGTCGTTGTGCGTCGGTTCCGCCGGTGATGCGTGTCCGTGGGCCCGCACGCTCCGCCGGGGGTTGTGGACGGGGGATCGAGGCGAGGTGATCAGGGGTCCCGGGGCAGTGCGGCGAGCTGCCGACGACGCGCATGCCGTCGACGTCGTAGAAGCCCTGCTCGTCCGCCCGGAGGTCATGGACCTGACGGATGCCCTGCAGGTGGAGTTGGCGGAACCAGCGGTTCATCTCCTTGTAGCTGTAGTGCCGGTCGCCCAGCAGTTCGGTGATGCGGCCGCCGGGCTTGGCGAGCAGCGAGTCGATCATGCGCAGGCTCGGGTCGGCGACGTCGGTCGAGGCGGGGACCAGGTCGATCCGTTCGACCAGCAGCGGCTCGGAGCTGCCGTCCGTACCCAGCTTGGGAGCGCGGACGAGGCCGTGGATGCCGTAGCCGAAGTAGGGTTCCTCCCGGCCGTTCTTCGCCGTCTTGTTGCCGTTGGCGGCGTCCGGGTCGACGCTTGCGGTCAGGCGGGCCGGTGGCGCGATGTCGGTCTCGTCGACCACCTCGTCGGCGTGCTCGGCCATCGCGTCAACCGGGTCGACCGTGAAGCCGCCGTCGGGGGTGGTCTGGCGACGTCGGCTGTAGGCCCAGGTGCCGGACTCATCGATCGCGTAGGCCGCTGCACCCTCGGGCCGGGTCGGCAGGCCGACGTCGATGATGCGGTGGAGCACGTCGAGGAGCAGGCTGCGGACCTCGTCGGTGATCGGCCCGTCGCCGTCGACCCGGTCGCGCAGGCGGCGGGTGTAGTTGTAGACGTGGTGCACGGTGCAGGAGAGCTTGGCGACGAACTGTCCGTGCTCGTTGGTCGTTCGCACCGCCACACCCAGGTCCAGCATGGCCTCAACCGGCAGCTCACGGGTCAGCAGCCGGTAGATGTCCTGGTAGCGCATCGACCGGTACTTCTGGATGGTGAGCATGCCACCGACCAGGAACGTCCTGGTGGCCTACCCAGCAGCAGTCGTGTCGGCGACGTCAGCGACTGCCTGTTCGATGGTTGCCCGGAGTTCATGCGGAGCGGTGTCCGGGTCGTGTTTGATCACATCACGGATCGCCGCGTTCACCTGGAGCCGTTTCCAGCGTGATCGTCCTTCGCCGATCCGGGCGGATGCTCCGGCCCTGGCGTCCACAGCGAGGTCGTGGATCGCGAAGTCGATCACGTCCTCAAGGCAGGGGCGTAGCCGGCGTCCGCCGACCGGGATGTGAAGCGCCTGGACCTTCGGCGGCTTCACCGTGCCCGTGAACGCGTGCAGGTATCCGAGCGTGGACGACTCGGCGTGCATTTGGACGTGTGCTGGCGCCCAGGTGTGGCTTCTGAGATAGTCGAAGCGGATGAGCGGCTCGCCGAGGTGCGGGAGCTTGAGCGCGAAGCGCGAACTCTCGATCGCGAGGAACTTCCGGGCGAAGTCCCACGCGCACCGGAACTCGAGGCGCAGGTCCAGCCGACGCTCCCCCTGAACGGTCAGCGGGATGTCCTCCCGCTGGTCGCCGTCGGCAGCGAACGGTGCGACGAGCACTCTGCCTTCGACGGCCAAGGCCCGGATCGGTGGCTGTTCGCTGACCGTCCTCTCGAGAAGGTCGGCGATGTCATCGGCGAAGCGCTCGGCTTCGGCGATGAGTTCTGGATCAGCCTTCGACATCGTCGCCCAGGAGGAACTCCACTGACCGGATGTCCTCCCAGAGCCAGAACTCCTCAGCGGACAGTGTGCCGGCGGCCGCAGCGGCCTCGAGATCCTCGCGGCTCATGTGAGCACGCTCGAGCAGGCGAGCCCGGCGGTCCTTGAGTTCGTCGTGACCGGGTTCGAGAACTCGGGTTGTCATCTGTGTCCCTCCTCCTCTTTCCAGAGTAGACCCTCAGCATGCGAAGGGGGTGTGACATCCCGTCCTCGGAGTAAAGCCTCCCACGCCCGACCGTGGCCGTCACCGAGATGAGAAGCCGGACCTGTCCGGTTCGTTGAAAGGCCGCGTGATGAACCGTGGTGCGCGCTGTGGACGCCCCACAACGCAGTGCCGCAGAACCTACTCCTGTGATCGCGCAGGGATGGCTGCGGGCTTTCCACGAACAGCTCCACCCGACCACGTACCCCAGTTTCCAAGCTCGTGTGATGGCTTCGCACCACCGATACCGGCCGTCAAGGGCCGAGCGGTGGGGATGGGCGACCGACCGATCACCACCAAGGGTGGTCGGAACGGGTCCCGTCCGGGCACCATCTCACGTGATCCACAGCGCATCGTCGCTGACACACGAGCCCCCGCCGAGCATCGGCGGGGGCTTCGTTGTACGCGGGGACGGGGCGCGTCGTGAGGCGCGGTCAACTCACCGGGGCGCGGCTCAGCCCTGGCCCGGCCGTGGTGCCCGTTCGAGCGCGGCCCTGAGCCGAGCCGATGGCGCCTGCGGGATGGCCCGGTGCGCGAACTTGCGGACACCGGGGTCGCCATCCGCGACGAGGTCGATCAGGACGGCTTCGGTGGCATCGGTGGAGAGGCGGCTCGTGCTGCTCGCCGCCGCGACGCGGATCGTCGGGTCGTCATCACGGGCGGCCGTGAGCACGATGTCACCGGCGTCGTCGCCACCGATGAGACCGGCGAGGTAGATGGCCTTCGACGCCAGCATCGGGTCATCGCCGCGGGCGAGGTCCCGGAGATGCGGCATGGCCCCCTCTCCGAGGCGCGCCGCGGACTCGTAGTCCGGCTCCTCCGGATCGAGCGCTGCTCGGACGTCTTCCATGGAAACGGCCATCTGGAGCACCTATCAGAAGGGATCGCGCGTGTAGGGGCTGCTGAGCATCGTCGCCAACTCGCTCCCGACCAGTTCCGGAGGCGGGTTCGTGATGTTCCCGGTCCCGTTGCCGGTCATCAAGCGGTCGTTGTCGTCGACGTGTCGGAGATCCAGGATGTGCCCGACCTCATGGCCGAGCGTCCACTGCGTCGCACCTCGGGCGACGACGCCTGCAGGCGTGCCCTCCGGGTGCGAGGCGCACCCGTTGGACGGCGGGACGGTCGATCGGACGAAGTAGATCACGACGTCGCTGTCCCGCGCACCCTCGCGGTTGGCGAAGAGGTCGTCCTGCTCGTCGGTCGTCGAGCCCAGAACGCAACGGCCGATGTCGAGGTCGTTGAGGAGGGGGAGATCGTCGAGGGCCTCGGTGGAGACCCACCGCACGCCGATGCCGACCCTGGCGAAGACCTCCCGCATCCGGGCGACCATCGTGTCGATCGCGATGTTCGGTTCCGTCAAGATCTTCACGTGGAAGCGCACCGTCTCGATCGGCCAGTGCCAGTTGGGGGTGATGGGTGCGGGGTAGCCGTCGTCGACGGTGCCT
>JBBDSW010000060.1:0-1508 GCA_040904745.1 Nitriliruptoraceae bacterium
ATGGGACCACCTGGCGATGAGTTGCGCCAGTGGGATGGGACCACCTGAGCGCCAGTGATGGGACCACCTCTCGGGGTCCACCAGTGTCGGTGCCGTTGAGGGTGCACTGGCCGTCGTTCCCGACAAGCGGGTTCAGGAAGGACGGCCCATGGCGTTCCGGGAGGTTCGTGTGTACGAAGTCAGAGAGGTGCTCCGGTTGTGGCTGGACGGCGAGGGGTTCCGGTCGATTGAGCGACTGTCGCAGGTGGACCGCAAGACGGTCCGCCGTTATGTGACCGCGGCGAGCGAGGTCGGTCTGGTCCGCGATGGCGGTGTCGGTCAGCTCAGCGACGAGTTCATCGCATCGGTGGTGGAGGTGGTGCGTCCGCATCGCAGCGACGGTCACGGTGATGCGTGGCAGCAGCTGGTCGCCGAGCACGACACAGTGACGGGCTGGGTGACTGACGGGTTGACGGGGGTGAAGATCCACGAGCTGCTCGCCCGCCGCGGGACGGTGGTGCCGTTGCGCACGGTTCAGCGTTACGTGCGTGACGAGTGCGGTCGGCACCGCGGTCGGGGTCCGACGGTGCGCGTCGCGGATGGTGAACCGGGTGATGAGTTGCAGGTCGATTTCGGTCGGATGGGTCACCTCGAGGTCGATGGCCGCCGGAAGGTGGTGTGGGCGTTGATCTTCACGGCCGTCTACTCGAGGCATTGTTTCGTGTGGTTGTCGCACCGTCAGACCATCGATGATGTGATCGACGGGTTCGAAGCCGCGTGGTCGTTCTTTGGTGGGGTGTTCGGCACCGTGATCCCCGACAATCTCAAGGCGGTCGTGATCGACGCGGATCCGTTGACGCCGAGGTTGAACGAGGCGTTCGTCGAGTACGCGCAGGCCCGGGGGTTCCATGTTGATCCGGCCAGGGTCCGTCGCCCGCAGGACAAGCCGCGTGTCGAACGTGCGGTGCCGTTCGTGCGCAATTCGATGTGGGCCGGTGAGACGTTCATCGATCTCGCCGATGCGCAACGCCACGCCGAGCAGTGGTGCGCCGGTCGGGCCGGGCAACGGGTGCATGGCACGACGCAGTGCCCACCGGTTGAGCTGTTCACCCTGGAGGAGCAACCCCGGTTGTTGCCGGCGCCGACAGCCCGTTACGACCTGCCGATCTACACGACCGCGAAGGTGCATCGGGATCATCACATCGAGGTCGCCAAGGCCCTCTACTCGGTCCCCGGTGATCTGATCGGCACCCGTGTCGATGTGCGCGCCGACCGGCAGTTGGTGCGCATCTCTCAGGGCGGCCAGCTGGTCAAGACCCACCCCCGCCAGCAGCCCGGCCGGCGTGTGACGGACCCGAACGATCTGCCTGATGGCACCGCCGTGTACGCGTTGCGTGACATCGACCATCTCCGCCGCCTCGCCGCCGGCCACGGCCCAGCGGTCGGCGACTACGCGGCAGCGTTGCTGGACATTCCGTTGCCGTGGACCAAGATGCGCCAGGTCTACGCCCTGCTCGGGCTCGTGAAGA
>JBBDSW010000061.1:0-1479 GCA_040904745.1 Nitriliruptoraceae bacterium
CGGATTCGACTCGGCGGCGGTGGCGCAGGATCGAGGCCAGGTCTTTCTCAGCGAACCGGCCGGCCTCGGCCGCTGCCGCGAGTGCAGCGTCGACTTCCTGTTCGCCGTAGACGGCAGCGAACTCGACGGCCTGGTTCATCTTCATCCGCACCCGTGCCGTGCCGGCGGCCGCAGCGTTGGTCAGCCACGCGGCTGCTCCCGGGCCGAGCGCCAGGAAGGCGGCTTCGCCTGGGGTGCGCGGTTCGGGTTTGTGGTCGAGGATCTTCGAGGCTGAGCGTGGCGGGTAGTGCGACAGATCAAGCCGTGGGCAGCCTGGGGTGGAGACCAGATGGCGGGCGACCTCACGTACCCCGTCACGGGCCTGGTGGGCGACGATGACCTCGTCCCCATCGACCCGGACGAACACCTGCTGATCGATCAGCTGATGCGGGACCGAGTAGCGCACCCCACCCAACGAGATCACCGATGAGCGGCTCACGACCCGGGTCTCACCCAGTGCCGCGACATACGGGTCGCGAGGCACCGGATGCAGCCGGGCCTGTTCCTCAGCGAGCATGTCGATCGGCGCACGCCCCGTTTCGCGGTGTGGGCGGGTGTTGACGGTGTCGCAGAACACGGCCGTCTCCGCCCGCAGCTCACCGAAGCTGTGGTAGTCGTCACGCAGGTTCGCGGTCGTTGGCACCAGATCCGCCTTCGCGATCCGCACGGTCGCCTCGGAGCCGCCCTTGGACTCCGGATCGGCCGGGACACACGTGACGATCTGGGTGCCGTAATGCCGTCCCGCGGCCGCCATGTCCGGATGGCGGACAGGGACCCCCGCAACATGCTCCGCGGTCACGGTCTTCTCGTTATCGGTCAACGTGTAGGTCGGGATCCCCTCTAGACGTCGGAACGTCTCGTCCAGACACGACAGGGCGGTGGGCAGGGTGCGGTCCCACACCGGGATCACCACCCGGAACCGGCTCCAGGCCAGCCACGCGCAGAACAGCAGCGTTGCCCGCCCAGCGATCGACGGGCCCGTGCCCCAGTCGAACTGCAGCCAGCCGCCCGGCTCGGTGATCCACGGACGGAACACCCGACGGCGGCCCACCGCGAAGTGACCCTTGGCCTCGGCGACCGCCCGGCGGGTCGTTCGGTCCGTGCCCTCAAACCCCATCGCGACCAGCCGCTCGTGCACGACATCGCCACGGATGTCACCCTCGGAGCGCTCGACGAGCTCCTCGATCTTGGGCCGATAGTCATCGATCACCGACGACCTCGGCATGGCAGCAGCCGGATCGGCCGCCGCGTCTCGGCGTTCGACGTAGTGCTGGACGGTGTGATGGTCGCAGCCAGCCAACCTGGCCGCGCCCCGGTAGGTGCCCACAAGGTCGTAGGCCTCAAGAATCTCCATGATCTCTCCGGCAGACTTGATATCGATCCCTCCTGGTCGGCAGCGCTTCAGCACCGCCGTCGTACCGGGAGGGATCACTCGTTCAC
>JBBDSW010000062.1:0-8807 GCA_040904745.1 Nitriliruptoraceae bacterium
TGACGGTCATCCAGCCGAGCACGTTGTAGAAGCCGTTGGTGTGCTGGCTGACGCCTCGATGGATGTCGACCGCAGCCGCCTTGCCGTGGCTGGTCAGCTCACGAGCGACCTCGACGAGCTGGTCCTCATCTATGCCGGCGAGCTCGGCCCACCCCGCGACGCTGTGTTCCTGGGAGGTCTCGAGCAGTACCTGCAGGCCGCTCTTCACGCGGGTCCCATCCGGCAAGGTGGTGTCGACGAAGAGGTCGCCGAAGACCGGGACGTCCGTATCGTTGATGTCGACGGGTGTGGGGCGCCCACCGACCATCGCGACGAAGAACCGCTCCTCGTACTCCCTGGTCTCACCGCTGTCGGGATCGCTGTAGGAACGGCGCTCGGCGGCGGCGAGTGGTCGGCCGTCCACGGTGACATCAGCGGCACGCACCAGGGACCCCGGTTCGCCGTCCACGACCGACACGAGCAGGCTCGCATTGGTCCAGGAGGTCTCCCCGCTAGCCGACGCTGCGGCCGGGTTCGCCGACGTGAGGAAGTCCGCGTCGTAGCGACCCTCGTCGAGCATCCAGCGGATGAAGCCCATCGCCAGCGCACCGTCCGTTCCTGGCTGCACCGGCAACCACCGCCACGCTTTGCTGGCGGCCGTGCTGAAGCGAGGATCGGCGACGGCGATACGCGTCCTCCCGTTGATGAGGTTGTCGGTGAGGCGCACCGTGCGGTTGGGCGGGCCGTAGTTCGCGGCGAAGATGTTCGCGCCCACGAACAGGATGAACCGGCTGTTCTCCGTGTCGGCCTGCCAGTAGAACTTCTTGCCGTCACTGAACTTCCCGTGCACGTACTGCTCGCTGATGGCCTTGCCGGTGAAGTACAACGATCCCTGGCACACGGTGGTGTGCCCGTGGGCATTGACGGAACCGAAGGCCTTGGCGAAGCGCTTGTAGAGGTCGCCGCGGCCATCCTTGAGGCGCCCCCAGGACAGGACCAGCTGGTTGTTCTTCGGGCCGAGGTCGGGGTGCTCGGGATCGATCAGGACGTCGAGGTGCTCGGCGTGGGTACGGCGGAACTGCTCCACCAAGCTGGCTTTGGACGCGGGGTCCTTCTCGTCCCAGATGGTCTGCACGTCGGAAGCCATGGCTGCGGCCACCTCGGGGTCGCGAAGCGCCAGCAGGGCACGGAGCCCCTCGACATCGCGCTGCTCCTCCCCCTCGACCTCAGCGAAGACGCGACCCCCTTCGACGATCTCCCGGATCGCCTGCTCGAAGCTGATCGTCCTCCAGCGGTTCTCACCACGCTTGCCGGCCCGCTTGAGCACCTTGCGGATCCGGTAGGGGTCGTAGGCGGTCTGCAGGCCGGATTGACCCTTGGGGCACAGCGCGCCGTCCACGGGAGCGGCATCATCCACCCCGGTCGCGTACGGAAGGTGCGGCAACAGCGTCCACGGGCTGTAGGGGTTGCCGTCGATCTTGGTCACCACACCGTCCTGCAGCTTGGCGCGGATCCCGCAGCCGGTGTTGCACTGCAGACAGGACGACAGGATGTGGTTGTCGGCCAGGTCGAGTCCGTAGGGCGCGTTCGGCCGGCCGCCGACCATCACGCCACCGTCGTTCGAGAAAGCCAACGCCCGCCCGGCGGGACCGAGCGCGAGCCAGCTTCCTAGCATCGCCCCACCCGCGAGGAAGCCGCGGCGTGAGAGGCCATCCGGGGTGGACGCAGGCTGGTCAGTCGTCGACATCGGCGGCCCCTTTCCCAGTGAGTCGGGGTTCGAGCGCGACGCTGACACGCCGTCCCAGGTACATGATCGCCATGCCCAGGGCCACGCAGAAGAAGGCGACGAGGTACTCCATCGGCGTCGCCTGGTAGACGTAGTCCAACCGCGGGTGCACGAACGCTTCCTGCAGCCCCTCGAGTTCCGCGACGGCCTGTCCCGGGATCAGCACGTTGAGACGCGAGCTGACGAAGGCGACGGCGATCAGCGCGCTCGCGACGACCCATACCCGCGGACGCCGGGTCAACAGCAACAGGAATGGGACGACGCCACCGAGCAGGATGTGGACGAGCCAGAAGACCCACCAGTAGGGCCCAGTGAGCACCAGTGACAGCTCCGGCGAGCTCGCCTGCGGGTTCCAAAGCGCGATCGAGAACTCCGCGAACTCCAGCACGAAGTACACGCTCAGGCCCACGAGGACGGCGATGCGCAGCAACCGCAACGCGGACATCGTCTCGTTGCGGACGGGATCACCTTCCACATCCCCGACGACGGCTCGCACGAAGAGCAGTGTCGCTGCGCCAGCCGTCATCGCGGACACGAACAACAGGATCGGGAGCAGGGCGCTGTGCCAGTAGGGCTTCGCGTCGACGACGCCGAAGAAGGCGCCGCTCTGACTGGGGACCATGACGATCAGCAGGGTTCCCAGCACCAACAGCGGCCGTAGCCAGCCACGGTCGGGCCGGTAGGTCAGGAACCACACCAGCGCACATACACCCAGCAGCGCCAGGTAGGTGAAGGTGTTGAAGGCCATCATGCTGGTGAACGACGGCGTCACCAGGATCCGCCAGGCGCGTTCCATGCGACCCAGATCGAGCCCGACCGCCAGGAGCGAGGGTCCGACGGTGGCAACCACGAGGACGCAGGCGAGCCGCAGGGATCTCGCGGTGTCGAGGCCCTCCCTGCGGAACAGGTACCCGAGTGCCGAGACGGCGAACGCACCGGCCGCGATGCCGACCCCGTGGAAGTAGATCGCGATCCACAACCCCCAGGGCACGTACGAGCCATACCCCGCGGGCAGGTGACCGCCCACGAAACGCATCGTGAGGCCGATGAGCCCGAGGACCAACATCACGGCGAAGACGCCCCACAGGGCGCGACGCCAGGGCACGAACGACGCGGGGAAGTCCCCCCGGTGACTGGTCTCACCCCGGGACCCTGCCGTGACGCTCATCAGGTGCGCTCCCTCAGACGATGTAGTACACGCGGGGCTTGGTGCCCATATGTGGCAGGAGGGTCTGAACGTTGTTCTTGGTGATCAGTTCGGTGACCAAGCTGTCCGGATCGTTGGCGTCGCCGAAGTAGGTAGCCCGACCGATACAGGACGTCGCGCACTTGGGTAGCTGCCCGACCTCGAGTCGGTGCAGGCAGAAGTGGCACTTGCGCGCGTTGCCCTCCGGAGACGCGTGGTCCTCCCGCACCCAGGCCTTGCCGTACTCGTTGCTCGGCTGCTCCATCCAGGGAGCCTGGGCACCGAAGACGACCGTCTCCATGCCCTCCGACCCCTCAGCGACCTCCGCGACGTACGACTCGCCGAAATCGCTGGTGCGCGCACCGTAGGGGCAGGCGGTGAGGCAGTACCGGCAGCCGATACACCGGTCGTAGTCGATCGCCACGATGCCATCGGCACGTTTCCAGGTCGCGTTCACCGGGCAGACGGGCACGCAAGGAGGCTCGTCGCACTGCATACAGGGGCGTGGCGTGAACCGCCGTTGGACGTTCGGGTACTCGCCGAACTCCTCCTCGATCACCGGCCGGTACACCACGCCCGGTGGCAGGTTGTTCTCCGCGACACAGGCGATCGTGCACGCGTGACACCCGACACACTTGCGGGTGTCGATCACCATGATCCAGCTTCGCTCCTCCACCGGCTTGGCCATGGCCCGCTTGAGATCGCGCTGCATGCGCAGCAGCACGTCCTCGTCCGCCTCGGCAGGCACGTTGTCGAGCACCGTCAGCTGGCGGATGGTCTCCTCGCCGGTCGGATCCTCGATCGCCTCCGTCCGTCGGGCGTGGAGGACGCCGGTGGACGCGACCGCGATGGCCCCGCCAACCAGGCCACCTGCCCGGACGACCTCTCGACGGCTCAGCAGCCGCGCGTCGTCTTCGTCGCGGACCGGCTCGGGGCGTGGTTCGTCCTCCACTGCGTCGCCACCACCCGGGTCTCGGTGCATCACCGACTCCCTCCTCTTCTCCCCATCACCACCCGGTTGCCCTTCACCAGGTGGCAGGCTCATGCAACCGCTCATTGCCGGGGCAGGGCCGAAAGACCCTTCTTCGCGAGCAAGCCACGCAGGTCGGCTTGACCCTCCAGTGGGTGGAGGGTCTAGCTTCGCCGGCATGATGAACGCACCCACCACCAGCCCAGCAAGCGCCGCCGATCGGATGACGATCGGCGAACTCGCCACGCGCAGCGGTGTCCCGGTCAAGACGATCCGGTTCTACGACGAGGAGCAGCTGCTCTCCGGCGTCGAGCGCAGCCCGGCGGGCTACCGCCTGTTCGATCCGAGCCACCTGCGCCGGCTCCGCCTGATCCGAGCGATGCGTTCCCTCGACCTGCCCCTCGCGGAGGTCCGGGTCCTCGTCGAGGTCGCCTTCGTCGAGGACTGCGGCCGCTTCGAGGCCCGGCTCGCAGAGCAGGTGGACCGTCGACGCAGCGACGTCGACCGGGCGATCGAGGAGCTGACCGAGCTGCGTTCCACCCTGGAGGCCCTCGCCCAACGGCTGGACCGTGCGGCGTCGCCGTGCCACGACGCCGACGGCTGCCCCGCGGACGAGTGCACGAGCTGCCACATCATCGACGACTGGGAGGACACGTCACCATGACAACGACCGACACCATCACGCTGCCGCTCACCGATCCGGCGAGCGCACCCCTGAGCCGGCTCGACCTCGAGCATGCCGCGATCGGCGCGGCCGTCGGTGCCGGCTGCCGCCCCTGCCTCACCCATCACCTCGGCGTGGCCCGTGAGGAGGGCATGGAAGACGACCGGATCCGCTGGGTGCTCGACACCGCTTCGCAGTCACTGGCCAGCGCCCGTGACAGCTTCGGACGTCACGCAGCCGGACTCCTCGGCGACGATCTGTCCCCAGAGCATCCGGCCGAGCCGGTCGACGGGCCGCTGGCGGCGCTGGCGGCGCTGGTCGGGCTGGGAGTCGCCGTCGGCGGCAACGCGGTCGAGCTCGCACGAGCCCACCTCGACCGCCTCGGTTCGCTCGGGATCACCGAACGCGACCGGAAGCGGGCCGTGAACCTGGCTCGTACCGTGCAGCGCACCGCTGGAGAGCTGACGGCGTCCGGGGTCGCCGCCGACGACCCCGGGGCGCAGGCGGCAGGGTCGGCCGGCGGGAGCGGGTGTTGCGGTGGACCGGCGCCCGGTCCGGCGGCCGACGACAGCGGGACGTCCGGGGGCGGCTGCTGCGGATGAGCCGGACGGAGCGGGTGGGCTGTACGATCCGTAAGAACCGTCCAACGCGCCTGCGGCACGGGACGCTCCGTGTCAGATCGCGCCCGCTCCGGCCGGAAGATCCTGGCGATGACCCCCACCGACGTTGCGACATCGACCATCGCTCCGACGAGCGTGCGCGATGCTGCGAACCGCTTCGCCGAAGCCTTGGCGAGCACCGACGCCTTCCTCCGTCTTGAGACGGCCCAGGACACGCTGCTGCACGACGAGGCTGCCCAAGGTGCAGTCGCACAGCTCCAGGAGCTGCACCAGCAGCTTGGCTGGCGCGCCCGTGCGGGTGCGCTGACCGAGGTCGAGCAGGCGCGGCTGGCCGAGCTGGAGCAGACGCTCTCGGACCAGCCGGCGGTGCGCGAGCTCGAGGCTGCGCAGCTCCAGATCCAGGAAGAGGCGGGGGCGGCGGCGGCGGTGCTCGTCGAGGCCGCAGGTGTCGGCTTCCCCGGCGGCGGCTGCTGCTGACCGACACGATCGGAGCGCACGATGGACACGGCCCTGGAACAGGCCACACACCAGCTCGCGGACGCACTGAGAGCCAGCGAGCCGGTGATCGGCCTGCGTGAGGCGGAATCGACGCTGCACGCCCAGCCGGCGTCGCTCGCGCTGCTCAAGCAGACCCAGCGGATCCAGCGGCGTCTCCAAGCGGCCCAGCAGCGCGGCGACGCCCCACCGCCGGGCGTCCTCGAGCAGCTCCAGCAGGCACACGAGGCCGCGACCGCCGACGCCACGATCATGGCGTTCGCGCAGGCGCAGCAGGAAGCGCAGGCCCAGATGGCCGAGCTCAACGACGACCTCAGCGAAGCCCTCGGTATGGACTTCGCATCACTCACCGGCCGATCAGGCTGCTGACCCGAACCGGAGCCGATGTCATGCCCGTGTACGCGTACAGATGTTCCCACTGCAGCGCCGAGCTCGAGGTGCGCGCCAGCGTCGCCGAGAAGACCGCGGGCCTCTCCCCCACCTGCGACCACTGCGGCAGCACCGACCTGCGCCAGCAGTTCAGAGCGGTCGGGCTCATCGGCACCGCCAGCGCTCCGGCGTCGGCCCGGATGCCGGCCGGCTGCGGGCCGGTGGGCTGCGGCCCCGTCGGCTGCTGACCCTCGAGGTGGTAGCCATCGAGTGCGGGCGTGGGGTCAGTAGCGCGGGGCGATGGCCTCTACCTCCTCACGGGTCCAGGGCGTACGACTCGGCGGACAGACCAGCCAGGCCAGCGATACGGCCGGCTGTGTCCGGCGATCCCGCCACTGCCGGATCGCCGTGCGAAGGAGAGTGGGATGTCCGACCCACGATTCACCAAGCCATGGCACGGGATCCCTCGAGACACGATCGCCTGGCGCCCAACGGTCGACCCGGATACGTGCATCGGATGTGGCAACTGCGTCACCTCCTGCGGCCGGCTCGTCTACCGCTTCGACTTCGATGCCTCGAAGGCGGTCGTGGCTGAGCCGCTGCAGTGCATGGTCGGCTGTACGACCTGTGCTACGACCTGCCCCGCTCATGCGATCCACTTCCCGGATCCGGACATCCTCAAGCCCCTCGTCAACGCCCGCAGCTTCCGCGAGGGGCTGCGCCAGGAGCTCGCTGCCCGCCAGGGGGACCTTGAGTGGCACGACGTCGCGCCCCACTGCGATCGGCGGGTCCGGATGCGGGTCGCCCACCTCGAGGATGACGGTCCCGTCCGGGTACTGACACTCGCCCTCGAGAGCGGTGAGGACACGCTCTGTCAGATCATGCCCGGGCAACACCTGCAGATCCTCCCACCCGGGGAAGCGCTCGGCCGACGGCTCTACCCGAGCTATCCGTCGCCCCGTGAGGACGGCACGATCGTCGTGCGATTCGACGTCGAGGCCGCCGGCCGGCTCGCTCACTGGGTACGCCACGATGCCGGACCCGGCGACGAGGTCACGGTCACCGGTCCCCGCGGCGAGATGACGCTCGAGAATGTGATGCGGCCTCTGCTGATGGTCTCTGCGGGCGCCGGGTTCGCCGTCAGCCGGGAGCTGGTCGCCCAGAGCCTGCGGAGCGAACCACGCGACGTGATCGCGGTGCACGCCACGACGCGTGCAGGCGTACCCGACCCGGGCGTGCTGGCGACCTGGGCCGGCCGACCCGGCCTCGAGCTCCACCTGGTGTGGCCGGCCAACACGACAGCTGTCCCCGACCAGACAACCACGGGCTTCACGACGCACCGCGCCAACCTCACCTCCGCGATCGAGGGACTCGGCGGACGGCTCCAAGACCGTGACTGCTACGTCGCAGCGCGGCGCCCCGTCGCACGGCAGATCACCCAGTGCCTGCAGGGCCAGGGGGTCGCCGCCGATCACATCCACGTCGACTACCTCGCGACCTGATCTCGATCCGACCAGGTGTCCGTTGGCCTGCTCCAACGCCGTCTCGAACGCGAGCGCGAGGTGGACTTCCCCCCACGCACGGCCACCGGCACTGCACCCGCCGCTTCCGTCCACGCCCCCGGTCGTTCGAGGCCTCTACGCCGTGGGGCGGTGATGTGCAGTGAGCTGGTGCGGCTCCACGTCGTGGAAGGTGGCCGGGCTGGCATGGATCGAGGCGTCTACGAGGTGGGGGATGTCGTGGAGGAACTGGTGGCGGACGTGGTCGCTGATGTCGTGGGCCTCGATCAGGGTGCCGTGGCTATCGACGGTGATGGTCAGGTCGGCGAGCAGGCGGGGCCGCTCCAGCGGCTCGGACGGTGCCGACGTCGTGGACCCTGTCGACCGTCATGGCGACCTGTTCGATACGGGCCAGGGTGTCAGGTTCGACGCCGTCCATGAGGCGACGGACCACCTGGACGGTGGTGGTCTTCAGGATCCACACGATCAGGCCGGTGATGAGCAGGCCGACGAGGCGGTCGAGGAGAGGACCGGCAGGCCGAGCCAGGTCCCGATGACGGCGACGATGACGGCCAGGTCCTCGGCGCGCCGATACCCGTACGGATAGATCTTGCTGTGGGCGCGTGGCCCGAGCAGGAACGCGATCAGCGGGATGCTCGTCATCGCGTCGGAGACGTTGTGGATCGTGTCACCGAGCAGCGCGACCGAGCCGCGGACCAGGGCGATAGCGAGCTGGAAGAACGCGGTCGCGAGCAGGATGAGCAGGGTGAGCTTGGTGATACGGATGCCACGTTCGCTGGACGCAAGCGCGTCGTCGAGCTGGTCGGTGACATCGTGGCTGTGCGGGGCGAGCGTCCGCAGCCGCCCGGACAGGCCCACGTTGTGATCGTGCCCGTGCTGCTCGTGGTCGCCCGCATGTAGGTGCGCGGCCGGCTCCGGGGTAGGACGCTGCGGCATCTCGGGTCTCCGTCTCGAAGACGCAGGCCACGGGTCGAGGCGGAGAACACCCACCGGGTGCCAACGCGGTGACCGCTGGGTCGTATCGGCCCCGCCGCCCGACGGTGAGACCGCCCCACGCCGATCCCACCAGCCCGTCGAACTGACCAGGACTGCGGTTCACGGCCCGGCAGTCTGCGACGCGAGTGCACTGCGGGATCGGGGTGCGCGTGGTAGAACCGAGAGGACGGGCGAGTCAGGAGGAGCAGGTGAAACGGAACGTCCTGTTCGCGATCGGCGCGA
>JBBDSW010000063.1:0-1787 GCA_040904745.1 Nitriliruptoraceae bacterium
ATGGTCGCGCTGATCTCGGAGCAGGACGGCGATGCCGGAACCGGAGCAGTCGCACGGGGGACCCGCGCCCGCTACGCCGCAGGATGGTGGCGGTGGTGGACGTGCCTCCGGAGGTGGTGACGACCGCCGCACCCCGCACCGGTCGGGGGACGGTGACCGCCCGAAGGCAGCTGACCGCCCGGCGGCCGAGGCGGGGCTCCCGGAACCGCTGTTGGCGCGCCTCAACGAGCGCGGGTTCCGGCTCGTCATGGTCGCCGACGTGGTGGCGCTGTTCGCGATCATGTTCGGAACCATGTTCGTCCGCTTCGGCACGAACTGGCCCACCTACCCGGTCCCGACATACCTCGTCTCCTTCACGCTGGCGACCGCGGTGTTCATCGCGAGCCTGTACTTCGGTGGGCTCTACGAGCGCGAGCCGCGGCTCGGCGCCCCCTCGTCGCTCCCGCGAGCCGGCCGCCAGACGCTGGGCGCCGGGGGCCTGGTCGCGCTGCTGACGCTGGTCACCTCGGGACTGGCCCGTGAGCTCGGGATCACCAA
This sequence comes from Nitriliruptoraceae bacterium, assembly GCA_040904745.1. GTDB lineage: Bacteria > Actinomycetota > Nitriliruptoria > Nitriliruptorales > Nitriliruptoraceae > T1Sed10-7. The sequence goes on from JBBDSW010000063.1 coordinate 538, forward strand.
CGCCCGGGCGCTGCCGTTCCCGATCGCGAACCTCGTCGTCCTCATCGTCCTCGGCGCCATAGCCGTCACGGCCAATCGTTGGCTCGTGCACTGGGTCCGCACCCAACGCGAAGGGCCGCCGAAGGTGGTGCTGGCCGGCGACCCCAGGGACCTCGAGGTGGCCCGCACCCACCTGCAGGGGGTCCACGACCGCGCCCAGGTCGTCGCCGAGCGTTCCGATCCTGCGTCACTGGCCGATGCGGTCCGACACCACGGGGCAACGGATGTCATGGTCGTCAGCAGTACCTGGGTCGAACGGCTGTACCCAGGTCCGGTCGAGGATCTCAGTCGGGTTGGCGTGACGGTGCTGCTCCGGGTCACCGCACGCGAGACGCTGTTCGGCCTCGAACGCGTCCGCGAGGTCGGCGGGCTGCCGTTCGTGCTCCTGCGCAGCCAGACGGTCCCGCGGTCGCGTGCCCAGTTCAAGCGGGTGTTCGACCTGACCATGCTGCTCCTGCTCGCGCCAGTGGCCCTTGTCGTCATCGGGTTGGTCGCCCTCTACCAGCTGATCGTGGCGGGGCGTCCGCTCCTCTATCGCCAGGAACGTGTCGGCGCCGAGGGGCGCACCTTCCAGATGCTGAAGTTCCGCACGATGGGCCTCGATGCCGAGGCCGACGGTGGCGGTGCCCGTCTCGCCGAGCGCGAGGATCCGCGCGTGATCCGCGGTTGCCGTTGGATCCGCGCGGCCCGGCTCGACGAGCTGCCACAGCTGTGGAACGTGCTGCGCGGCGAGATGTCGCTCGTCGGTCCCCGTCCGGAGCGTCCGGAGCTCACCGCGGGGTTCGAGGAGCGCATCGCTGGCTACGCCCGCCGGCACGAGCTTCCACCGGGGTTGACCGGCCTCGCGCAGATCCATGGTCGTTACCACACGGACGCGGAGTACAAGCTCGGCTACGACCTGCAGTACCTCGTGAACTGGTCACCGGTCCTCGACCTGGAGATCCTGCTGCGGACGATCTGGGTCGTGCTGGCGCGACGGGTGTAGGTCCTGCGGGCGCCTCTGGGGCCGGACGCCATCCGTGGGTGGGTCGCCCAGGGTCGGAGGTGCAGTTCGGCCCCGCCACGCGGGTTCGGCGGGCGCCGGCGAGGTCGGGCGTGCCGGTTGTTCCCGCTGGGCGGGTTCGCCGGGGGTCCTCGGGCTGGGGTGCGCGGTGTTCCCGCCACGCGGGTTCGGCGGGCGCCGGCGAGGTCGGGCGTGCCGGTTGTTCCCG
>JBBDSW010000063.1:1887-3107 GCA_040904745.1 Nitriliruptoraceae bacterium
CCCGCCACGCGGGTTCGGCGGGCGCCGGCGAGGTCGGGCGTGCCGGTTGTTCCCGCTGGGCGGGTTCGCCGGGGGTCGGCGCGTTCGCCAGGACGGGGATCGGTGTTCCGCGTCGCCGCAGCGACTACCGCTCTTCCAGGAACCGGCACAGCCGATCGCGGAGCGCCGCCGGGTCCCTGATGTCCTGAGCGCGGATCCGGAGCACCGCGTAGCCGAGCGCCTCGATCGCCCGCTGCCGGGCGGCATCCGCCTGCCGATCTCGCGGGTGTTCGTGGTGCACGTGCCCGTCGTATTCCAGCACGAAGCCGAGGGCATGCGCATGTGGTGTGGTCACGAGCTCGATGCCGGTCGCGACGGAGACCTCGACCGGGTCCAGCAGGCAGTCGACCCGGATCGAGGGGGTCAGCCACTCCTGCCAACACGCGTTCCGGTCCAGGCCCAACGACTGCAGGGCATCGGCGAGGGTGCGCTCGCCGCCGCTGTCCTGCTCGAGTTCGCCTTCCGCGACCAGGGACGACACCAGTTTCGCGCCCCGGTGGCGGTGACCGATGGTCGCCGCGGCCCGGGCGAGTTCGCCCTCGGGTGCGTGGCCGGCCCAGCGCAGCTGGTCGTGCACCGCCAAGATGCGCCGTCGCTGCCACCTCGCCGCCGCTTCGACCAGCGCTCGTATCGGCGTGGTGGAGGGGATCGCCCCGAGCGGCTCGTGGTGGTGTCCCGGTGCCTGGTCGCGGACCCACGTGAAGGGGACGTTGGCGATGCGGCGCCTCGGGGGGAGCAGTACGTAGGGCGGGGCATCACTCGGGATGCCGTGCACCCGGAGGAGCGACAAGGTGGCGACGCCGCTGAGGCGCGCCCCGCGTCCGGCACGGAGGACCGCTGCGAGCATGCGCTGGTGCGGGATGGCTGGGCTTCCCGCCACGCGGTAGACCTGGGCGAGGACCGGGCCCAGGCAGCCGGACGAGACCGCTCGGCCGATCGCGCTGGTGGTCCAGCCGAGGTCGACCAGCTGTGCATGCGTCAGGAGGCCGTACTGGGACGCGGCGAGCTGATCCGTGGGGCTGTCCGTCGTGATGATCATGCCGGCAGCTTGGCGGAGATCCATGCGAGGGCGCCGACGGATCCCGGGGACCGGTGGAAAACCGTGTCGCCTGGATACTGACGGGTCCCGTGGGCGGTGTCCGGGTCGGTCGGTGCAGGATGTTCCCGCGTGGCGGGTTCGA
>JBBDSW010000063.1:3207-8802 GCA_040904745.1 Nitriliruptoraceae bacterium
TGTTCCCGCGTGGCGGGTTCGATGGGCGCCCAACCCCCTGCAGTGGGCAGACCCGACCCGTGGGAGCACGGCACTACCCTCAGGGGCCCAGCGAGCAGGAGCGGAGCGCCACGTGCAGGAGACCACCATCGGAGGCGCGCGCAAGGCACGCGTCGGCTATGCGCTCGAGGACATCGCGCTGGTGCCCTCCCGCCGGACCCGCGACGTGGAGCTGGTCGACATCGGCTGGCACGTCGATGCCTACCACCTCGACATCCCGGTGCTCGGGGCGCCGTTGGACGCGGTCACCTCGCCGTCGTCGGCGGCGGTGCTGCGGGGGCTCGGGGGGCTCGGCGTCCTGAACCTCGAAGGCCTGTGGACCCGCTACGAGGACCCCGCGGACGTGCTGGACGAGATCGCCAGCCTGCAGCCCGGTCCAGCGGCGACCACCCGGCTCCAGCAACTCTACGCCGAGCCGGTCAAGGAGGAGCTCATCGGCCGCCGTGTCGAGGAGCTCAAGAGCGCCGGCATGGCGGCCGGCAGCCTCACCCCCCAGAAGGTCGAACGGTTCCACCATGCCGCGCTCGAGGCCGGGCTCGACCTGCTGGTGATCCAGGGCGTGGTCGTCACCGCGCAGCACGTCGGCCAGGAGGACCGCGAACCGCTCGATCTGCGCTCCTTCACCGGACGCTACGACATCCCGGTCGTCGTCGGCGGGGTGTGGTCGGCCAAGACCGCCATCCACCTGATGCGCACCGGCGCCGTCGGCATCATCGTCGAGGGTGGCACCGACCCCATCACCACCACCTACGCCGCACTCGGCATCGAAGCCCCCCTGGCATCCACGATCGCCGAGGTGGCCGCGGCCCGCTCGCGCTACCTCGAGGAGTCGGGCCGCTACGTCGAGGTGATCGCCTCCGGGGGGCTGGACACCGGCGGGCAGTTGGCCACGGCGATCGCCTGCGGGGCCGACGCCGTCGCGCTGTCGCGTCCGCTGGCCGCCGCCGACGAGGCGCCGGGCCGCGGCGCCTACTGGGGCCTGTCCTCCGCTCACCACGACCTCCCGCGCTCCCGCTACCAGCGCGTCGACACGCTCGGGTCGGCCGAGGTGATCCTGGAGGGGCCGGCTCACCGCGATGACGGGCGGGTCAACCTGCTCGGCGGCCTGCGTCGGGCCATGGCCGTGACCGGCTACGAGTCGCTCGGGCGCCTGCGTGAGGCCGAACTGACGGTCCGCGCCGGAGGGATGCATCCGGCCGTCGCACGTGACGTGCTGGGGTGAGCGGCGAGGTGGCAGACGACGCCCGCCAGCAGGACGCCGTGAGCCAGCAGCGGCCTGCGGCTGAACCGGCGGCGGCCGCGCCCGAGCCGGGCACGCGCGGCGCCACGACCCTCGGCGCACACCGCCGCGGCGAGACCGTGCTCGTCGTCGACTTCGGCGCCCAGTACGCCCAGCTGATCGCCCGCCGGGTCCGTGAGGCCCGCGTCTACTCCGAGATCGTCCCCCACGACATCACCGCCGAGGAGCTGCTCGCCCGCGATCCTGCCGCGGTGATCCTCTCGGGTGGCCCGGCATCGGTCTACGCCGAGGACGCACCGGCGCTCGATCCCGCGGTCCTCGCCTCCGGCGTCCCGACGCTCGGGATCTGCTACGGCTTCCAGATCATGGCGACCACGCTCGGCGGGACCGTCGAGCGGACCGGGCTCGCCGAGTACGGGGGCACCGACCTCGAGGTACTCGGCGGCGACTCGACGCTCTTCCACGGCCTGCCCCGTCGGCAGCCGGTGTGGATGTCGCACGGTGACTCGGTCACCGCCGCCCCGCCCGGCTTCACCACCGTCGCCCGGACCGACGGCGCCCCCGTCGCCGCCTTCGAGGACCGCGCCCGCGGACTCGCCGGCGTCCAGTTCCACCCCGAGGTGCTCCACAGCAAGCACGGGCAGGCGGTCCTCGAGCACTTCCTCTACGAGATCGCCGGCTGCCGGCCGACCTGGACGATGGGCAACGTCATCGACGAGCAGGTCGCCACGATCCGCGAGCAGGTCGGGGACGGCCGGGCCATCTGCGGGCTGTCCGGCGGGGTCGACTCCGCGGTCGCTGCCGCGCTCGTCCAGCGGGCCATCGGCGAGCAGCTCACGTGCGTGTTCGTGGACCACGGGTTGCTCAGGGCCGGCGAGGCCGAGCAGGTCGAACGGGACTTCGTGGCGGCCACCGGCGTGGACCTCCACGTGGTCGAGGCCGAACAGCGCTTCCTCGACGCCCTGGCCGGCGTCCGCGACCCGGAGGAGAAGCGCCGCATCATCGGCCGCGAGTTCATCCGCGTCTTCGAGCAGGCCGCCCGCGACATCGTCGAGGAGGCAGGGGAGCGGGGCACGGAGGTCCGCTCCCTGGTCCAGGGCACCCTCTACCCGGACGTCGTCGAGTCCGGCGGTGGCAGCGGCACCGCCAACATCAAGAGCCACCACAACGTCGGCGGGCTCCCCGACGACCTCGCCTTCGAGCTGGTCGAGCCGCTGCGTGCCCTGTTCAAGGACGAGGTCCGCGCCGTCGGCATGGAGCTCGGCCTGCCGGAAGCGATCGTCTGGCGCCAACCGTTCCCCGGGCCGGGCCTGGCGATCCGCATCGTCGGCGAGGTGACCCGCGAACGCCTGGAGACGCTCCGGGCCGCCGACGCGATCGCTCGTGCCGAGCTGACCGCTGCAGGGCTGGACCGTGACATCTGGCAGTGCCCGGTCGTCCTGCTGGCCGACGTCCGCTCCGTCGGTGTCCAGGGCGACGGGCGCACCTACGGCAACCCGGTCGTGTTGCGCCCGGTCTCCAGCGAGGACGCCATGACCGCCGACTGGACCCGGGTGCCCTACGACGTCCTCGCCCGCATCTCGACCCGGATCACCAACGAGGTAGCCGAGGTCAACCGGGTCACCGTCGACATCACCTCGAAGCCGCCCGGCACCATCGAGTGGGAGTGACATCCCGTGGGAGTGACCGCCCGTGGCTGACCAGCGCTATCGCCTGACCTACCGCATCCGCTACGCGCTGAAGCACCCGGAACGGATCCGCCCGTTCCTCCGACGGGCCTGGCGCGACCTGCGTTTCCGGGTGCGGGGCAAGCGCGATCACGTCAGCTACTACCGCGAGGTGATGCGCCAGGACGTGGCCGCCGACCCGCGCAAGGCGGTGGGCAGCGCGAGCGAGGAGCGCTGGCTCGCGCTCGGGGAGTTGCAGTTCGACTACCTCGTCGAGCACGGGCTCCGCGCCGACCACGACGTGCTGGAGATCGGCTGCGGCAACCTGCGCGCCGGGTGGCGGATCATCCGGTACCTCGACGTCGGCCGCTACCTCGGCATCGACATCTCGCCCGATGTGCTGCTGGCCGCCAACCGGACCATCGCCGACTACGCGCTCCAGGACGCCGAGCCGGGTCTCAGGCTGGTCGACGATCTCACGTTCGACTGGGTGCCCGACGACCGGTTCGACGTGATCCATGCCCACAGCGTGTTCTCGCACTGCCCGCTGCCGGTGATCGAGGAGTGCTTCGCCCACGTCGGCCGGATCCTGCGCCCGGACGGCTGGTTCGACCTCACCTTCAACGCGACCTCGGGACGGGAGCACCACGTGCTCCATGAGGACTACTACTACCGCCCGGAGACGCTGATCGCCCTGGCCGAGCGCTACGGGTTCCACGCGACGTTCCAGGACGACTGGGAGCCACGGCACAAGCAGTCCAAGCTGCGTCTGCGGCACGCCGGGAGCTAGCGGGGCGGCCACCCGGTGGCCGGCGAGGTCCGTGCAACGACACCACGAGGGCCGACGGTTAGGCTCGAGACTTCGGGCGGGTCGACTTCGGAGGTAGCGCCGTGCTCTGGTTCGGACTGATCGTGCTGTTGCTGCTCGTCGGCATCGTGGGCTGGGTGATCGCGGGCTACAACCGACTGGTGCGTTCCCGGGTGCGCATCGACGAGGCGTGGGCACAGATCGACACCCAGCTGCAGCGGCGCCACGACCTGATCCCCAACCTGGTCAACACCGTGAAGGGGTACGCCTCGCACGAGCGCGAGACCCTCGAAGAGGTCACCGCGGCCCGCGCCAAGGCGATCTCCGTGCAGGGGCCGGCGGACCTGGCCGAGGCGGAGAACGGGCTGACCCAGGCGCTCGGCAAGCTGCTCGCCATCACGGAGAACTACCCGGACCTCAAGGCCGACGCGAACTTCCGCCAGCTCCAGGAGGAGCTCGCCCACACCGAGAACATGGTGGCCGGCTCCCGCGGGCACTACAACGCCTCGGTCCGGGCCTACGACACCGCGCGCATGGTCTTCCCGACCTCGGTCCTGGCGTCGATGTTCAACTTCGAGGAGCGCGAGTACTTCGAGGTGGAGACCGTCGAGGTCCGCGAAGCCCCCGACGTCTCGTTCGAGTAGCCCATGTCCGGATCCGGCGGCGCGGTCTACGACCAGCTGCAGCGGGAGAACAAGCGCGCGACCCGTCTGCTGTTGATCGGGTCCGTCCTCATCGTGGCCGTGATGGTCTGGGTGGTGGCCGGGGCGCTGCTCGGCGGGGTCGTGCTCGATCCGGTGCTGGGTGTCTCGATCACGGCGATCGGGACGGTGCTGGGGCTCTTCTTCATCCTCGGCGCCTACCGCTCCGGGCCGGCGTTGGCGCTGCGCGCCGCCAAGGCCCGACCGGTGTCACAGGAGGAGGCCCCGGAGCTGCACAACCTCTTCGACGAGGTGTGCGTCTCCGCCGGCATCCTCGGCACCAAGCCCACGCTCCACCTCGTCGACGACCCGGCACCCAACGCGTTCGCCACCGGCCGCTCGCTGGAGGACAGCCACGTCGCGGTCACCACCGGGCTGATCGAGCGGCTGCCCCGCTACGAGTTGCGCGCCGTCCTGGCCCACGAGGTGGCCCACATCCTGAACGACGACGTCCGCACGGTCACCCTGGCGGTAGCCACGGCTGGACTCGTCGCGCTGCTGGCGGACGTCCTGGTGCGGTTCCTGTGGCTCGGAGGTGGTCGGCGAGGTGGTGGCCGTGGCGGCAACGCCGGCGCGGCGCAGGTGATCTTCCTGGTGCTCGGCCTGCTGGCGGTGATCCTCGCGCCGATCGCGGCCCAGGTGATCCGGTTCGCCGTGTCGCGGCAGCGGGAGTACCTGGCGGACGCGACCGCGGCCGACCTCCTGCGTGATCCCCAGTCGATGGTGAACGCGCTCCGCCGGATCGACGAGGACCACACGAGCCTGGCCCGCTTCGAGGTGGCGACCGCTCATCTGTGGTTCGAGGAACCCAACGACACCGAGGGGGACCGTGGCCCGGGCGGCGGGCCTGGGGCTGGTTCGCCTGGGGATGGTGCCGGCGCTGCTGCAGGCGGTCCCGGTGGGCCCGGTGCTTTGAGCGCGCGTGGCCGGGGTCCCGGCAGTACCCGGGCCAACAGCCGCTCAGCGAAGATGGCGCGGCGGTTCGCGACCCACCCGTCGATCCAGGAGCGGGTCGTACGCCTGGCGGATCTCAACGCGGGCACGGTGAGCACCGACGCGCCGCTGCCACCGCCACCGCCACCGTCGACCCGCGGCTACAACTAGCGGTCATCGCTGGGCCGCGCCGGCCACCGTCGTGCG
>JBBDSW010000064.1:0-8689 GCA_040904745.1 Nitriliruptoraceae bacterium
CTCCTCGCCCGCTGCGACGTGCCGACGCTGCTCGTGCCCTATGAACCATGACTCCCAGCTGCGCCCGAACCGCACCGGCTCGGATTCGCGGCGACCACGAGCTGCCGGCGACCACGAGACGGCCACGGCATCGCCCGTCAGATGTCGATCAGACGCGGGCCGTCCACCCGTCGCCGTCAGCGTGCCGGTCGAGGTCGCCGGCGTGACACGCTCTTGGGCCCCGTCGGCGGCACGTAGGTCGTGGCGACGAGGTCGAAGGCGACGTCGACCTCAGCGTCCCGATCCCGCACCTGAACGGTGGCAGGACGGCCCCCGGCGATGGCGAGGTAGACGATCTCGTTGGAGGTGTGTTCGCCCCCCGTCCCGATGGCCCCTTGCAGCCGTCATCCCTCGACCATCCCCAGCGGCCGCAGCCGCGCGACCTTGCATCCAAGCCCGACGCGGTCGCAGACGTCCACCACGGCATCGAGGTCCTCGCAGGCGTAGGGGGCCTCCTCGGGCAGGTCCTCGCGCCGGACGCCCCGCAGAGGAATCGCACACCCGGCCAGCTCGTCACACAGGGCGGCGCCGCCGGTGCCGACCAGCAGGTACGACGCGGCGCCCATCGAGTCCGTCCGCACGGACTGGCCCACGGACCGCGTCCTCCAGCCGCCCGCGAGGCCGCGCTCCGACACCTGCACCTCGCCGAGGGCGAAGGGCAGCCGGAGGGCCCGTGACTACCAGATCCGCTGGAGTTGCCAGCGGACACCCTCGAGAGCCTTCGCGACATCGGGGGCACCGCCCCGAACGCCAGCCCCTCGACCGCATCGGCCAGCCGTTCGACCCCTGTGGCCGACGCACGCACCTGGGTCAGCAGCTACGAACGCAACCGGTGCTTCTGTGCGCCGTGTCTGATGCTCGCCGCCACCCATGACAACACGGTTATCACCCACTCCCCAGAGGTGAACGCGTCGGCTCGGTGGGGAGGGCGCAGGGGCACGCTCAGGCCGATCGGCACTCGCGGTAGTGGCCTGCCTTGGCTACGTGTGGAGGTGGATCGATGATCGGAACTGGGATGGGATGCTGTTACGGACACGGGCGCGGCCCGTGGTGCTGGCACAACGATCTTCGTCTCGACTACCTCGACTACCCGCCGCCCTACGGCGGGCCGCGCCGTCGCCGTCGGTACGACGAAGAGGCGCTGGCTGCGCATCTGGAGGACCTCGAGGACGAGGTTGGCGAGGTGAGACGGCTGCTCGGAGAGCTGCGCGCCAGCCGCGAGGGTGGGAGATCCTGACCGCTGCCGGCCCAGGCGGGCTAGAGGCAAGGGGTTCGGATGCTTCAGCCGGAGCGTTCCAGATCAACGCTTGCTTGATGGTCCTCCGGGGCTGGCCCTTCGAGCCGGGTCTTTGCAGGCGTGGCCCGGTTACCGCAGAACAGGGGAGCGAAGCACCGGGCGGGCTGCCGCCGGCGCCCCGATCGGAGCTGGCCCGGTGACGACGCTGACTTGGATCACCATCGGCGGGGTCGCCATGAGCGTGCTGGCGCTGTCGGGCAGTCTGACGCTGCTGCTTCCGGAACGGTCGTTCGACCGCGTCGTACCACCGCTCGTCGCCTTGGCGGCCGGGACCCTGATCGGTGGGGCCCTGCTCCACATGCTCCCGGAAGCCGTCGAGGCGATGGGCAACGAGCTCGACGTGTACCTGTGGCTGGTCGGCGGCTTCGTGGCGTTCTTCGTGCTCGAACAGTTCCTGCACTGGCATCACTGCCACCGTGCTGTCGCGGAGCATGGGCCGTTGGGGTACCTGATCCTCGTGGCTGACGGGGTGCACAACTTCGTCGGCGGTCTCGCGGTCGCCGGAGCGTTCCTGGTGGACATCAGGGTGGGTCTGGTGACCTGGGTCGCAGCGGCTGCTCACGAGGTTCCCCAGGAGCTCGGTGACTTCGGGATCCTGATCCATGCTGGCTGGAGCAGGTCCCGCGCGTTGCTGTTCAACTTCGCCTCCGCTCTGACGTTCCTGCTCGGCGGATGGGTCGCGTACGCCTTGTCCGGCCGCTTCGAGGTGACCTGGCTGCTGCCGTTCGCGGCCGGGAACTTCGTCTACATCGCCGCCGCGGACCTGATCCCGGAGTTGACCGGCTACCCCGAGGCGGCCCGCAAGGCCCTGCTCAGCGGGATGTTCGTCGTCGGGCTCGGCCTGCTGGTACTCGTCGCGGTCGCCAGGTGACACCGCCGGGCCGATGCTCAGCTCGTCCACGGCTACAGGGCCCCACGCACCTCGCTCCCTCCTGGCTCAGATGTCGATCAGCGCCCGCGCGGTCCACCGTCCATCCTCACGACCAAGGTGGGCCTGGGCGCGGGATACACCCTTGGGTGAGGGCCCGAGCGCCTGCACGGCAGCCACCTCGGTCAGCTCTAGGCGGACCCGCAGGCGGTCCCCGAGGTCGGCCACCTCGGCGGCGGTTGGCACACGGTCGTGGGCGTCGAGGAGGTAGGTGATCTCGTCGAGGAGCGCGAACAGCAGCGCCGTCCCGTCCGCCTCCTCGAGGGTGAACTCGCAGGTCCGTGTCGCGGCTCCGTGCGGTAGCTCAGCGAACAAGGCGACCAGCCCGGCGACGGCTTCCTCGAGACGGGCCGTGCGGGTGGGGCCTCACGCTTCCAGCATCTCGTCGGCGGTGTGCTCGACGGCTCGGTGGCCCCGCTCCGGCGAACTCAACCCTTCACCACCGCGAGGGGGCGGAGCCGGGCGACGACGCGACCGAGGCCCGCCTGCTGGCAGACATCCACCACGGCATCGACGTCCTTGTAGGCGTAGGGCGCTTCCTCGGGGAGGTCCTTGACCCGTCCGGCGCGGACCTGGATGCCATCCCTGGTCAGTTCCTCCTCCAGAGCCTTGCCTCCGTGACCGCGGCGCTTGGCGGCATGGCGGGACATCGTCCGACCGGCACCGTGGGCGGTGGAGTGGAACGCACCGCCGCCGGTGCCGGCCAGCACGTAGGAGGCGGTCCCCATCGACCCCGGGATCAGGACCGGCTGGCCGGTTCCGGCCAGGTCGGCGGGCAGGCCCGCCGCACCGGGTGGCAGCGCGAGCGTCGCCCCCTTCCGATGGACCGAGAGTCCGGCTGGTCAGGTCGACGGGATGGCGTTCGAGCTTGGCCAGGTTGTGGGACACGTCGTAGACCAGGTGCAGATCACCAGGACCGAGCGCGGCCGAGAACGCGGCTCGGACGGCTTCGGCGAGCATGTGGCGGTTGACGCGGCCGAAGTTCGCCGCCGCTGCCATCGCACCCAGGTAGACGCGCCCTTCCGGGGAGGAGACGGGGACGCAGGCGAGCCGTGGGTCAGGGACCTGGATCCCGTAGCGGGACATCGCGGTTCCCATGACACGGACGTGATCGGTGCAGATCTGGTGGCCGAGGCGACGGGACCCCGAGTGGATCATCACACACACCTGGCCGGCGTTGAGCCCGAACCGCTGCGCCGTGTCGGGATCATCGATCCGATCGACGGCCTGCACCTCGACGAAGTGGTTCCCGGAGCCGAGGCTGCCGACCTGCCCGATCCCGCGTCGGCGAGCCCGGTCGCTGACCCGTGCCGGATCCGCGTCGGCGACCACCCCGCCGTCCTCGCACCGCTCGAGGTCCCGCGGTTCCCCGTGTCCCTGCGCGACGGCGTAGGCGGCTCCTCCCACCAGGATCTCGTCCAGCTCGCCCTCATCCGTGAGGTGCCAGGCGCCGCCCTTGCCCATCCCCCGCACGATCCGCCGGTCGAGTTCGTCACCGAGCCGGGAGATCCGGTCGCGGAGGTGGCCTTCCTGGAACGGGGTCGCAAGGAGCCGCACGCCGCAGGAGATGTCGAAGCCGACCCCGCCCGGGGAGACGGCCCCACCGGCATCCACGTCCGTGGCGGCCACGCCCCCGATCGGGAAACCGTAACCCCAGTGCACGTCGGGCATCGCGTAGCTGGCCTCCACGATCCCCGGAAGCGCGGCGACGCCGGCCACCTGGGCCAGGGCATCTTTCGCGTCGTGCAGCAGGTCGAAGGTGGCGAACACGACGCCTGAAACGCGCATCCGGTCCTGCTGCGGCAGGCGCCACCGCACCGGTGATCCAGGGATCAAGCGTTCGATCCGGTCCATAAGCCACGGTCACCTCCGACCAGACGGTGAACGCGGACAGCGGGGTGGTCTCACGCCGCGGGAGGCTTCGCCGCTCCGAGGGCCGCCACGACCTCATCGTCCGTCGTCTGGGTGAAGTCACCGTAGAACCCGCCGATCGCCTGGAACGTCTCCGGGCGCTCGAGGGAAACCAGTTCGTCGGCGATCGAGCTGAGCTCACGGCTGGCATCCCTGGAGGAGACCGGTACGGCCACGACCACGTGTGCGGCTCCACGCAGTCGCGCCACGTCCACGGCTGCCTTCATCGTGGCCCCGGTCGCGATGCCGTCATCGACCAGGATCACCGACCGGCCCTCCAGGTCGAGGGGGAGGTGCTCACCTCGGTAGCGGCGGACCCGACGTTCGAGCTCCGTCTGCTCACGGGCCCCGACCTCTTCGATCTCCGTGGGGCGCAACCGAAGCGCGCGGACCAGGTCGTCATCGATGATGCGGACGCCATCCTCCCCGATCGCCCCGAAGCCGAGCTCCGGGTGCCAGGGGCAGCCGAGCTTGCGGACCACCAGCACGTCCAAGGGCGCGTCAAGCGCGTGGGCGATCTCGGCGGCGACCAGCACCCCACCCCGGGGGAGCCCCAGCACCACCGGATGGTGGCGGCTGAGACCGCGGAGGCGGCCTGCGAGCAGCCGTCCGCCCTCCGCACGGTCGGCGAAGGTGACGTCGTCCATCGTTCTCGTCCCCGTGCACGGCACGCTGCACGTTCCGGGCCTTGCGTCAGCATGGCTCTGGGCCCACGATCATCGCCACCGACCGATGGCCCTGGTGTCCTCGGCCGCCTCGGGCCATCGTGGGCATGCGCACAGGAGGGAGTGTGATGAAGGCACAGGTCGGTGATCGTCTCATCGTCAAGGGACACCGGGTCAGCGAGCCGGACCGCACCGCGGAGATCCTCGAGGTACTCGGTGAGGACGGCGACCCGCCGTACCGGGTCCGCTGGGACGAGCGCGGACACGAGACCCAGATCTACCCGGGGAGCGACGCCCGCGTCGAGCATCCGGTGTCGTAGCCGGTGGCAGTCGATCTGCCGATGCCCGGGACGCGGTCGCCGCGCTCCCGGGCGGGTCTGCGCCGGACGTCGGGGCGGCCAGCCATCATCGGGGATCGGATCGTGCCCGTCACAACGTGAGCTGTTTCCCCACCGCGAGGGGCACCAGCCGCCGGTCGCCGACGTCCTCGAGCAGGGCGGCAACCGCCCTCCAACCCGTGCAGTGCCCGGGGGCGATCACCTCGAGCCCGAACGGGCGGAGCTCCTCGACGGTCTGCGGGATGACCTGTTCGTTCTCCCCGGACAGGTGCAGGCCGCCCAGGACCGCGTAGAGCGGCACGTCCGGGAGGATCTCGCGGGCGTGTGTCAGCACGTTGATCACCCCGGCGTGTGAGCAGGCGGTCAGGACGACGAGCCCTTTCCCCTGCACACGGATGGCGACGAAGCGCTCGTCCAGCACCAGCTCGTCCGGTTCCCACCCGGATCCGTCCGGTGCCCGGCGATGCTGCCCGGGAAGCCCGGTCTCGAAGGGGGTGACGCGCGGGATCTCTCCGCTCACGAACGCGTGAGCGTCCAGCGCCACCTGCGGCTCGGTCGTCACGACGGGTGTGGTGCCGCGCCAGGCGAGCGCGTCGGGGGACGGGACGTCCTCCATACGCCGGAACGTGCCATCGCGCCGCTTGGCGGCTCGCTGGCCGAACATGCCGGGGTGGGCGTAGTAGGGCAGCTCCCTCCTCCCGCCCGCTGCGCGGATGAGGTCGAGGGCCCGCAGCATCCCCCCGCCATGGTCCCAGTGGCCGTGGGACAGCACGATGCCATCGACCCTGCCGAGGTCGGCGGCCAGGCGGTGCACGTTCCGCTCCAGCACGTCCCCGTCCGGGCCGGCGTCGAACAGCAACGTGCGGGTCTCGTCGCCACGCCGGGTCGTCACGAGCAGGGCGAGCCCGTGTGCCGCCGTGCACAGGCTGCTGCCGGCGATGAGCTCGACCCCCCGACGGACGAGACGGGATACCTCGGTCTCCACGAACGCCGGTGTCGTCGACAGGTTGTCCGTGGCGTTGTCCACGAGCACGAGGATCTCGACGCTGTCGACCTCTCTGAGCTCGTCCATCCCGCCTGCTCCCTGCCTCGATCGCGCCGGTCCCGATGGCTCGGTCACGCCGTGGGGCTGACGCTGCGGACCGAAGCTAGTCGTCCGGGCGGATCCGTCGGGTGCCCCCACACCGCGGAACGTGACGGTGACCTTCGTCCCTGGGGTAGGACGACCGGGAGACGCACGATGTGGATACGGCCCGGCCAGCCCGAGGGGCCTGAGGGGGCTGCCATGACCACCACGACGGATCCACGCCCGCTGACCGGGAACGTGCTCGTCGCCCTGACGGTGCTCCTGATGGCCGCCATCGCGGTGGTGGTGGTCTTCCGTGGTTCGGACGAGTTCGCCCGACCGGGTCCGGACGGCGTGGTGACCGTCGTCGTCGAAGGCACGACGTTCACCCCCTCCTCGCTGGCGCTCCCGGCCGGGCAGCCGTTCTCGCTGGTGTTCGAGAACCGCAACGACTTCATCCACCACCTGGCCGTCGGGAGGTCCTTGGAGCGGGACGACGACGGCGCCTACTTCGCAGAGGATCTGTTCGCGGGCGTCACCGCGCGCGCGGACCCGCCGGAGGCGTGGCTGCCGCCGACCGAGACCGCCGAACACGTGACCCTGGTCCTGCCGGCCCGGGAGACGGTCCGCTACGAGCTGACCCTGCCCGAAGACCGCACCGGGGAGTGGCAGCTCGGGTGCTTCATCGGACGTGGGTGCGATGCCAGGCTGCACCCCGAGGTCGAGATCGTCGTCGAGTAGGGCCCCGGCAGCACCGTCTCCTCTCGTGCGGTGCCCCTTCCTGCGGCTCGATGGGGGGACACCAGACCGCACCCGGCGGACCTGTCGAGGGCTGCTCGCGACGCGCGAGGCGTGGGTCAGGCCCGCCCAGTGGAAGGCAGCCACACGTGGACGGCGGTTCCGCTGCCGTCCCGGTCGGCGATCCAGGCCCTCCCCCCGTGCAGCGCCGCGGAGCGGGCGACCATCGTCAACCCGATACCCGATCCGCCCGCCTGGGCCGCCGGGGACGGCCCCTTGACGAACGGATCGAAGAGCGAGGCCTTCAGCTCGTCGGCGATCCCCGGTCCGTCGTCGGCGACCGTCAGCCGAGCGCCGTCAGCGTCGCGATCGACCTCGACCCAGATCGTGGTGCCTTCCGGCGTGTGGCGCGCGGCGTTCGTCAACAGGCTCGCCACGACCCGCTCGATCCTGGCGGTGTGTAGCGGCACGGACACGGACACCAGGTCGGTGACGATGGAGCGGTTCCCGACCGGGAACCCGTCGACGATGGCGCCGGCGGTCGCGGCCAGGTCTGCCTCGGCCAACCGCCGCGGCGTGGTGCCGTCCTCGGCCAGCGGCCGGAGGTCCAGCAGATCATCGACCAGCTGTCCCAGCCGCTCGGCGTTCCGGCACATCCGGTCGGTGATGCGATCGACCTCAGCGATGGGGATGCCATGCCGACGATCCCGGAGCACCTCGGCGAACCCTCGCAGTGCCGTCAGCGGCGTGAGCATCTCGTGGGATACCGCGGACACGAAGTTGTGCTTCAGGTCGTCGAGCTCGCGGAGTCGACCGACCAGGGCACGTTCGTCCGCGGCCAACTGCCGGAGCGCCGTTTCCCGTTCCATGCGGTCGGTGATGTCCACCACCTGCCCCACCAGGTAGGCGGGGTCCCCGTCCGCGTCATGGACGATCGAGGTCTTGAGCAACCCCCAGACGATCGTGCCGTCCGGGCGCACGAAGCGCTTCTCGATCGTCGCCTGGTCGGCTCCCCCTGCCAGGAGCTGCTGCCCGTAGGTGCGATCGAGGGGAACGTCATCGGGATGGGTGATGTCCAGGGTGGTCAGTGTCAGGAGCTCTGCCTCGTCGCGCCCGACCAGTCGGCAAAGGGCCGGGTTGACCTCGAGGATGGCACCATCGAGGCTGACCAGCGCCATGCCGATCGGTGCCTCGTCCATCGCCACACGGAAGCGGGCATCGACCTCACGGTGCGCAGCGGCCAAGCTCCGCTGGTCTGTGACATCGCGACCGATCGACAGGACGGTGTCGCCGTCGCGGCCGATCAGCAGCTGATCCGCCCACTCGATCACCCGTCCACGGTGCTCCACGATGCTCCGCTGCTCGGGCTGTGACCGCGACAACGATGCGAGGTGGGTGGCTAGCGCGCTGCCCTCGCCCGCGGGGAGCACCTCGAGCAAGCTGCGGCCGACCAGCTCGCCGGGCGTGACCCCGTGGTCCGCGGCGTTGGCGGCGTTGCAGTACAGGACCTCCAGGCTCGCCTGCCGCAGGACCGCGACACGCTCCGGGAGCGCGTCACCGCCACCGCCGTCTGCGTGAGCCTCTGCCACCCCCCGGTGCGTCGCCATCTGGACCCTGTCTCCGCCTGCCACACACTCTAACCAAGCGGTCGGCTAGCGAGAGGTGGCCCGAGTTGCTCGGCAAGACCGGGCGTCATCGACGTGGACG
>JBBDSW010000065.1:0-8523 GCA_040904745.1 Nitriliruptoraceae bacterium
CTCGAAGTCGTTCGAGCCCTCCTGCAGGACCTCGATGTCGGGATACTCTTCCATGAACGAATCGAGGATCGCGTTGAGGCCTTCGGTGTCCTCGTCGCCCGTGAAGGCGTGGAGGATGGTGACCTCACCGCTGTCCGCTGTCTCCGCCTCGCCGTTGCCCCCGTCGCCGCCACAGGCGACGGCCACCAACGCGAGCGCGGTCGCGGCCGCCAGCGGCCGCCACGCCCGGTTCCTGGTGATGTTCACGATCAGCTCCCTGTCGTCGTTCTCTCGGTCCGGCATGCCGCCGGTCCGCCGTTGTGCTGCTGTGCTGTTGTGCACCGACCCGGTGGGCGGGTGAGTGATCCGGGGTGCCCGCGCTCGGCGAGCACCCGTACCGGTGCGGATCAACGCAGCGCTTGGCCGGTCTCCGCATCGAAGAAGTGCAGGTTCTCGGTCTTCACGCCGATCTCGATCTCGGAGTCGACCGGCGGGGGCTTGCCCGGCTCGAAGCGAGCCGTGAACGTCTGGCCGCCAGTCGCAGCCTGCTTCTTCAGCGCCTCGAACGCTTCCTCGTCATCGATCGCCGCGCGCATGTCGTCGGTGACGACGGGCACGGAGTCGGTGTGGAAGTGGACCAGCATCTCCGAGCCGAGCATCTCCACCAGCTCGACCTTGCGGTTCTTCCAGACCTGGTCCGCGGGGACCTCGCCCGGCGGGCAGTAGTGCTCCGGACGGATCCCGATGACCACCTCGCCGCCGTCGCGTTCCGCCGCCTTCGGATAGTGGTCGAGTGCCGACTCCGGCACCTGGAGCTTGGACCTCCCCTGATCGAGTTCGACGAAGACCTTCCCGTCCTCCTTGGTGATCTTCGCCAGCGAGATGTTCATCGCCGGTGAACCGATGAACCCGGCGACGAAGAGGTTGTCCGGGTGGTCGTAGAGGGTCTGGGGCGAGTCGACCTGCATGAGCCGCCCGGCGTTCAGCACCGCGACGCGGTCGCCCATCGTCATCGCTTCGATCTGATCGTGGGTGACGTAGAGCGTCGTGACCCCCAACCGGTTCTGCAGCGCGGCGATCTCCGCGCGCATCGCCACACGGAGCTTCGCGTCGAGGTTGGAGAGCGGCTCGTCCATCAGGAAGGCCTGTGGCGAACGGACGATCGCGCGGCCCATCGCCACCCGCTGCCGCTGCCCACCCGAGAGCGCCTTGGGCTTGCGGTGCAGGTACTCGTTGAGCCCCAGGATGTCGGCGGCCTCCTTGACCCGGCGCTCGATCTCGCCCTTGTCGACCTTGGCGAGCTTCAGCGCGAAGCCCATGTTGTCGGCGACCGACATGTGCGGGTACAGGGCGTAGGACTGGAACACCATGGCGATATCCCGCTCCTTCGGCGACAGGTCGTTGACGACCCGGTCCCCGATCCGGATCTCCCCGCCCGAGATCTCCTCGAGCCCGGCGACCATCCGGAGCGCCGTCGACTTCCCACATCCCGACGGTCCCACGAGGATCACGAACTCCCCGTCGTCGACCTCCAGGCTCAGGTCGAAGATCGCCTGGGTCCCATCCGGGTAGATCTTCTGCGCGTCATCCATCACGATCTCGGCCATGCGACCTCTCCCTCCAGCTCCAACCCCCACTATGGCGGTCGGAGGCCCGTTATGCAAGCGTTTTCGTTCCCACGTTCCCGAGCTTAGTCAGCGACGCCCCGCTCCCGTCGGCGACCCGGAGGCGGCGCTGCGGTCGTCCGCCGCACCACCAGCCGCGTCGGATGCACCTCGTGCACATCGGCGGTGACTCCCTCTGTCTGTGCGATCCGATCCAGGAGCAGTTGCGCGACGCGCTCGCCCTGTCCGATCACGTCCTGACGGATGGTCGTGAGTCCAACGTAGGCGGCGAGATCATGGTCGTCGATGCCGATCACGGACAGGTCCTCGGGGATCCGGATCCCGGCGTCACGCGCCACCTGCATGGCACCGATCGCCATCTCGTCCGAGCACGCGAACACGGCGGTCGGTGACTCTCGCAGCGTGAGGAGCGCGTGCATCGCCTCGGCACCCCCTTCCGCGGAGAAGTTCCCCGGGACGACCAGATCAGGGTCGTGCTCCAGGCCGGCTGCGGCAAGGGCCTCCTGGTACCCCTCGAAACGGTCGACCGGCACGGAGAACCGGAACGGGTCGTCCTCGATCCCGCCGATCAGCGCGATACGGGCGTGTCCGAGGCCGGTCAGGTGCCCGACCGCCAATCGTGCCGCAGCGACGTTGTCCACGGCCAAGCCCCACACTCCCGGGGTGTGTGAACCGAGCGTGACCAGTGGCACGCCCCCCCTCTTGACCACCTGGAACTGTTCCTCGTCGAACTGCGCATCGGCCAGCACCAACCCGTCGACGCGCTTGCGGAACGGCAGCTGCTCCACGAACCGCTCGACCCCGCCCGGGCCCGACGTGCTGAGCGGCAGCACGTCGTAGCCCGAGATCGTTGCGACCGCCTCGACCCCGGAGAACAGCTTGGCGTAATACCACTGTCCGAGCATCGGGACGACCAGCCCGATCACCATCCGGCGACCACCGGCCAGGCGGGAGGCTCTCGGATCCGCGACGTACTCGAGTTCGGTGGCGACCGCGACGACACGGGCGCGTGTCGAGGGCGCCACGTTCGGCAGCCCCCGCAGGGCCCGCGACACGGTGGCGACCGAAACCCTCGCCGCCCGGGCCACGTCTTCGATCGTCGCGCTCACCTCGTCACCCACCGTCTCCCGGACGCGGAAACGCGGAGCCGAGCACCCCGCGTTGCGCTCCGACGCCCTCGTCTGGCAACGTAGCCCGGCCGCGCTCGCGTTTGCAAGCGTTTTCACAACGATCCAGCGATGGAGCGACCCGTGCCAGACGCCCCGAGAGCCCGCGATCCCCGACCGCGCTGGTGGATCGGCGCGGTCGGCTACGAGGTCTACGTCCGCTCGTTCGCGGATGCGGACGGGGACGGGATCGGGGACCTGCCCGGGCTGATCTCCCGCCTCGAACACCTCGTCGACCTCGGCATCGACGTCGTGTGGCTCACCCCGATCACCCCGTCACCGCAGCGCGACCACGGCTACGACGTCGCCGACTACCTCGGCGTCGAGCCGGACTACGGGACGCTCGAGGACCTGTCCCGGCTCCTCGACCGGGCCCACGCCCTGGGGCTCAAGGTGCTGCTCGACCTGGTCCCCAACCACACCTCCGACCAGCATCCCTGGTTCCTCGACAGCCGCAGTTCGCGACAGGCCGAACACCGCGACTTCTACGTGTGGCGCGATCCGGCCCCCGACGGAGGCCCTCCCAACAACTGGGTCAGCCACTTCGGGGGACCGGCCTGGACCTACGACGAGGACACCGGCCAGTACTACATGCACCTGTTCCTGCCCGAGCAGCCGGACCTCAACTGGGCGGAACCGCGGGTCCGGACCGCCTTCGAGGACATCCTGACCGCCTGGTTCGAGCGCGGCGCAGATGGCGTGCGGATCGACGTCGCCCACTCGCTGGTCGAGGACGAGCAGTTCCGCGACAACCCCCTGCTCGGCGAGTCGGCCGGACCGGACGGGGACCCGACCGAGGTCTTCCAGCGCTTCGACCACATCCACGACCTGGATCAGCCCGGGGTGGTCGAGATCTACCGTGATTGGCAGCGCATCGCGCAACGCTACGACGCGTTGCTCCTCGGCGAGGTCTACGTCCTCGACCCCGAGAAGCTCCAGCGCTACGTCGACGGCAGCGGACTGCATGCCGCCTTCGCCTTCGACACCGTGAAGGCACCCTGGGAGGCGGATGCGATCCGCACCCACCTCCAGCCGTACGTGGATGCCTGCGGCCCGTGGCTCGCGTGGCCCCTGTCGAGCCACGACGACCCTCGGGCCGCGAGCCGGTTCGGCGGGGGCGAGCTCGGCGCACGCCGCGCGCTGGCCTACCTCACCCTGCTGTGCGCACTCCCCGGCGTCCCGTTCCTGTTCCAAGGGGACGAACTCGGGCTCTCCGGCGCGGAGTTGCCCCCCGAGGTGGCCGAGGATCCGATCGCCGCCCGCAACCCCGGCGCCATCGGACGCGACCCCCAACGCACCCCGATGCCGTGGGAGCCCGGACCATCGCTCGGGTTCACCACGGGGGTGCCCTGGCTGCCGGTCGGCGCCAACCACGTGGCCGCGGACACGGTGGCGCTCCAGCGTGGCGACCCCCGCTCGCCGCTGGAGCGGACCCGGGAACTCTTGGCCGTTCGACGCGGGCTCGAGGCCCTCACCGGCGATGCGCCGATCACCTGGCTGCTCGACGAGGGACCGGTCATCGCCGTCGAACGCGGGGATCAGGTGCTGGTCGCCCTGCATGTCGGTGACGGGGAGGGGCCAGCTCGACTCGTGCTCCCCGAGGACGCTGAGCTGCTGTACTGCACGGATCCGACGACGATACTGATCGCAGGGGAGCTGACCCTGCCCGAGGACGCCGCGGCGATCGTCGGACTGGAACCGCGCGCCGACGCTGCGGACATCGACGAGGAGGTCGCGACGTGATCATCGTCGCCGGAGAGGCACTGATCGACCTGGCGCCCCGTGATGGACTGCTCCTCCCGCTGGCCGGCGGCTCGCCCTACAACGTTGCCGTCGGCCTCGGGCGCCTCGAGCGGCACACGAGCTACCTCGGCGGCCTGTCGACCGATGCCTTCGGCGACCTGCTTGCCGCGCGGCTGGAAGAGGACGGCGTCGACCTCGGGCTCGCACCCCGGGTCTCCGAACCGACCACGCTCGCCGTCGTCCACCTCGATGAACAGGCCCGGGCCAGCTACGGGTTCTACATCGACGGCACCGCCGCGGCGGTGCTCGGCGAAGGTGGGCTTCCCACCCGGGCCACGCTTCCTGAAGACGCGAGCGTGCACGTCTCGCTGGGGGCGATCGGCATCGGCCACGAACCGACCGGCCGCGCCCTGGCAGCGTTCCTTCGCTCCGCGGGGAGCACGAGGCTCACGAGCCTCGACCCGAACATCCGCCCGAACGTCTTCTCCCAGGTGTCCGGTCGGGCCGGATACGCCCAACTGCTCGATGACCTGGTCGCCGAACTCGCCCTCGTGAAGGTCAGCGACGAGGACCTCGAGCAGCTCCACCCCGATGCGTCGAACTGGCACGAGACCGCCACCGCCTGGGCCCGCTCGGGGCCCGCGGTGGTGGTCGTCACACTCGGTCCGGAGGGCGCCGTCGCGCTGACCGCGGACGGCCGCGAGGTCCGGGTCCCCGGCGAGACCGTCGAGGTGGTCGACACCGTCGGCGCCGGCGATGCGTTCACCGCCGGTCTCCTCGCCTGGCTCGACCGCGCGGGGATCAACTCACGGGACACCCTGGCCGAGGTCGACGATGCAGCCCTGACCGCGGCGTTGACCTTCGCCCGGCGGGTCGCCGCGATCACCTGTCAGCGCGCCGGCGCGGACCCGCCGCGTCTCGGCGAGGTGTCGGGCTGACGCCTCGGGCTGCGCCGATCACCTCACTCGTCGCGGATCGCGTCGAGCCGGAGCTCCCCCGGGTCCTCCCCCGCGTACGACCAGTCGAGCTGTTTGCGGTGGTACCGCTCGTGGTAGGCGACCTCGCCGGTGTCCTCGTCGATGTGGACGATCAGCGGGGTTGGCAGGTCGGCCGGGGTCGGCACGCCGGAATCGACGGTGTCGACCAACTCGTCGACGAACGCCTCCACGGTGGACCCGACCAGGATCTGGGAACCGACGGGCAGGTAGCAGCGGTTCTGGTCGGTCACCGTCCGTGTCCACCGGAGCAGCGCCTCGAGATCGGCCTGCTCGGCCTCACCGGCCTGCATCCGGGCGAGGAGCTCCGCCATGGCGGTGTTGCCGAGCTTGCAGGCGTTGCACTGCCCGCAGGACTCCACGGCGAGGAAGTTCACGAGCACGCTGAGCACGTCGATGATGCTGCGCGACTCGTCGTAGACGATGAACCCACCCGAGCCGAGCCCGGACCCCGCCTCCTGCATCGCGTCGAAACACAGCGGCGTGTCGAGCATGGCCTCGGTGATCACCGCGTTGGAGACCCCGCCGTAGACGGCCTTGATGTCCGTGGCACCGGCGACGTCCTCGAGCAGGGTGCGCAGGCTCGTGCCGAGCGCCAACTCGTAGACGCCGGGGCTCACCACGTCACCGACGACGGTGAAGACCATGGTGCCGGGCGAGGCCTCGGTGCCGGCCTCACGGAACCAGTCCGCGCCGTGCGCGAGGATCGACGGCACGTGGCTGAGCGTCTCCACGTTGTTGACGACCGTCGGGTTGGCCTCGGTGGTCGTCGCGTCCAGGCCGGCCTCGAACGGCTTGACGATGCGGGGCAGGGGCAGGTTGCCCTCGATGACCTCGAGCATCGCCGACTCCTCCCCGAACAGGTAGGCGTCCGGCCCGGGCACGACCCTGATGCGGTCCGCATGCGGCCAGCCCGCCTCCTGGATCTCCCGCAGGGCCGCAGCCAGGCGCTCCCGCGGGCGCGTGAAGCCCTCCTTGATGCCGATGTTGGCCACACCGGCGCCGGTGGTCTCCATGGCGATGCAGATGCCTTCGAGGAACGCGAAGGGCTGCTGCTCGATCAGGGTCCGGTCCTTGTAGGTGCCCGGCTCCCCCTCGGCGGCGTTGGCGACCAGGGTGATGTCTCCGCCCCCCTCACGGGCCGTGGTCGCCACCCCGCGCCACTTGCGGGCGGTCGGGAACCCGGCCCCACCGCGGCCACGCAGGCCAGCGGCATCGAGTTCCTCGCAGACCCCCTCGCTGCCGAGCTCGAGAGCCCGCTCCAGGCCGCGGCCGCCGCCCGCGGCCAGATGGTCATCCAGCGTCGACACCGCGGTGGCCGGCAGCAGACGGTCGGTGTTGGCGGTCACGGTGATCCTCCTGGCCTGCGGCTCGATCAGTAGGGGTTGGCGCGATCGGTGAAGGTGGGGTCGAGTTCGTCCGCACGCGCCGACGGGAACGAGATCGTGTCCGGATCCCCGTCCGAGACGTAGCGTCGCCGGTCGCCGTCCCCGTCCAGTTGCTCCAGCCAGAACGCCGAGCCCCAGTCGGGATCCCCGCCGTCCCAGGACGGCGAACTGCGGACACGTGGGATGGCCGCGGGGTCGAAGCCGGGCGCGAAGGGCGAGGGGGCCGGTTCGGCGCCGACGAGCAGGATCCCGTCGTGGGCGTAGTCGCCCGCTTCGCTGGAACCCGTCACCGCCAGGGAACGGTCCTCCGGGAAGATCCCGAGTGGGAGCGACAACGTGTCCACCTCGGCGCCATCGACCAGTTCACGGACCGTCGCGACGTTGAGCGCCAACTCGTGCTGCACCTCGGCGCCCGAGAGGCTGCTGAGGTTCGGGTGGTTGTGGGTGTGGTTGCCGATCTCCATCCCGGCCTCGTGCAGAGCCGCGAGCACGTCCGGGCCGTCGGAGCCCCCGCCGAACAGCGAACTCGTGATCACGTACAGCGAGGCCGCCGGCTCGACGTCCTCGTAGCGCCCGGCGACCTCGATGAGGATCCCGATCGCCGAGTCCGGGTGGAGCTCGCCGTCCTCGGTCAGCCAGGCCTGCTCGCGGGTCGAGTCGTCGAAGGTCAACACGACCGGCGAGGTGCCCGCGGGGATGTCGATCTCGCCACGGGCGAGGTCACGGGTATGCACGGGGATGTAGCCGTTGTCGAACAGCCACTCGAGCTCGCCGCGGAACTGCTCGGCGGTGAGGTCGTAGTCACCACCACCGTCCTCCAGCAGCCGGTGGTACATCAGCACCGGCACGGTGCCCAGCTCATCCGCTCCGACCTCGGCCGGGTCGACCGGCGGGGCCGCAGCCACCTCGTCGGCGTCCTGATCGCCGTCCAGATCGGCTTCGGGATCCTCGTCGACCGGGTCCTGGCTCGGATCGTCCGCGTCGTCCGCGTCGTCCCCTGCGACCTCGGTGTCCGCATCGGCGTCGCCGCCGTCTTCCTCCGTGGCGTCACCTGCGCAGGCTCCCAGGAGCACGGTCAGGACCAGCGCCACGGACCAGATGCGCAGCGGCCGCACACCGCGGGGAGAGGCACGCCACCCGAGCGCCCGCGCGCGGGGCGTCACATCATCAGGATCGTTCGTGCGTTCCAAGAGACCGCTCCCCCGTACAGGTCGCCTTCCGGAACGGTGACGGTACCGTCGCACGCGGCGTCACCGACCGGGAGCGGGTGCGCCGCCCGCCGACCGCACGGACGCTCCTGCACCACCGACCCTCTCAGCCGCACCGCACCCGCTCGACATGCCGGATGCGACGTGACCGCCGGCCGAGGGGCCATCCGCAACCGTCGCCGGCCGCACCGCCGGCGCCCCGGGGGAAGCTCGTGACCGACCGCACCCGCTGGAGCGTTCTCGCCACTTTGGCCACCGCCGTGCTCGTGCTGGGCGCCTGCGCCGAGAGCGATCCCCTCGCCGAGCGGGAGCTCCGGGTCTCCGGTCCGGAGGATGGCGCGCTGTTCAACGCCGAGCAGGTCACCGACGTCGAGGTGTCCGTCGAGGCCACGCTGCGCACCGACGCGGAGGAACCCGAC
>JBBDSW010000066.1:0-1396 GCA_040904745.1 Nitriliruptoraceae bacterium
GGCGCCGGCTCCAGGACGCCGCGCACCGCACCGTCGGGGTCTGCCGCGGTGGTGATCTGGACGTAGGCCTCCCCCGGTGCCGCCAGCAGTACGGCGAACCGCAGGTCGCTCGCGAACTCGAACACCGTCCCGGTCACGATCCCGTCCCCGGCGGTCGTGAGCTCGGTCGCGTCCGCGAGCTCGAGGAACACCTCGCCGTCACCCACGGCAGCGTCGCCGAGGTGGAGGGTCGCGCGGCCGTCGGGCAGGTAGGGCCCGGGGACCTCGCTCACGTCGAGCGTGTAGTGCAGCGTGCCCTCGAAGGCGTCGATCAGGAGCTCGGCGGTGCCATGCGGCTCGGCCGGCGCCGGCTCCCCGGTGGTCTCGTCCGAGCCGTCACCGCCGTCGGATCCGTCGTCGGGGGCGACGGCGACGAGTTCGGCGACCAGCCCGACCTCGCCGAGCGCGGTGGGGCGCCACCGCTGGTAGACGTCGAGGTAGTCCGCAGCCCGCAGCAGGAAGGTCGCGAGCTGCCCGCGGGTGACCGCGTCGTCGGGGGCGAACGCGCCGTCGCCCGTGCCGATCGCGATCCCGACGCCGGCTAGCGCCGAGATCGTCTCCTCGAAGGTGGTGCCTTCGGTGTCGGAGAAGGTCACCTCGGGGGCGTCGGGCGGGAGCGGGCCGTCGACCTCGAAGATGTCGGCGTAGCTGATCGCCCCGGCGATCGCCCGGGTGAACTGCCCGCGGGTCAGGGGTTCGTCGGGACCGAAGGTGTCGTCGCTACGACCGGTGACGATGCCCACCGCGGCGATGGCTTCGATGGCGTTGGCATGGGTGCCGCCCTCGACGTCCTCGAACTGGCTCTCCTCCGGGACGGATAGTGACACGCCGGTCGCGACCCACAGCCAGGCGGCGACGAAGGTGGCCATCTGCCCACGGGTGATCGGCTCGTTCGGGCGGAACGTGCCGTCCGGATAGCCGGAGATCAGCCCGTAGTCGGCCGCGCACGTGATGGCCTCGGCGTGGGTGGTGCCGAGATCGGCGAACGCCGGCTCCTCCTCCGAGGTGTCCCCCTCGACCGGCTCCTCCTCCGGTGCGGGGCAGACCCGGTCGATGCCGCGGGCCTCGACGACGGTCTGCGCGCGGGCCTGCACGCCGAACCCGCCCAGCGGGTTCGAAGCGACCACCAGGACCAGGACCATGCACATCGTTCCCGCCCAGCGGGTTCGACGGGCACCGCGAGCGCCGTGCCCGTCCGATCGGTCCACCGTCATCCAGCGCTCCACGTCCGTCGACCACCTCGACCGCACCGCGACCGCGGCGGGGCGCCATGGTCCCACCTGCGCCCACAGACCACAACACGCCCGGGCCGCTGCCGCGTGGTCCGGTTCCCACAGGCGCATGCCGGCCCGCGGCC
>JBBDSW010000067.1:0-30487 GCA_040904745.1 Nitriliruptoraceae bacterium
CTTGTCGCCTTCGCCGTGGATGGTGACGACCTGGTGCCAGCGTTCCTGGGCGAGGCCGTCGCACCGCGGCCATCGGCGTCGTCGCGAGCACCTCGACGTGGACGAGCCACCGGTAGAACGAGGCAAGGACCGAGAGCCCATGACTGACGGTGTTGACCGAGTCGACCTGCTGCTCGAACCAGCGGCGGTACAGCTCGAGGTGGACACGGTCCGCGGTGGGCGGGTCGATGCCATGGGCATCGCACCAGGCGAACCGACGGTGAAGCTGGGCTGCCGGTAGGAGGTCCGGGTGTTGGCATCGCGGAAGCCGGCCAGGAACGCACCGCCGTAGCGACGCGGCTTCTCGTTGTGGGCGTCGATCGGATCGGGCAGTGTCGCAGCGGTGGGTGGCATGTTCATCCCCTGGCCGCGGCACGGACGGCACGCCAGCCAACGACAACGAGGGCGTCACGCACGACACCTTGTCCACCCTTCGGTGTACGCAAAGAGGTACACTTCCGGCATGTCGAAGACCGTGCCCGTCCGGGAGTTCCGCACCCACCTCGCCGACCTGCTCGATGAGGTGGCCGACCGACGTGAGCACGTCACCGTCACCCGGCGTGGCCGCCCTGCCGCGGTGCTCGTGCCGGTCGACGAGTACGAGGCGCTGGAGGAGACCGCCGAGATCCTCTCTGACGAGGACACGCTCGCCGCGATCCGCCGCGGCCTCGACGACCTCGCGTCCGGCGAGCTCGTGCCGCTCGATCAGGTCCGTGCCGACCACGCCGCCCGCGACCGTCCGTAGTGGCACGGGTCGACCTCACCCGTACGGCCCGTGAAGCGCTGGCGGCGCTCGACTTCCTGCGCGCGGACGCGGTACTCGACGCACTCGGTGAACTCGAACGCGACCCGAACCTCGGCCACCACCTGCGCGGACGGCTCACCGGTCTGCGCTCCTACCGCGTCGGGGTCTACCGCATCATCTACGAACTCCGCGACGACCGAAGCGTGCGCGTCATCGCTATCCGCCACCGCGGCAGCGCCTACGACACCGACCCTCGGTAGGACCAGCAACCAGGCCGCAACGTTGCTGGACGGTGTGAAGCGCCACGTTCGGTGAGGATGGCGGCCACACGTCCGGTGGGGATGTAGGCGGGCCCGCCACCGGGTGGCGTAAGCGCGGCCGCGCCACGGCTGTCAGTCCCAGACCCGGTCCAACCGCCAGACCTCACCACGTCGCACCAGCTCGTAGACCCCCCGGCTCGGCACCCCGTTGCGGGCCTCCACCCGCCACAGGTCGGTGCGTTCGATCCGCTCCGGGACGCCGTCACCTCGACGCCACCACCCGGGCTCCTCGTGCCAGTGCCCGAGGACGGAGAGCACCCGGTAGCGCTGCCCTCGCCACCGGAAGGCCACCGGCGTCGCCACGTCGAACCCGGCGGCGTCCTCGGCGGCCACCTGGACCTCCTCCAACCGTTCGCGGTACCGCTTGGTCATCCGAGCCACCCTTCTCCTCGCAGCGATCCCGACCGATCACGCTCGCCGATCGAGGTCGGCGCCGAACACCGATGCCGAACACCTACTTCGAACGTGTGTTCGATGCCATCCAGGACGGTACGCCTCCGGTGCGACACCCGCCACCTCGAGTGCGCACCTGCACGAGGACCGCACGGACCCCCCGCTACGGTGCGCGGCGCTCCACACCCCGGGATGCCCACCATGCAGCCGTCGCGTTGACCGCCGCCGACGACCCGGCGTGGCACCTCGTCGACCGGGACGTGACCGCCGAGCAGCTGCCCACAGACCGCCACCTCGACGGTGCCGTCCTCGAACGCTGCCGGCTGCGCTACGCCGACCTGAGCGGGCTGGTCACGACCTCGTGCCGGTTCCTCAGCTGTGACCTCACCGGCGCCGACCTGAGCGGCTCGGACCACACCGGGACCGCCTTCACCAACTGTCGCTTCGACGGCGCCCGGTTGTCCACGGCCCGGTTCGCCGGATGCAAGCTCACCGGCAGCGAGTTCACCGGCGTCACGACGATGGGGCTCGTCATCGAGGGTGGCGACTGGTCGTACGTGAACCTGCACGGCGTCGACCTCTCCGGCCGACGGCTCGTCGGTCTCCGCCTGTCCCACGCCGAGCTGTCCGAGGCGGACCTTCGCGGTGCGGATCTGCGCGGCGCGGATCTGGCCTCCGCGGTGCTGAGGGGTGCGCTGCTGCGCGATGCGGATCTCCGTGACACCGAGCTCGCCGGTGTCCGCCTCGCCGACGCGGAGCTGGCAGGGGTCCACCTGGACCTCGCCGGTGCAGTGCGCCTGGCCGCCTCGCTCGGGGCCGAGGTGCACTGACCCGCGACGGATCGGTGACCAAGGTCGGTTGACGGAACGCAGGCCCACGACGAAGCTCGAGCCGACAGGAAGGTCGTGACGACGAGGGGACCCGGATGGCGGAGACCGACGGCAAGCGGTTCGGCCCCGAGGACTACAACCGCAAGCAGGTGCTCAAGAAGAAGGTCTACGAGGAAGAGCTCGCGCGCCTGCAGATCGAGCTCGTCAAGCTCCAGCACTGGGTCAAGGACACCGGGCAGCGCATCGTCGTGATCTTCGAAGGGCGTGATGCCGCCGGCAAGGGCGGGGTCATCAAACGGATCGCCGAGCGCACCAACCCACGGGTCGTACGCACCGTGGCGCTCGGGACCCCATCGGACCGCGAGAAGACCCAGTGGTACTTCCAGCGTTACGTGGAGCAGCTGCCGGCCGCCGGGGAGATCGTCCTGTTCGACCGCTCCTGGTACAACCGCGCCGGCGTGGAGCGGGTGATGGGGTTCGCCACGGACGAGCAGGTACGCGAGTTCATGCGCACGTGTCCGGAGTTCGAGCGCATGCTGGTGCGTGCCGGCATCCCGATCATCAAGTACTGGTTCTCGATCAGCGACGACGAGCAGGAACGCCGCTTCCGTGCCCGCAACGAGGACCCCACCAAGCGCTGGAAGCTCTCCCCGATCGACCTCCAGTCCCGCGAGCGGTGGCAGGAGTACTCCCGCGCCAAGGACGACATGCTCAACCACACCGACATCAAGCAGGCGCCGTGGTGGGTCGTGGACGCCGACGTGAAGCGGCACGCCCGACTCAACTGCATCGCGCACCTGCTCGACCGCTTCGACTACCCGGACGCGACACCGGAGCCGGTGGAGCTCTCGGAGCGACCACCACCTCAGGGCGGCTACGTCCGTCCCCCGCTCGAGGACCAGACCTTCGTGCCGGCCCGCTACTGATCCCGGCGTGGGGTCACCCGGCGGCTTCGCCCACCTCACGTCCGGCGCGCATCGCCAGCTCCCGGGCGGCGACCGCGGCGACCTCCTCGATCGGCTCGCCTCCTGCCACCCGGGCGTTCATCTGGCCGAGAAGCTCGGTCGTGAGCTCCTCGGCCATCGGTGCGACGGCGCGGCCGACCAGCGGGCGCTCCAGCAACGTCTGGCGCCGTGCCTGCGGCAGCACCACGAACGCGGGGAAGACGTCGAGGTCGTCCACGAGCGGCCGCAGTCCGGCCCGCCAGGCCCGACCATCGGTCGCACTGGTGAGCCCGGCGATGCACTCCCCCACCGAGACCCCACGCACCGCATCCTCCGGCGCGGCGGCCAACACGGGTTGGTCGCTGCGCACGCTGTAGGCGGCCAGCACGGCCCGCAGCCCGTCCGGCCGCGAGGCGAACTCGGGATCGACACAGAGCGTGGCGTCGGGCTCCGCCGACAGCCGGCTGGCGAGCTGCGAGACGGTCGTCAGGTCGGCGTGGATCGACGGGGGGCCGGCGACCATGAACGCGAACGTGGCGTCGGCCGGGGGTTCGGTGCTGCCGTCCCCGAAGGGAGGCCGGAACCACTCGAGCCCCTCCTCGGCGTCATGGGCGCGAACCTCCTCGTAGCTCTCCTCCGGATCGCCGGGCGGGTCCGCCCGTCCGAGCGTCTGGAGCCAGGTCTCGCCGGTGTAGGCGATACGCAGCTCGACGTCGCGGAGTTCGAGCGCCTGCCGGGTGTCGCGTGCGTCCGAGAAGACCACCGCCTCGGCTGGGACCTCCTCGAGCGCGAGCAGCTCGACCAGGGTGTGCGAGAGCAGGACCGACTCGGCATCCGGTCCACCGGCGACACGGACGGCAGGGCGATCCTGGGCCTCGGCGGATGGAGCCGGGTCCTCCGCACCGGCGCGCCCCACGAGCCACACACCACCGCCGAGGACGAGGACGGCGGCGAGCAGCACGAGCGGGAGCAGGGGGCGGCGCATGGTCCCAGGCTGCCACAGAGCCGGCGATCCCGCCGTACCCTGCGCCGCGGCGCGCCCCGGCCGCCCGCACCGTCCGGCACGCACCGCGCTCGTACCCCACCGCGACCCCGTGGAGCCACCGTGCCCGGCTGCCCAGCATCGGTCCACCCCGAGACACCCCTGCAGGGCCGTCATCGGCGGCACCATCGCGTGGGCGCCATCGCGGCCGCGGCCGTGGGACTCGTCCTCGCAGCGTGTGCGGGCGAGCCGGAGCCGATCGAGCTGATCGTCGAGCCCGCCAGCTTCGATCTCTCTGCCGGCACGGACCAGCGGTTGCTGGTCGGGCTCTTCACCCCCGACCGACAGCTCGTCGCCCACGGCGAGGTCGAGGTGGGCCTGGCCTACCTCGGCGACGGGTCCGAGGAGCAGGCGCAGATCGAGCAGCAGGTCACCGCCAGCTACCGCCCCGTCCCCGGTGGGAACCCGACGGAGGTCACCGGCGGCCCCTCGCTGGTCGAGGACACCGGGTCCGGCCTCTACGCCGCCAGGGTCGACCTGGATCGTCCGGGCCTGTGGGGCGTGCGGGTGGTGGGCGAACTCGAGGACGGGACCCCGATCGCCGGGAACCGCACCGTCGAGGTGCTGGAGGAACCGCTCGTCCCCGCACCCGGGGATGAAGCCCCACGGGTCGACAACGCCACCATGGCCGACGTGGAGTCGGGTGCGGTCGAGCCGGTCCAGGTCGACTCCCGTGCCCAGGGACCGAACGATGAGATCCCGTACCCGCACCTGCATCAGCACACCGTCGCCGAGACGATCGAGGCCGGCCGGCCGGCCGTGGTCGCCATCGCGACACCGGTCTACTGCCAGAGCCGTTTCTGCGGCCCGTTGACCGACGTCCTGGCCGAGCTGGCCGAGGACTACGGGGACCGGGCGGAGTTCATCCACCTCGAGGTGTGGCAGGACTTCGAGTCACAGACCCTGAACGAGGCGGCCGCCGCCTTCATCCAGACCGAGGTCGGCGGCAACGAGCCCTGGGTGTTCCTGATCGATGCGGACGGCCGGATCGCCGCCCGCTGGGACAACCTGCTCGACGTCGAGGAGTTGACGGCCGCACTCGAGGAACTCCCGACCTCGGATGGTGGCACCGCGCTGGGGCGTCCGTGAGCACCGGACCCTCACCGATCATCGACTGGAGCCGCACCGCCCGCCGGCTCCGCATGAGCTTCTCCGTGCTCGGGGTCGCCGTCGTGGTCGTCTTCACGCTCGCGTCGGTGATCGGCGGGCGCGTGTCCTGGCCGCTGCTGGGCGAGTTGATCGGTCTCGCCCTGTTGGCCGCCTTCGTCCTCGAGGTGGTGGTGGTCGGTGGCTCGGCGCTCAGGGGCATGTTGACCGCTGGCGAGCGGGGTGAACGGCTGGCCCGTGACGACGTGTCGCTGATCCCCCCGCAGCTGCTGCGCCGGGCGCGCGGGCAGGTGGCCTGCGGCCCCACGGGGTGCGCCGTCCCCGACCACGACCACCACGTGGGCACCTCGGCTACAGGGCCGGGTCTCCCAGATCCAGCCGCAGACCCGCGAGCACACGGTTGATCTCACCGCCGACCGCCTCGATCTCCAACGGGATCCGGACATCGTTCTCCGGGTACACCTCGATCACGGAGGTGTCGGTGACGCTGGCGCGCCAGCCACGGCTGGCCAGGTACTCCCCGAGCGCGAAGGACCAGGTGAGTACGACCGCCTCCCCGTAGTCGTGGAGCACGAAGGTGAGGTACCGGTTGAACCGCAGCGACCACATCCGTCCGCCACGGCGGCTCGCGCCCTGGAGGTGGAAACCGAGCGTGGCGAGCTGGTCGTCGAAGCTCATCTCGCCGGCGACGTCGCGTACCACCTCGACTCCTCTGCCCGTGGGAGGGAGCGCGGACGCTACCCGCCGCCACCGACGCGGCGTCGTGGCCGTGGCGCTGCTGGCCGGGACGCTGGCTGCCTGCGGCGGCGCGTCGGCCGAGGAGGTCTCCGCGCTCGAGGACCGCGTCGCGGAGCTCGAGGAGCGACTGCCCGGCGAGGACGCCCCCCTCGACGAACGCCTCGAAACGCTGGAGTCCGAGCTCGCCGAGGCGCTGAGCGCCCGCGACGATCTCGCGGAACTCGAGGGGCGTGTGGCCGATACCGGGGAGGACCTCGCCGATCTGGAGAGCACCGTGACGGAGCTGGACGAGCAGCTGTCCACGCTCAGCGAGGATCTGGCCGCCCTGGACGAGGAGCTGACGACGTCCACCTCGGACCTGCGCGCCGTGGTCGATAAGCTCCGCGGAGGGCTCGACGGGGTCCGGGCGGACAACGACGAGTTGCGGACGTTGACCCAGACGCTCCGCGAGCGGCTCGATAGGTGCCAGGCGGCCGGCACCTGCTGACCGGCTCCGATGGCCCGCTGCCGTACCCTCGCCGGACCCCGCCCCGCGCCAGGGAGGAGGCCGGGTGCCCGACGAGCACACCCCGATCAGCACGACGACCCAGCGTCGGCTGGGTGGTCGCTACGTGCTCCTCGAGGAGGTCGGCCGCGGCGGGATGGCGATCGTCCATCGGGCGCACGACGAGGTCCTCGATCGTCCGGTCGCCGTCAAGCTCCTCCACCCCCACCTCGCCTTCGACGACGCCTTCCTGGACCGGTTCCGTCGCGAGGCACGCGCGGCGGGGGCCCTGTCCCACCCCAACATCGTCGCGGTACACGACTGGGGAGAGAGCGCCGACGGGGCGTTCCTGGTGCTGCAACTGGTCGATGGCCTCTCGTTGCGCGATCTGCTCCGGGCCCGGGAACGCCTCACCCCGAACGAGGCCTTGGCGATCATCGGCCCGGCCGCGGCCGGCCTCGGTGCGGCACACGCGGCAGGCCTCGTCCACCGGGACGTCAAACCGGAGAACCTGCTGATCGGGCGCGACGGCACCGTCCGGGTGACCGACTTCGGGCTCGCTCGCGCAGCAGCCAGCGCCACGACCACCTTCGGTCCCGACGTGCTCGTCGGCTCCCCGCACTACCTCTCCCCCGAGGCCGTCCACGGCGAACCACTCGACCCACGGGCGGATGTGTACGCGCTCGGCGTCGTCCTGTTCGAGTGCTTGACCGGACGACCGCCGCACGAGGGCGAATCGCCGATGGCGACCGCGGTCGCCCACACCGCCCGGGCGGTCCCGGCCCCCTCCAGCGTGCGTGCGGACCTCGATCCGGAGATCGACGAGGTGGTGCTCAGGGCGACGGCGCGTGACCGTGCCGCCCGCTACCCCGACACCGCGAGCCTGGCCCGCGCCCTGATCCTGGCCGTTCCCGGTCCTGCCGCCCCGGTGCCGGTCCCGACCGAGGTCACGCGACCGGCCGAAGACGCGCCCGACCCCGGCGACACCGCGGTGGTCCCGATCACGGACACCGCCACCGCGGTCGTCTCGATCCCGGACAGCGCCACCGAGGTACTCGGCGCCGAGCCACCGGCGCCACCTCCCCCGCCCATCGACGAGGAGGACACCACGCCGCTGGACCGTCGGCGCCGCCGACGCTGGCCGTTGCTGCTCGCCCTGCTCATCGCGCTGATCGCCGGCTCCGCCGTGGGCGGCTACCTCCTGTGGGACCGCGTGCTCGCGCCGGTGACGCCGATCCCCTCCGTGCTCGGCGCGGATGAGGCGAGCGCGGTCGAGCAGCTCGAGCGGGTCGGGTTCGAGGTCGAGATCGCCGACGAAGGCGAGCATGCGCTGTCCGTTCCGGACGGTCACGTGCTGACCCAGGAACCGGAGGGGACCGCCCGTGCAGGCACGACCGTGGAGCTGGTGCTGTCCGCCGGCCCCCGGCCGGTCGAGGTCCCCTCTGTGGCCGGCGAGACGGCCTCGGACGCCGTGGCGCTCCTGGAGGCCGCCGACCTGTCACCGCTGGAGACCGAGACCCACCACGACTCGGTCCCGGAAGGCCGGGTCATCACCACGGACCCGGCGTCGGGAGCGGTGGTCGACGAAGCCAGCGAGGTCGAGGTGCTGGTCAGCCTCGGTCCGGCCCCGATCGCCATCCCCGATGTGACCGAGGAGCCGGTGGGCGAAGCCCGCGCGCTGCTCGAGGACCTCGGGCTCGAGCTCGAGGTCGTCGAACGGCGCCACGACGACGACGTCCCGGCCGACCGCATCATCGATCAGGAGCCCGCCGGTTCCGAGGAGCTCCTCCCGGGCGGCGTCGTGCGCGTCGTCGTCTCCGACGGCCCGGAGCCGATCGAGCTCCCGAACGTCCGCGGTCAACGGGTGGGCGAGGCCGTCGAGACGCTCGAGGCCCTCGGCCTGGACGTCGAGGTGGAGCGCCGCGGCGGGTTCAGCGCCTTCTTCAACCCCGACCAGGTCTACGACCAGGATCCCGGCCCGGGGAGCACGCGTCTGCCCGGGGAGACGGTCGTGCTGTACGCCTACGAGGGCTGACGCTCCCTCGACCAGGGCAGCAGGCGCGTCCCGCGCGGGCTCCCCGTGACGGTCACGGCGTCGGCCGCTGGCCGCTCCTCGGCCCGTTCCCTCGCCAGGGCAGCATGCTCCTCGTCGGCGGGATGGCCGCGGAGCTCGATCGCCGAGAGCGCAGGATCGTCGTGGGAGACCCCCGGCAGGGATCGGACGAGCTCCAGTCGGACCGCCGTGGTCAACAGCGGCTCGTCGAGGCGCACGACCTGCTCGGAGCGTCCCCGGTCGAGCAGCGTCGCAGCCACGACCAGGTCCCCATCGAAGCGCAGGTCCACCCGTTGGAGACGACCGCTGTCCCCGTAGGCCTCCGCGTCGCGGTGGTCGCCGTTGGCCACCACGAGCTCGCTGACCCAGGCCGGCTCCTCCAGCAACAGGTCGACCATCTGGTCGGTGCCCTCGGGGAGCGCCGTGGCGTCGCCGCGCCAGGCGGTCACGGGGTCGTCGTCGACCAGGTGGTCCGGCGTGAAGGTGCGCCCGTCGGCGGCCGGCGCGCTGGACAGCGCGGCGACATCGGACAGGGGCAGTCGTTCCGCCTCGTCCGGGTACTCGTCGGCGGGGAAGGGAACCACCGCCAACGGTTGCGGATGGCTCGCGAACGGACCGAGTGCAGCGGCCCAGAGCCCACCGATGATGAGCGCGACCAGCCCCACGACGGCGACCACCGGTACCCACCAGCGTCGCCACGGCCAGCGCGCACGGGAACGAGGAGCTAGCCGCGGCCGTGTGCGCGGTGGGACCGCGGTCGGCACCTCGCGGTCCAGGTCCCGTCCGCAGGCGTGGCACAGCTCCCGCTCGTAGGCGTTGGCTGCCCCACAGGAGGAACACCACCGCATCGCTCCCCGTCCGCTGGCGGGCGGCGGATCCGCGTGCGCCCCCGATCCACCGTGCTCGGATCCCGGATCGGTGGCCGGCGGTGCCGTCGCCGACGAGGTGGTGTCGTCCGGCGCCTCGTGCTCATCGACGCGGTGCCCGCACGACATGCAGAAGCGCCCAGGCGGCTCCAGCGGCACGCCGCACGCCGGGCAGGGCGCTCTCGGATCGGATGGCGGCTCGGAGCTCACGAGGGTGGGGCGGTCCTCAGGTGACGGGGACGCCCGACACGCGTCTGGAGACGGTGACGAGCCCGGAGCATGGAGGGTAGACGGCACCCGCCGAAGGCCGTGACACCCGGACCGACAGCGGGAAGTTGGCGTCGACCCGGTGCTAGCCTCGCCGTCCGCACACGTGCGCCCGCTCCCGAAGAAGAGATGCCGCCCGGCGATCCGGGTCGGTCGTGCGCGCCGAGGTAGGGGTCACCAGCGTGGCGAGAGAGGACACCTCCATGGTCGTCGTGATGCGCGGTGGCGCCAGTGACGTCGATGTCGACAAGGTCGTGCGGGCGATCGCCGAGGTCGGTGGCGATGCGTTCGTCTCCCGCGGGAAGAACCAGACGATCATCGGGCTCGTCGGGGACCTCACGCAGTTCGCGGAGCTCCCCCTGCACGCGTTCCCCGGTGTCGAGGACGTCATCCGCGTCAGCAAGCCGTACAAGCTGGTCTCCAACGACGCACACCCCCGTCCCTCCACCGTCTGGGTGGGCGATGCCCCGATCGGCCGCGACTCGGTGACCTTGATCGCCGGCCCCT
This sequence comes from Nitriliruptoraceae bacterium, assembly GCA_040904745.1. GTDB lineage: Bacteria > Actinomycetota > Nitriliruptoria > Nitriliruptorales > Nitriliruptoraceae > T1Sed10-7. The sequence goes on from JBBDSW010000067.1 coordinate 10,336, forward strand.
GCGCCGTCGAGACCGAGGACCAGACGATGGAGGCCTGCCGGATGGCCAAGGAGGCTGGTGCCTCGATCCTGCGCGGCGGAGCGTTCAAGCCACGCACCTCCCCCTATGCCTTCCAGGGCCTCGGGGAACCGGGCCTCGACCTGCTCCACGCCACCGCGCGTGAGCTCGGCCTGCCGTTCGTCACCGAGGTGGTCACCCCCAGCGATGTCGAGACGGTCGCGGCCAAAGCCGACATGCTGCAGGTCGGCGCCCGCAACATGCAGAACTTCCAGTTGCTCAAGGAGGTCGGCATGGCGGGCAAGCCGGTGCTCCTCAAACGCGGCCTGACCGCCACGATCGATGAATGGATCATGGCGGCCGAGTACATCGCCCAGACCGGCAACCTCCAGATCGTCCTGTGCGAGCGCGGCATCCGGACCTACGAGCCGATGACCCGCAACACCTTGGACGTCTCCGCCGTCCCGGTGGCGCAGTCGTTGACCCACCTCCCGGTCATCGTCGACCCGTCCCACTCGGGAGGCAAGCGTGAGCTCGTGCTCCCGCTGATCCGCGCAGCGATCGCCGTCGGGGCGGACGGGCTGATCGTCGATGTCCACCCCCGCCCGGATACGGCGTTGGTCGACGGGCCGCAGGCGCTGATCAAGGACGACATGATCCACCTGCGCGAGACGGTCGCCCGGTTCGCCGAGGCCGCCGACCGCGAGGTGGCACGGATCGACCGGGGACGCGCCGCAGGGGCCTGGGGCCGCTCCGCGTCGGTCTGAGCGGGCAGAGAAGCGACGCTCGCCCGCCGGGTCAGCGGGCGGCGAGGGTCCGCACGAGCACCTCGGCGGCCCGCGCACAGGCCGCGGCGTCCACGTCGAGGTGGGTGACCAATCGGAGCAGGTGCGGGCCCATCGCGCCGACGAGGATGCCCTGCGCCGCGAGTGCAGCGACCACCTCGGCGGCCGGACGTGTGCCGGTCGGCACGTAGACGATGTTGGTCGTCACCTCGTCCGGGTCCACGCTGGCAGGGTGGGCCTCGGCCACCATCGTGGCGATGGCCCGGGCGTTGGCATGGTCCTCGACCAGTCGCTCGCGGTGATGCGCCAGCGCGTAGCTCCCGGCGGCGGCGAGCACCCCGGCCTGACGCATCGCCCCGCCGAAGCGCCGACGCCAGCGACGCGCCTCGGTGATGGCCGCGGCGTCCCCCACCGCCAGGGAGCCCACGGGGGCACCGAGTCCCTTCGACAGGCACACGCTGAACGCGGTGAACGTCGCCCCGACCTCGACGGGATCCTCCCCGGTCGCGGCCAGCGCGTTCCACAGCCGCGCCCCGTCGCCGTGGAGCGGGATCCCCCGCGCGTCGGCCAGGGAGCGCAGGGCCGCCAGGCGCGCCACCCCGTGCACCGCACCGCCGCCCCGGTTGGTGGTCTCCTCCACGGAGATCGCACCGACCTCGGTGTTGGGGAAGCCGACCGGACGCAGCGATGCGGCGAGGTGGTCGGCATCGAGCCGGCCACGGTCCCCGTCGACGGTCCGGAACTGCACCTGTGCGTTGATGGCCGCGGCACCGGCCTCGTAGGCGACGACGTGGGCGCCTGACTCACAGACCACCTCGGCGCCCGGTGCCACGAGCGCCCGGAGCAGGATCTGGGTCGCCATGATGCCGGTCGGGGTGAACACGGCCGCCTCACGGCCGAACAGCCCGGCGACCTCCTCCTCGAGCGCGGCCACCGAGGGGTCCTCCCCGTACTGGTCGTCACCCACCTCGGCCGTGGCGATGGCCTGGCGCATGGCCGTCGTGGGTCGCGTCACCGTGTCGGAGCGAAGGTCGATCGGTCCGGTCACGAGAGCTCCTCCAGTTGGTGTCGCAGGTGGTCGTGGACGGCGGGGGTCGCCGCCACCACGCCGGTGATGTCCTCGCCGCCGAGTCGTCGGCTGACGTGGCTGAACCGGCCGCCAGCCTCGGTGACGAGCAGCTCACCCGCGGCCCAGTCCCAACGCTGCATGCCGAACTCGACGTAGCCGTCGAAACGCCCGGCCGCGACCCAGGCGAGGTCCAGGGCGGCGGCACCACATCGCCGGATGTCACGCAGCTCCCCGAGCAACTGCCCGACCGTGTGCCCCCAGTCCGTGCGGCGATCGCGGTCGTAAGTGAAGCCGGTGGCCACCAGCGCCTCGGTCACCTCACCCGTCTCGCGGACACCGACGGGGCGGTCACCGAGGCGGGTACCACCACCGCGGGCGGCGTGGATCGTCTCCCCACTGGGAGGATGCGTCACGACACCGGCCAGCGGCCCATCGGGGCCGACGCAGGCGATCGAGACGCACCAGAGCGGGATCCCGTACAGGAAGTTGACCGTGCCGTCGAGCGGATCGATGACCCAGGTCAGTCCGCTCGAGCCGGACCGCGAGCCCTGGCCCTCCTCACCGAGCACCCCGTCGTCCGGCCGGGCCGCGGTGAGCCGCTCGATGATGGCGCGCTCGGCAGCCCGGTCGGCCTCGGAGACCGGATCGGTCGCCGTGGACTTCGCTCCGATCCCGAGATCGACCCCGTCGGCGAGCTGCCGGGCGTAGTCCAACAGGAGGCTGCCGGCGCCCTCGGCGGCCTCGACCGCCAGCGCGCGGAGCGCCTCGGCGTCGTAGGGGTCCTCGGTGGTGGTCATCGACGGATCCTCGGTGGTACGGGCCCGGGCGGAGAGCACGGATGGCGCGAGCCTATGGCCCGGACGCCCGCATGCGGCGCCGTCCACAGGGCCAGCGGAGCCCGGAACGACGTGGGCGCGCGTGTCGGCGAGGCTGGCACCCACCGACGACCGACCACCGAGGAGGACCACGTGCTGCTGCCCCCACCCCGACCGAGCGACTGGGACGATGTCGGGGACTACCTGCTCGCCGGCGCGCTCGTCGAGCTCAACCACGGCCACCCACCAGCACCGGCCCTGGCCGCCTTCGCCGGCGAGGACCCGATCGCCATCGGCAACCTCAGACCGTTCGACCCCGGCGAGGTCGTCCCGGCCCTCGTGGAGGTCCTCGCCCTGCTGTTGCCGCTCGGGGTCGACCGGCTCGCCTTGCTGCTGCCGGCCCGCGCCTGGTCGCTGCTAGATCCGATCCCTCCCGTCACCGACGATGTCGATCTCCGGACGCGGGTACTGGTGGTCGTGACCGGCGACGGCCACGATCAGCCGTGCGACACCGACGCGACGGTGCAGGAGCTGCTCGCCCCGGCGGCGCCCGAGGATCGCTGGTCACTCGGTGAGCCGCTGGCTCCCGACAGCGGGGCCGACGACCGGCTCTCGCACGCCCTGACGATCCTGCTGGACCACCGCGACGAACTGCAGGCGGAGCTCACCGAGGACGCGCTCGTGCAGCAGCTGGGACGGATCCTCCTGCTCGGCCACGAGCTGGCCCTCGCGCCGGCTTCCACACACCGCCTCACCTTGGCGAGCACGCACTGAGTAGCCGCATCGTCCGTAGGCTGGTGACGTGAGATGGCCCACGGACCCGCACCGCGAGGAGCCACGATGGACGATGGCCGCACGCTCACGGACGAACAGTGGCGCGAACGGCTCGACCCGGAGGCCTTCCACGTCCTCCGTCAGGCGGGGACCGAGCGTCCGTTCACCGGCGCCTACTGGGACACCGAGAGCCCCGGGGTCTACCGCTGCCGCGGGTGCGGGGCGGAGCTGTTCCGCTCCGAGACCAAGTTCGACGCCCACTGCGGATGGCCGAGCTTCTACGCCCCGGAGGCCGAAGATGCCGTTACGCTCCACGATGACCGCACGCTCGGCGTCCGACGGGTCGAGGTGCGGTGTGCGACGTGTGACGGCCATCTCGGGCACGTGTTCGACGACGCGCCGGATCAGCCCACGGGCCTGCGCTACTGCATCAACTCAGCCGCACTGGATCTCGACGAGGAGTGAGGCGTCGCGGAGACGGTCCGCTCAGGAGGCAGCCGCCGTCCCGCCCCGTGGATCCTCGTCATCGGGGTCGGTGCCCGACCCCTGCGATCCTCGTGGATCGCCCGGCGTCGTCCCGCCGCCCGGGGGTGGGCTCCCGGTCGCGAAGGTGTCCGACACATCCACGTCCCCGGACTTGACCTTCGCGCCGTACTCGTCGACGTACACCTGCCCCGACAGCAGCATGATCTCGTACATCAGCTCATCGGTCGCCGAACGCAGGACGAACGGATCCTCGCGCCGATCGTGATAGCGGCTGAGATCGAGCGGCTTGCCATAGCGGACCGTGACCGGCTTGGGCTTGAGGAGGTACTTGCCCGTCGGAAGCGCCACGTCGGTGCCCTCGACCGCGCACGGGATGATCGGTACCTCCGCCTCCAGGGCCATGCGGGCCGGACCGGTCTTCCCGCGGTAGAGCCGCCCGTCCGGGCTCCGGGTGCCTTCCGGGTAGATCCCGAGCAGGTCGCCGGCCCGGAGGATCTCGACACCGGTCTGCAGGCTCTGGTCGCCCTCGCCGGCACCACCACGACGCACCGGGATGACCCCCGTGCTCTGGAAGAACCATCGGGTCTTCCAGGAGTCCCAGTAGTCCGCCTTGCCGAGGAAGTACACCGGCCGCGGCACGTTCATCGGGAGGAGCATGGAGTCGATGAACGACAGGTGGTTGCAGGCCAGGATGGCGGACTCCACCTCCGGGACGTTCTCCAGTCCCTCGACCGTGACCTTGAGGTAGGGGTTCAACACCGGTGGCAGCGCACGCCGGAGCGTCCGGTACATCCGCGGCGCATCCCGCATCCCCGGCACGTGGCGCTCCTCTCCCGACCGGCCACCTCGGTGATCGTTCGGCCGTTGCATCGATAGCCTAGGGACGCACCCGGGGGCCGTCGAGCCTCGAACCTCTCCACAGAGGTCCGGTGGCGACATCGACGCCGCACGGGGACCAGGGCGCACCACGTTGGATCCGGAGGAACCGTGGCCGAGGACATGGGCACGTGGCCACCCGAGCAGGCCACCGTGCTGCTCGAGGTGCTGAGCGAGGCCGGGCTCACCCCGGACGCCAAGCGGACCCGCGAGGGGGTAATCGTCACCGTCCCGGACGACCAGTCGGACGAGGCCCACCGGCAGCTCGTCGCGAACATGGACCGGATCGCCAGTGCTGCCCGCCAATCCAAGGGCACCCAGCGCGGCGGCCGCAAGGCGCGCGACGTCAAGGGTGCGGACAACACCGAGCCCAAGGACCAGCAGCAACTGGCGTCGGAGCGGATGCAACGGATCGCCCGGCCACTCGGCCTCGTACTCGTCGGCCTGCTGCTGTTCGCCACCGTCGGCCGGATCAACCCGTTGATCGCCTTCGCCGTGCTCGCCGTGCTGATCTACGTGATCGGCAAGCGGATCCAGCAGCAGGGTGGCGGTCCCGGAGGCCCCGGTGGTCAGGGAGGCTCCAACCCTGGCGGGTGGCGCTGACCGTCAGTGCCGGACGGGTCCGAGGCTCTCGCGCAGGAACGTGACCTGCGTGGTGAGGAGCCGCTCGGCGATCACCTCCTGCGGGGTCATGTGCGTGACCCCTGACAGCGGCAGGAACCGGTGCGCGCGACCGTCGGCCAGCAGTGCGGCGGACAGCCGCAACGAGTGCGCCGCCACCACGTTGTCGTCGGCGAGGCCGTGGATCAGCAGGAGCTCCGGCTCCGATCCCTCGGACGCGTCGGCTGCATCGACGAGGGCCCCGTCGGCGTCCATCAGGCTCGAACGCCGGTAGGCCTCCGGTTCCTGCTCCGGGTGCCCGAGATAGCGCTCGGTGTAGTGGGTGTCGTAGAGCCGCCAGTCGGTGACCGGGGCTCCGGCGATCGCGGCACGGAACACCTCGGGCCGACGCAGCACCGCGAGGGCGGCGAGGTAGCCGCCGAAGGACCAACCGCGGATCGCGACCCGCGACAGGTCGAGGCGCGGCTCCTCCTCGGCGGCGGCCCTCAGGGCGTCGACCTGATCGGCCAGCACCGGCGTGGCGAGGTCGTGGTGGACCGCCCGTTCCCAGGTCGGCCCGCGCCCGGGTGTGCCGCGCCCATCGATGACGAGTACGGCGAACCCCTGGTCGGCGAACCACTGTGAGGTCAGATAGGCGGCGTTGGCCGCCAGGACCCGCTGGACGTGGGGGCCGCCGTACGGATCGAGGAGCACCGGCAGCGGTCCACCATCACTCTCCTCGCTCGGAAGCAGCAGGGCGGCGCGGAGCCGCCGCTCACCCAGGATGAGCAGGCGCGGCACGGCTTGGACCGATGGCCACTCGGACACGACCTCGAGCAGATCGGTGTGCAACTGCTCCACGCCGGTGTCCGCACGACCCACCCAGTTGACCGTGACCGTCGGGGTCGGCACGTCGAGCACCGAGGTGATCTCCACCCAGGGGGCGGCGAGCGGGCCGGTCTCCGCCTCCGTCGCCCGCCGGCCCGGGACGAGCCGACGCACCCCAGGGGCGAGCTCGGCCGTGTCCGAGCTGAGGACCGGCTCCGCATCCGGTGCGAGTTCGAGCGTGTACGGATCGATGCGCGTCGGGTCGTCGGCCGGGGTCGCGAGGAGCTCGACCACGTGCCGCCCGTCGTCGAGGTCGACCCCCTGGGGATCACGCCAGCGGTGGACCGCCAGGAGTTCGCGCACCTGGAGCCCGGCGGGGGTGACGGCACGCCCGTCCTGGCACACCACACGGGTCCCGCCTGGCCCGAGCTCGCTGCGGTCCTCGACGGTGAACAACGTCCCGTGCGACCACGTCGGGCTCCCGGGGACGAGCTCCACCCACGCCTCGTCCCGCCAGGCACCGACCTCGCGGGTCTCCCCGGTCGTGGGCTCGGCGGTGACCACGTGCGCGCTCCGCTGGTCGCGGGGCTGGACGAGCAGGGTGAGCGGATCACGACCCCAGCCGACGTGCGCGAGGTACTCCCCGTTGGCACGGTCCCATCGGACCTCGATCCTCCTGCCGGTGTCGACCTCCACGACCCACAGGCTCACCGCGGCGTTGGCCGTGCCCGCCGCCGGGTAGCGGTGCTCGGTGGCCGGTGCCGACGGTCGCGCCGGGTCGGCGATCGTCCACCGCGGCACGCCGCGCTCGTCGACCCGCGTGACCGCGAGACGGGTGCTGTCCCCCGACCACCAGAAGCCGCGGTGCCGTCCCATCTCCTCCGCAGCGATGAACTCCGCCCGCCCCCAGCTGACCTCGGGTTCGGCGACCAGCGTCCGGCCGCTCCCCACCGCCCCAGGGCCGTGCGGGAGCTCGACGAGGTGCAGGCCACCGTCGGCGTGGTACGCGACGGCCCGCCCGTCCGGCGCGGGACGGGGATCGAAGGCTCGGCCGATGGTCGGTTGCTCGACCACGACGCCGGTGGCGATCTCCACCGTGTAGAGCCGACCGGCCAGGGCGAAGGCCACCATCGTGCACGGATCGTCCACCGCGTAGGCGACGATGCCCGACGCCTGCTCGCGGGCGCGTTCGCGGCGTGCACGTTCCTCGGCCGGCAGCTCGTCGTCACCGGCCTCGAGCGTGCGCGGATCGACCAGGGTGCTCGTCCGCCCGGTCACGGGGTCGTGCCTCTTCAGACACGTGACGGGGTCGGTGCCGCTCCCCGTCTGCAGGAACAGCACCAGAGGACCATCCGGGCCGGCAACGGGGGTGAAGGCCCGCGGGACGCCGAGGGTGAACCGCCGGGTCCGCGCCTGCTGCCGGGGGAAGTCCGCGCCTCTCACGTGGACGGGCCAGCAGCCGGGGGCGCCACGTCGGCCGACACCGAGACCTCCGCGACGACCGGTCGATGATGGCTCGCGGCATCGACCGGAGCGTCGGTCGGCACCCAGGAGGCGGTGACCTCCAACGCCGGATCGACGAACACGAAGTCCTGGCGGGTGCTCGCGTCCGAGGTCGGATAGGTCGCCCCAGCGCCGGTGCCGGCCACGGCGTGCGCGTCCAGGTAGCGGCTCGCGAACGCGCCGGCGACCGGCGAGCGGACCGACTCGTTGAGATCACAGCCGATGATCGAGGGCAGGTCGATGGTTGCCAGGAACGCCAGCAGTTCATCGAGGTTCATCCGACGGACCTCGGGTCTGAGCCCGAACTGGACCGCGGTGACCGAGACGCCGAGGCCACCGACCCCGAGGATGGCGTGCGTCGCCTCGCGTGTCGGGACGTCGCGTGGGGTGATCAAGGGGACCTGCGAGGTGGCCCGAACCCGCACCGCCGAGTCCGCGAGGATCGCGGTGCCCGACCCGCGACGTCCGGTCCGTGCCACGACCTCCAGCCCGGCGCTGCGGGCCAAGGTGCGGAGACGACCACCGCCGGGGGCCTCGGTGAGGCACGCGACCTCCGGCCCGATCGCCGCCAGCACCTCACCGACCGCACCGGGATCGAGACCGCCACTCACGTTGTAGGCCACGAGCCGCATCCGCTACCTCCCCTCGAACCCTCTGGCATGCTCAGCCGCCAGGAACGCTGCCCCCACGACGCCGGCGTCGTCGCCCAACACCGCCAGCGCAACCTCGGGCGCCTCCCGCCAGGCGGCGCCGACGAGCCGCTCCACCATGGAAGCGCGGGCCGGTTCCAGCAACCACGGCGCGGCAGCCTGGGCGGCGCCCCCACCGAGCAGGATGATCTGCGGGTCGAGGACGTTGACCAGCGACGCCAGGGCGACGCCGAGCCACCGCCCGGCCTCCTCCAGGACCTCGATGGCGACCCGGTCGCCGGCCTCGGCGGCCGCGGTGACCTGCGGGCCGGACACCTGGTCCAGTTCACGCAGGCTGGTCACCACCGAGGGGTCGACGAGCCGATCTCGCGCCAACGCACCCAGGGCGCTCCCGGACGCGTAGGCCTCGATGCACCCGCGGTTCCCGCAGGGGCACGGGCGGCCACCATCATCCACGATCAGGTGTCCGAGCTCCCCGGCGAACCCCGTCGCTCCGGTGACCAGCCGGGAGTCCACGACCAGGCCACCGCCGATCCCGGTCCCCAGGGTGACCAACACCAGGTCACGACGATCCTGTGCGGCACCGGCGCGTTGCTCGCCGAGCGCGGCGGCGGAGGCGTCGTTGGCGACGACGACGTCCCCGTCGATCCCGTCGCGGAGGATCTGCCCGAGCGGCAGGTTCCGGACACCGATGTTCGGTCCGTACCGCACGGTCCCCTCGCTGGTGACGAGCCCGGCGATCCCGATCCCGACCGGGAGGGCGGCCCCGGCACGCTCACGGATGCGGGTGATCAGCTCCTCCAGGACGGTGACCAGCGAGGCGGGGTCGTCCGCCGGCGTCGGGCGACGGTCCCGCTCCAGGATGGTGCCCGCATCGTCGACGATGGCAGCCCGTAGCTGGGTGCCACCGATGTCGATGCCGATCGCGGTCGGCTCACTCACCGGCGACCTCCTCCGCGTGGTCCTGGTCCAGATCGATGCGCTGCAGCCCTGACGGATCCTCCTCGGAAGACGCGGGACCATGGGCATCGGGGTCCGGCGGCGTCTCCAGCAGGACGCGTACGGCCGAGGCGAGGTGTCGGGCGGCCTGGGTGAGATGTTCGAGGAGCTCCGGCCGCGTGTCCTCGAGGGTCCGTGCCAGGGTGCACAGCGGACAGACCCCGCAGAACGCCGGGTCGTGCTCCGAAGGGCCGCCCCCACCGGGTGCGGCATCGCGGTCGTCGGGGTCGTCGGGGTCCTCGGGGTCCTCGGCGGACCGCCCGCTCCGACGGGCCTGCCGGAAGGCGTCGACGGGATCGACGTCATCCAGGTCGACCACCGCGTCCTCGGAGGCCCACCAGGGGCGTGGGGTCTCGCTCATCGGGGAACCGCCGGGGATGCTGCGCGGGCGAAGCGCACCTCGAGTCTGCCTGCGGTCAGCCGTGCGCCCACCACGGGGCGTCGTGACAGCGCGGCCGGCAACGCCACGCTCCTACGCACGCCGGCGACGGTGATCTGGAGCTGATCGCCGCGACGGGAGAGGTTCAGGTCGTCCTCGTTCGCGAAGGGAAGTGCCACCACGAGGACGAAGCCGTCACCATCCTCTTCGACCACGATCGGACGCTGCCGGTGCAGGACCGCGGTCGGGTCGAGCTCGCCGTAGACCTCACGGCCGAGCGCGGCGAGGCCGTCGATCCCGATGACCTCATCGGCCATGAGGGATACCGGCAGCACCGGCGTGGGTGCGAAGGCGGAGCGCGCGGCCGCCAGATGCTCGGCATGCCGTCTGCGCCACGTCGCCAGGTAAGGGTCGGTGATCGACCCCGGGAGAACGCGGTTCACGATCACCGCGTCGACCCCGTAGCCGAACAGCGACAGGGATGTCGCTGTGCGCTCGGCCTCGGCGAGGACGATCCGCTCGGGATTGACGACCAGTCGGACGCTGGTCCTGGCCGTGTCCGTGAGCAGCGCGTGGACCCCGGTCAACTCCCCGTGTACCTGTTCCACGGCATCGACGACCTCGTCATCGGGCATCGGTGGCGGGGCACCCGTCGACGCGAGGTGTCGGGTGAGCGGGGCCAGCGCGCGCGATAGACCGCGACCGGGGCCGAACACCCGATCCGCGTAGAACCGCAGCGCATCGGGCAGCGTCAACAACTTCAGGGTCTCCGCCGTCGGTGCGCAGTCGACCACGATCAGGTCGTGTTCACCGGTGGCCGCCTGACGCCGGAGGTCGAAGAGCGCGAACAACTCGTCGAGACCGGGGAACAGGACCAGCTCTTCGGCGGCGACATCGCCCAACCCGCCCCACGCGAGCACCGCGGCCAGGTAGTCGCGCACCCGCCCCCAGTGCTGTTCGAGGCGATGTTGGGCGTCCAGCTGCTGCGCGAGGAGATGCCCACCCTCGAGCTCCACGGGCGTCGGACGATCCCCCAGCGGGGTCGCGAAGGCATCCGCCAACGAGTGGGCGGCATCGGTCGAGGTCACGAGCACCCGAGCCCCACCGCGCGCCGCCTCCACAGCGGTCGCCGCGGCGATCGAGGTCTTCCCGACGCCGCCCTTGCCGGTGAACAGCACTACGCGGGTCAGGGTCTCGTCTCCGGTGCCGGCGGACGGGCTGGCAACGACCCGAGGCTAGCTGCTGAGGCCCACCACGGTGGGGTCCGGGTCCATGGCCGCGCTGGCGGCCTCGGGCGCGGTCGCTCCGGTGGCCGCAGCCAGGGCGAACAGCGCGAGCACGATGGTCACCCCGACCACCGACCAGGCCAGGACCCGCGCCGTGGCCAGCGGTGCACGTCCTGTCGAGAGCCGCTGGACGTCCACGAGGGTGACGGCCCACAGCAGCAGTGCGGCCAGCAGCAGCACGGCGGCCGCCGCCGCGCCCCCGGATCCGAGTAGGACGGCCAACCCGCCCCCGCCCCACAACGACCACAGAGCCAGCCGCGCCAGGCCCGTGCCGACACGCCCCCGCAAGACATGTCCCAGCCCCGGAAGCACGACGCTCGCCAGCAGGGCGGTGGTCTGGTCGGTCTTCGGGGTTCCGGTCGCGGTCGGTGACACATCGCTCGCGAAGCCGGCGCGCGGGGCGCCACAGACGGTGCAGATCGGAGCCTCCAGCGGCGACCAGCCCTCGCAGGAAGCACACCGCCACTCGACCTCCTCACCCCGTATCCGGATGTCGCGCCCGCCCGCGGCACCCGCCTCCGCGGGATCCGCGGGCGGCGGGGGTGGTGGCGGACCACCGACCAGCGTCTCGTTCTCCGGTGGCGCCACCTGCTCCCTGGCCGGTTGGTCCTGCGCCCCGAGCGTGGCGTAGCACTGTGTGCACCAGGCAGCCGACTCGGTGTTGCGGGCTCCGCAGCTCGGACACCTCATGGGTCGAGTCCTGCGCTGGTCCGCGCCTCGAGTTGGAGGGTGTCCTTGAGACCCCAGAGCCCGCGGCGGATCGCGCGACGGTGGTCGGCCACGACCTGACGCGGCCGTGGCAGGGCCGTGGTCGCCGCGAGGACATGGTGGACGATCGTGCCGCTCGCCGCGGGCTCGAGCCAGAACTCCGCCCGTCCCCGCAGGTCACCATCGACCTGCATGGCGAACCCGAGGTCGTGGCGCCATCGGTACGGCCGGAGCACGACGCGGAGGCGTCGACCCGGCGCCCCCCGCCACGAGACGATCCAGCGCTCGTCGGCGCCGGCCCCGACCATCGGCCGCATCCGTGTCCCCGGCCACCAGGCCGGCCAACGCTCGAGATGCGTGAGACGTCGGTAGACCAACGCTTCGGGAGCCCGCACGAAACCAGCGTCGTCGACGTGGAGTAGCCGGGGATCGGAGGGCATCGCGACCCTCACCCGGCGAGGACGGTGTCGAGGAAGCGGTCGATCGTCGTCGCCACCTCGACCGCATCGACATCGAGCTGTGGAACGTGATGGCTGGAGGTGCACAGGAGTTCCTCGGTGTGCCAGCTCCCCGCACCTTCCAGCACCTGGCGGCCGTCGCTCTCCGCCACCGTGCGATCCTGCGGGGAACGGACCACGAGCAACGGGGCCACGACGGACGGCAGCTGCGAGTGGACGCGCGGGAGTGCCGCCCACAGCGACCGGGCGGCGCGGGTCGGCACCCAGGCGTAGGCCTGCTGCTCGACCCCGTCGAGCGCGACGTCGTCGGGAGGCAGTCCGATGATCGCTCGCGGCAGGAGCGGGAAGAGCCGGTGCAGCACCCCGACCGAACGCTGCCGTACCCGTGCGGGGGGAGACAGCCGCGGGTTGATCACGACCAGGGCAGCGACATCCTGTGGCCGCTGTGACGCCAGATCCAGGGCGATCGTCCCACCGAGGCCATGGCCGATCAGGACCACCTGGTCGCACCGCGCGCCGAAGTGGTCGAGCAGCCGGGCGACCGCTCCGGCCCAGTCGTCGTAGCGGGTCTCCGCGAGGTCGTGGTGGGAGGTGCCGTGGCCGGGGAGCAGCGGTACCTCGATGGTGTAGCCGGCGGCAGCGAGGTGCTGCCCCAACGGACGCGTCACGATCGGGCTGGTGGTGAACCCGTGGACGACGACCACCGCCGTGCGAGCCCTGACCCCGACCCCCACCGTGGACCACGGCTCGGCCCCCCGGATGCTGACCGCCGCGTCCACCGCCCCGCTCCTCGACACGCTCGCCCTGAAAGCTGCTGTTGGCAGGCCATCGGCACCGTAGCGGCAGGCAATAGGCTTCCGGCGCACCTACCGTCAGGATCCCCGTGACCGTCGCTCAACACCGCAGGCCGGTGTTGGGCACCGCTGCGGTCACGTTCGTGCTCATCGAGTTGCAACGGGTCCTGCTGCCCTCCGCCGTGCTGGTGTGGCCACAGAACTCCAGGATCTCCACGCTCGGCGCCATCGGCGTCACCATGGCCCTGGTGCTCGCCCCGATCGCCATCGCGACGACCATCGGCCGTATCACGGCACGGACGGTCTGGAAGGTGGCAGGCAGCACGCTGCTCGGGGCCCGGATCGTCCTGTGGTTCGAGCCCGGCGGAACCGTCCTGTTGGTGACGGCGGCGGTAGGGGTCGTCGCGGGGCTCACCGCGATCGTCGCCCTCACCGCGGGGAGCAGTGCGGCCCGTCCCATACGGGTCGGGGTGGTGATCGGCTTCGCGGCGGAGGCGTGCCTGCGTGTCGCGACGCTCGGGCTGGGGTTGCCCTGGAGCACGGGCCCGTGGGCGCAGTTCGGCGGCCTGATCGTGGTCGCCGTGCTCGCGGCCGCCCTCCCCCGCACCGTGGGCAGGCCCGTTGCCGGGAGCGGCCAGGAGCAGGGTCCGCCTGCCTGGCCGTGGTGGTGGCTGACGCCCGCGTTCGCCCTGACCGGCATGCTCACCGCCGTGCCGGGGCGGGTGGCCGTGGCGACCGGGTGGGGACCGAGCGCCGTGGCGATCACGATCGCCGGTGCGCACGTCGGCGCGGTCCTCGCCGCGATGTTCGCCCCGCGGATGTTCCCCTCCCGGGTCGCTCCTCTCGGGGCCGGGCTGACCCTGATCGGTACGGCGGCTGCCCTGCCGGCGACCGGCTGGCTCGGGGTGGCTGGGCCGGTCGCCGCCGCCGTCGGACTCGGCGCGCTCGCAGGCGCAGGGATCGACGATCTGACCTCGACCTCCCCGCGGTCACGCGCACTGGTGACCGCGGCCGCGCTGGGGCTCGCAGGGGTGCTGTCACTCGGCTACTACGCCGTCGACCTCCTGCCGCTGCCCGGCAACAACCGACTTCTGCTCCTGGCACTCGCCGGCGGCGCCGCCGTGCTCGGAACCGTGATCGCCCGCCATGGCGCCGCCCCGACCGTCCAGGCACGGCTGCGGCCGATGGCCGGCGCGCGCAGCATCACCGCCGCCGTGATCGTCGTCCTGCTCGTGGGACTCGTCACCCGCCCGCCGGTCCTGCAGCCGCTGCCCACCGACGACGAGCGGCTGACCGTCGCCACCTACAACGTGCGATCGGGCTTCGGGCTCGACGGGCGCTACGACCCGGTGCGCCAGGCCCAGGTGCTCCGCGAGCACGAGGTCGACCTCGTGCTGCTCAACGAGGTGGACCGGGGGTGGTGGGTGCACGGGGGCCAGGACCTCCTGCCGCTGTTCGCGGCCGAGCTCGGCTTCGAGCACGTGCGGTTCGCCCCCGCCACCGACGAGGTCCACGGGCACGCCCTGCTGAGCCGGTATCCGATCGCGGAGTTCGTCACCGAGCCGCTTCCGGCCGGCGTCGAGCACACGGCCCGCAGCCACCTCGGCGCCGTGGTCGTGCTCCCTGGGGACATCCCGCTGGGCGTGGTCGGGACGCAGCTGGCCAGCGGGCCGGAGGCGGACGCGGTGCGCCTCCGCCAGGCCCGCTCGGTGGCCGGCACCGTGGCCCGGCTGCGGGAACGACAGGTCCCGACGGTCCTGCTCGGTGACCTCGGCGCTCCGGCCGACAGTCCGGCGATCGAGAGTTTCGATCCGCTGCTGCACAACGCGCTGCCACAGGGCACACGGACCTACCCCGCCCCCGCACCAACGCACCAGCGCGACCACATCCTGCTCTCCCCCGATCTGCGGCGGTCCCAAGCCTGGACGCCCCATGTGACGGCCTCCGAGCACCTCCCCGTCGTCATCCGGGTGATCCGGGTCCCGCTCGCGATGTGACTGCCCCCTCTCCGGCGAAGTCGGCTGCGAAGAGCGGCTCCCCCCCGAGATCGGTCACCTCGACGCGAGCGAGCTGGTCACGCGGGATGGCGCTCGCGCCGCGGACACGGGCGCTGCGATGCGCGGTCGGCCCCCAGGTCCCGGCGCGTTCACGGTGGCCGGTCTCACTGATGGCCCAGATGGCGTAGGCGTCGGCCGCAGGCAGCGAGGCGACCTCCAGCTCGACCGTCGTGCCCCACTCCCACGCGTAGGCGGCGACGGTTCCCTCGACCGTCTGGGGTTCCCCCGCCAGCGCGACGACCTGGACGACCAGCCGGTCCGGCGAGCCTTCCCAGGGGGTCCAGACGAACACCGCGAGGATCGCCGCAGCGGCCGCGGCCACCGACGTCGCCCATCGCCAGCGACGCAGTGCTCGTTCGTACCGCCGTCGCTCGGCCGCGCTGGAGCGCTCGACGGTGCCGGAGCGCAGCCGGTCGACCCCCTCGAAGCTGGTCATCGCCTCCTCAGGGGAGAGCCGGTCGAGGAGCGCGGGCATGACGGAGAGTTCGCTGAGCTCGTCTCGACACGACGCGCAGTCCGCGAGGTGGCCTTCCACCCGGTGGCGGTCGACCGGCTCGAGGGCGCCGAGGACGTACGCCCCGAGCTCGGTGTGCACATGCGGATCGGGAGCCGTCATCGCGTCATGCCCTTCTCTTCCAGCCGGAGACGCAGCGTGCGCAAGCCGTAGTACACGCGCGATTTCACCGTCCCTTCGGGGATGCCGTGCCGCTCGGCGACCTCCCGGATCGTGAAGCCGAGGTAGTGCACCTCGATGATGGCCAGGCGGTGCTCGTCGTGCAGTTCACCGAGCGCCTCGGCCAGCTGCCATGCTTCCAGCGTCCGGTCGATGTCGCCGTCGGTGAGACCGGTGTTCTCGTCGCCGAACGCGGTTTCCTCGGGCCGATGATCGCGGCGACGAAGCCGGTCGTTGGTCAGGTTGCGGGTGATCGTGAACAGCCAGGACGACAGGGAGCCCCGGGCCGGGTCGAACCGAGCCGCGTGCTGCCAGGCCCGCACAAGCGTGTCCTGCACGGCCTCCTCTGCCGCCTGACGGTCACCGAGGCGCCGCCAAGCGAACAGGTAGAGCGGGCCCGCATAACGGTCGTGCAAGTCCTCGATCGAGGAGATCGTCTCCCTCGAGGGTTCCACCGCCGCGCCGCCTCGCTCGATCGTCATGCGGGTCAGTATCCATCGTCCAGCGAGGCTGCGGGCTCCTCATCGGTGATCGCCTGCCCGTCCGGGTCGACCACCCACCAGCTACCGCCGACACCCTGGCCCGCGAGCTGCCCGGGCTCCTGATCGGGGGTGTAGTGGTACAGCGGCATCCCGTCGTAGGTGACCTGCAGCGAACCATCATCGCGTTCGGTGCTACCCACCAGGTCCGCCTCCGCGTCGCCATCGACCGTGGCCTCGCCGAGCAGCGGCGGCCAGGTGCTGGCACAGCCGTCGTAGCAGTTGCTCACCCCCGGCTCGTCCTCGTCGAAGAGGTAGAGGGTCATGCCGTCGCCATCGACCAGGATGGTGCCGAGGTCGGTCGCTGCGGTGTCGACGACCACCGATCCCTCGCCGCTGTCTTCGACCGTGTCGTCGGCCGCTCCATCCTCGGCGGCAGGCTCATCACCGGCCGCGCCACAGGCGGCGCCGAGTACCGCCAGGACCACGGCCACGGACCGCAACGTGGTGTTCGGCATGTCTGGGCCCTCGCTCGTCGTCTGCGCATGTGCACGTCGCCCCTCACTACGAGCGGGACGGGAGATCGGTTCACCCCGCCGCGACCTCGTCGAGCAGGGCACGGAGGTCGGAGGCGATGGCATCCCAGCCGTAGCGGGTGACGGCGAACCGTCGTGCCGGCACGGACGCGGCCCGACGGCGCACAGGGTCGGCGAGCCACTCGTCGAGGGCGCCCAGCAAGGCGCCGGCGCCGCGAGCGTCGACGACGGTTCCCGTCTCCGGACCGGCGACCGCCTCGGGCGCTCCCCCGGAACGTCCGGCGATCACCGGGACCCCGCTCGCCTGCGCTTCGAGGTAGACGATGCCCAGTCCCTCGACGTCGAGGCCACCCCAGCGGGTCCGACACGGCATGGCGAACAGATCGAGCGCGGCGTGGGCCGCCGGCAGCTCCTCCCAGGCGAGACGGCCGGACAGGACCACCCGCCCATCGGCTCCGAGGTCCCGGACGCGACGCTGAAGCCGGTCTTCCAACGGCCCTTCGCCCACGAGCACCAACCACGCATCGGGATGCCGCGCCCGGACGATCGGCCACACGTCGAGCAACCGGTCCTGTCCCTTGCGTGGCACCAAGCGGGAGACGCACCCGACCGCCACGGCGTCCGGCGGGACCCCGAGCCGCTGGCGGAGCGCGCTCCCGTCGACGCCCGGGTGGAACAGGTCGATGTCCACGCCGGGTGGGAGCATCCGGATCCGCTCGGCAGCGAGATGGGGGCGCAGCCGTTCGAACGTGAAGCGGCTGATGGTGGTCACGGCCGCCAGGTCGCGGGTCGCGCGGTGGATCAGGTGTCCGAGCCCGGCACCGGCCATCCCCGCCTCGAGACCGTGCGACAGGGCCACCACGGGGACACCCAGCGCCGCGCGTAGCGGTCGGGCCAGTTCACCCAGCGGCCACGCGGCACCGAGCACGATGACGTCGGGCCGGTGGGTCCGCGCCACGTCCACGACCAGCCGCCGGACGGCGGGGGTCGGCAGCACCGCTCCGGGTGCCCTCACGGTCCGGTGGCGGCGGGCGGCGTCCAAGAGCGTCGCCTCCGGACCGCCCGCCGGCCCGATCACGACGGTCGTCTCCGGATGGACCCGCCGGAGCAGGTTGCCGACGAACTGCTGGATCCCCCCGGTCCGCGGCTCCAGGTCGTTGGTCACCCACAGGACCCGCATCTCAGCCCCGCACCGCGCCGAGGAAGGCTGTGGTCGGCACGACGTCCGCGCCGGTGGCCATGACCCTGTCCTGCAGCTCCCGGTCGTCGGTGACCACGACCACCGGCTCGTCGGTCGCCGCCACGGCGAACACGATCTCGTCATCCGCGGTGATGCCGCTCGCGGTGAAGCGCACCTCGACCTTGTGATGGCCGAGCAGCGGTCGGCCGCCACCGGCTCGCTGGCCGTCGAACACGATGACGGGCCGGATACCGCGCACCGCGACCGCCGTGGCCAACCGCTGGATCAGCCAGGTGCGCTGGCCCTCCAGGTCCTGGTCCCCGCGATGCTGGCGGGTCACGTTGTACCCGTCGACGAGCACGAGACGGCCCGGACCGAGCAGGGCCCGGGCACCCTCGGTGGTCGCGGGCGACAACCCATCGGGGAGCGGGGTCGGACGTCCCGGTTCGAGCCCGACGGGGGCGTCGTCCGCGGGCGCGGACGGCGCGGGCGTCGGCCGTGCGCTGCGGGCCGCTTCCTCCTGACGTCGGGCGGTTACGCGGCGTTCCTCCTCGGCCCGCCGCAGCTCGACGATCGCCTCCTCGAGGCGGGCCACCTCCCCGTCACGCCGACGGCGTTCACGGGCAACCGCCCGCTCGCGCGCGTCGGCGGCGTCCGCCAGCTCGGCTTCACGCCGCTCGATCTCGGCCGCCGCGGCCGCCGCTTCGGCCCGGGCCGAAGCGAGCTCGGCCTCGAGCCGTGCCGCCCGCGTCTCCGCTCCCTCGGCCCGCCGCCGCCATCGGTCGCGGTCGTCCTGGAACTCACGCGCCCGCTCCTTGGCTCGTTCCACCTCGGCTCGCAGCCGGTCATCCCTGCCGCCATGCGCCCTCGACGACGGCCCGCGGTCCGGGGGCGGGCTCGGGGTCGCACGGACGAGCTCGAGCACCTCGCTCGACAGGCGGGCGAGCACACCGGCGGCCAGCCCGGGATCCTCGGCGAGCGCGGCCGCAGCCCGCCGGCGCCCGGGGCCGGCGACGAGCCGGCTGGTGGCCTCGTTCCGCAGCCCGGCCACCTCGCCGTCGACCTCGTCGCGGGCGGTGAGCTCGGCCCGCAGCGCCACCAGGACCGCCGCCCAGGTGTCGGGATCCAGGGCTTCGAGCCGTGCGGCGTCGAGGTGGACGGGATCCGGGAGGTCGGTCACGCCGAGGGCAGGCCCTGGTCAGCGCTCGGCGCGGACTCGATCCGCACGGTGTCGCTCCGCGAGCACCAGCGGCAGGTGACCGACTCGACGGTGGCCGCGAGCACCTCCTCCTCGTCGACCGTGCTGGCGCCACCGAGGTCGAAGTGCAGGTACCGGCGGGTGCGCGACGAGGCGACCACGTCGAAACGGGTGACGTTCCCGCACCCGTCGCAGCGGTAGCGCTGGCCTACCTCCAGCGGTGTGGTCGGGTCTTCGGACACCGGGAACCTCCCGTGCGATCGATGGTCGGGGACTGGGGCGGCCGAGGAGGTCGCAGGGCGCTCGCCCCGTCAGTCACGGCGCCGGGCGGACCTCGGGCGGCCAGCGGTGACCCAGGTCGGCTCGTCCGGGATCGGCGTCGGCTCGTCACCCGGGCCCAGCAAGCTCGGATCGCGGGCGAACCAGGCTCCTCCGGCGGCCGCCGGGAACCGGCCGATCACGACCGACGCCGGGTCCTCACCGCGTTCGAGTGCGGCACTGAGCACGCTGCAGCGCGCCACTGCCGTGGTCACCGCGACCCCCCGATGCTCATCCGGGTACGAGGAGAGCCGCTCGCAGGCCCGTCGCAGGAGCGCCGTGGCGCCGGACGGGTTGTCCCGTTGCAGGTGGACACCGGCGACCGCCATCTGGATCACCCCCTGCCACAGATCCGCATCGTCGGCGGGCGAGGCGTGCCACACGTGTTCGAGGCATTCGTGGGACTCGAAGAACCGTTCCTCCTCCCACAACCGGATACCGAGCTCCAGCGCCGCCTCGACGCTGGCGGGCTCGTGGTCCTCGATCAGCGCCACCCCCGTGGCCTCATAGGGCAGGGGGCGACCGGTCCGGTCACGCGGTCGCGCCTGCTCCGGGCGACCGTCGTCCCGGCGATCACGGGAGGGCGGCGGCGAGGACGCGGTGTCGTCCACGTCGGCGGACCCATCGTCAGGGGACACGGGGACTCCTCGGGCGGGTGCTGCAGGGGCGGGTGCTGCGTACGGCGCTCCCGGGCTCTGCGGGAC